>CBFIFY010000015.1:0-72835 GCA_965661985.1 uncultured Myxococcota bacterium | reverse complement strand
AAGTATGGACAGGTTGATGTATCTTGGCTCCACAATCATCTTTCACGAACCACGGAGCATGATTCTTCGGTTTGCTTGGCGTTGCATCGACGAGCGTTGTATGCGGTCGACCACTTCTTAATTTCGCGGTACCACATGTTTTTGATGGTCTATTTTCACAAAAAATCGACAGCACTTGAAGTCATGCTGAAAGAGTATATTCAAGACCCTGTCTGTACCTATCGAATTCCCAGTGACTTGGACGCGTATCTGTATGTGGATGATGCAGATTTGGACGTTCAGTTGAGAAAATCTCCAATTTACGTGGCTCAAAGAGTGGTTCAACAAGACATTTACCGAGTCGCATTTGAAAGTCACGGCACGGCAGAAGAAGTGGATCTGTATACGCGAGAGCAAACGTTGAAGGAAGCGGGGATTCCTGTCTATTCTTCAACCATGCATGGATCGTCCTTTTCTACTTTGAAGCCTGGACAACCACCAATTTATGTGTTGGGTTCAGACTTGGAGGGGAAGAAGGCAGAAGAGTTGCACGCAATGTCCTCTGCCTTTGACCAGTCTCGATTTACAGCGAGCATTTCCAGATTGTTTGTGCCCAGTGAGCATTATGATCGAGCCCGTGACATTATGAACTCGGTCTCGGTTCAACCTGTTCAGCAACCGTTGCTGTAGGCCTAAGAGTGCCACGCGTCGCTGGTTGGTGCTCTTGGTTCTGTGTTGTCCTTTGTTTTTCGGTATCGGGTGTACCTTTCTGCAATCAACTGTCTAGCAACATCGTCTTGTCAGTGATCTGTCTTTATTGATCAGAAAAGATTTGTTCGATGCCTTTGACTTCTGGAATTTCGCTCATCAAGTGGTTTTCAATGCCAACATGAAGCGTTTGTGTTGATGAGGGGCAGGTGCCACATGCACCGATCAGTTCAAGCTTTACGATGCCGTTTTCAAACCCGTGGTAGATAAAGTCTCCACCATCTTGAGCGATTGCAGGGCGCACTTCTTCTTGAAGGATGTCCAAAATCTTCGCTTCAACTTCACTGTTGGCTTCTTCTGTTCGGCTTTGTTCTGACTCTACGACAGCCATTTTACCACTGGCCAAAAAGTCTTCCAATGCCGCAGTGACTTCATCAAGCAAATCCATCCAAGATTCTTCTGAAAACTTTCGTACGGTGATAAAGCGGGGCGCAATCATCAGCAACTCCAGTCCATCAATTTCTAAGATGGCTTCCGCCAGTGGGGAAGAAGACAAGTCTTGATCGTGAAAGAATTCATAGGTGCCAGATGGAATGAGGGTTTCTTGAACCTGAAAGAGGTAGGCATCTGGATTGGGGGTGGGGGTTGAACGAATCATAGCGGACCTCTCTAATAGAACTATTGTTGCTGTATCGCTGTTTTGGTGTTTAAACAACGCATTATCTTGCAACCATTTTGCGAAATTCACCGTGGGATTTCCATGGCAAGGTTGGCATTTGGGGTTACAATCTATTGTAATTGACGTTTCATTTCAACCCAAACCAGAGGTTTACAATTATGTCCGAAGGAATCAATTTGCAATTGTCAGAGCGAGAACAAGAATTTAGAGAGATGGCAAATGAGTTTGCCAAAGAAGTCATTCGTCCTGCCGCCCCACACCATGACTCTACTGGAGAGTATGCTTGGGATGTACTCACACAAGCATGGGAAACCGGATTGATGAACGTACACATTCCTGAGAAGTTTGGTGGTTTGGAAGCATCTCATGTTGAAGGAATCTTAATTGCTGAAGAATTGGCATGGGGATGTTCCGGAATTGGAACTGCGATGGAGGCCAACGGGCTTGCCCAAGCGCCAGTGTTGGTGAGTGGTGACGAATTTTTGATCGAAAAATACTTGGCTCCTCAAGTCGCAGAGTTGAAAAATGGTCGTCCGATCATGGCAGCCTACGCTGTTACAGAACCAGGTGCGGGTTCCGATGTATCCAGCCTGCAAACTACAGCTGTTCGCGATGGCGACAAATGGATTTTGAACGGCAACAAAATGTGGATTACCAACGCAGGTGTCGCAGATTGGTATTTCGTGGTTGCCTACACCGATAAATCTGCTGGCTACAAGGGTATGACTGCTTTCATCGTTGAGCGCGATTGGCAAGGTGTGTCTGTAGGTGGAAAAGAGTACAACATGGGACAGCGGGCTTCAGACACTCGTTCAGTCACCTTTGAAAATGTTGTTGTGCCTCATGAAAATGTTGTCGGTGAAGTCGGAATGGGTTGGATGTTGGCGATGAATGCCTTCGACCACACTCGTCCGGCGGTATCTTCTGCTGCAGTGGGTGTTGCCCGTGCTGCATTTGAGTATGCCAAAGAGTACTCAACGCAACGTCGTACTTTCGGTGTACCCATTGCCAAGCACCAGGCCATTCAGTTCAAACTTGCAGAAATGGCGATGAACATTGAAGCGGGTCGACTGTTGTGTTGGCAAGCGGCTGCGAAGAAAGATGCGGGTCTGCAAAACACTATGTACGCTTCAATGGCCAAAGCCTTCTGTGCCGACATGGCAATGCAGATCACCACCGACGCTGTACAGATTTACGGTGGATACGGGTATTCTCAAGAATACCCAGTGGAAAAATTGATGCGTGACGCAAAAATCTTCCAGATCTATGAAGGAACATCTCAGATTCAGCGAATGATCATTGCCCGTGAGTTGTTTAAGCGTCGCTGATTCACGGTTGTGTCTAGTCAATGGCCATCCGTCATTGGCATTGATAATGATTCAATAAAGTGATTTTTGTTGGCTGCGTTTGCGCGTCAAGTGCAGCCAACGCTCCAATAGAGTGAGGGACCACTATGGCCAAGTATGTTGTCACCGGTGCGACTGGATTCTTAGGCGCAAATTTGGTTCGTGCCTTACTCGAACAAGGGCATCAAGTTGAGTGCATCATACGAAAGCCCAATCGACTCGTTGAAGGACTGTCGGTTGGGCTTCATGCCATTCCACTGGTTGACCGCTCTGACAATGTAGACGCTCTGGCAAAAGTGATGGAAGGTGCGGCAGGAGTGTTCCATTTGGCAGGCATTTTCGATCCTTCCGTTGAAGGGTTGTCTCGCATGACCAATGTCCACATATTTGGCACGCGTGCCTTGTTGAGGGCAGCAGAGCAGGTCGGTGTGCCAAGATTTGTTCATTGCTCGTCCAGCATCACCGTTGGGTTTCGAAAGACATTGCCCGATCCCACTGAGCCTTGTGAAGACTGGGGTATCAATCCAGACAAAATTTATGGATCGACGGGGGCGTTGAGGCATTATTTCAATACCAAACGTCAGAGTGAAGAACTCGTTTTGGGGTGGACTGATTTGGAAACCGTGGTGGTCAATCCGGATTATATTTTGGGACCTTGGGATGTGAAACCCACTTCCGGACAGATGTTGCTATCGCTCTGCAAAGGACGTCTGCCCGTCTATCCAAGTGGAGGAAAGTGTTTTCTTGGGGCGGATGATTGTGCCACTGCACACATTGCCGCAATGGAACGGGGCGTGCCTGGGCAGCGATATCTCTTGGGCGCACACAATCTTAGTTATCGTGAATTGTTAGAGAAAACAGCAACGGTATTGGGGGCATCACCACCCAAGTTTGCCGTACCACGCATTGGCACCAAACTCTTAGCGAGCGTCAGTGGACCTTTGATCGCTGTCGATCCACATCGATTTGCGGGTTTAGACCCCTATGTCCTGCGCTCAATGCAGGAGAATCGATTCCGAACTGGTGCTAAGATGACCCAAGAGTTGGGGGTCGAACCCAAACCGATTGAGACCGCAATTGAGCAGACCATCCGATGGTTCAAAGAGTACGACTATTGTTGATTGCAATACTGAGTTTGCTTGGGTGTTCGACGGAGGCATTGAAGATTCATGTTCCACCGACTGGGGTTGCCAGTGTGCATCAGGAAGATCTGCGTCGTGCGTATTGGAAACTTCAACGGGGAAAGAATCCACAGGATTGGTGGAACTCTCGGGCTCGACAGGTTCATTTATCCAAAACAGAAATCAAGGATTGCTTTGTTCACACAGGGACTGGCAGTGAACAGCCTTCAAGTGTACTGGTCATTGCAGAACCTTTGCCGATTCAACTGTCGATGTTGGCATCGTTGGCGAAAGCGACCGACGGGGTCGAGACATTCGAAGATTGGCTGTTTTGTGTATCGTCTGCACAGGTACCCACAGATATTGAAACGACGCTTGAAACGATGATTGATTCGACGATTGACTTGGCGGAAGAAAACTTGGGAAACCCCAAATTCGTGGATGTACAGTTTGAGCAACTCGAACAGCGCGTTCGACAGATATTGACAGCTAGAGGAATCAATTAAGGGGTGATTAGGGGAGCGCTTGGTCCTGCTTCAAGGTATCTCGAAGTGCATCCATTTTTTTGTTGAGTGCGTCCTGTTCTGCTTGCATGATCGAAAGTTGCTTGTTCAGTTTTTGTATTTCGACGGCTCGATCTTCGACGTCTGCTCTGCGCACCTCGTCAATTTGACTTTCCAATTGATGAGCCTGTTGCGCCAACAGTGTTGCTTGTTGGTACAGTGCAGACTGTTCAGTACTCATTTCATCCTTTGACTCATTTGACTCATTGGATTCGATGGTACAGCCAAGTGAAAAGCAGATCGTTGCCAACAGATAGACAACAATTGTCCACCGATCCTTGAAATATGTGTTGTGGTGTGTCATGGTAGATGCATCTTTACTTTTCATTTTACTTTTCACTGTACAATTGAGGTGTGCGATGCGTATCGCTTTATTTTTTGATGGCAACAATTTTTACCGGGCTTTGAGGGCTCAGTATGCCAACTGGGAAATCCAATATGAGCAACTGGCAGATTGGGTGGTTCAATCAATTGACCCAACTGCTCGAATGACTGGAGCATATTATTACACTGGCTACTCAGATCAGTCTGGACTTGATCGGTTCTTGGGTGGATTGGAAATCAAGCGCGGTTTCTTTGTGCGTCGAGAACCGATTGTAGAGCGCGAGTCATCGTGTCCCCATTGCAAAGCGAAGATGCGCTATCAGGTTGAAAAGCGTGTGGACACTCGATTGGTCGCAGAGATGGTGCAACTGGCGGCACGAGACACGTTTGATGCTGCAGTTGTATTCAGCGGCGATGAAGATTTGGTGCCTGCTTTGGAAGCAGTGAATTCTTTCGGTAAGCCTGTCTATGTTGCAACGTGGGGAGGGCAGTGCCTTTCTCGTTCGATGCGCGTACATTGCTATGACATCATCGATTTACGGGCTGGTCTTCAAGTGTTTGCGACTCTCAAAGAGCCACAGCAAAAGACACAAGTGGCGCAGGATTTGATGCATCAGTTGGTGGAGGCTTGGAGTTATTTCAATGGAAAAGATGGACTTGTGACACGGTGGTATTTTGAAAATAAGTGGAAACCGACAGGACCCTGTCCTCCACCGGGTACGCCTAGGCAGGAATTGTTGGATATCTTAATTCAAACCGGTCAAGTAGAGACGTTTGAGACGGTACTCAATGGTCGTATGGTATTGGCTCTGCGTCCTCAAAAGAACTGTCATAAATCCTAAGGCTTCGGTCAGAACGTAGAAAGTGGTGAACGCAACAAAGGGAAAGCCATGGCTTTCCCTTTGGAATTCTACGATACTGTATTCATTATCAACGACACTTGAAGGTTGAACAGTATTCTATCATAGACCTTTGTCTGAACGACCAAGCTACCTTATGGTTTCATCGGCGGAATCTCGGTAAGTGAAATTCTTCCATCATCCAATTGCTCTTGGGAGTGTTGAGCAAGGATGGTTTGTTTGGTCGTTGCGTCGAAGCAGGGTTGTTTGGCGTGTCTGGAATTGCACTGCCGACAACGCGTCGTTCGATGTTGGATGTGTACTCTTGGGTTGCTTCACCAAAGTCCGTTGCAATTACGGTAACTTGAACCGTGTTCCCCATGGTGGGGTCTTCAATCATTCCGATGATGACATTTGCATCTGGGTCGGCAGCTTCAGAAATGGCACGGTTGGCTTCATCAACAGCGTGAATTCCCAAACTGTCGCCTCCACAGATGTTGATGAGGATGTTTCGAGCACCGGTCATGCTCATTTCGTTGAGTAGGGGAGAATTCACAGCGGCTTCGGCTGCTTCGATCACGGCACGATCACCTTCGGCGACGCCAACCCCCATGATGCCCATACCTTTTCCCGACATAATGCTTTGGACGTCCGCAAAGTCCACGTTGACAAAGCCTGACAGGTTGATCAAATCAGAAACGCCGCGCACCGCTTGATACAATACTGTATCCACTTCAACAAACGCATCTTTGAGAGCAATATTTTTGAAGGCCGACAGCAATCGTTGGTTGGAGATTGCGATGAGTGTATCGACACATTGCTTGACGTTGTTTACACCTTCTTCGGCAGTCTTGCGTCGACGATTCCCTTCAAAAAGGAATGGTCTAGTAACCACGCCAACAGTAAGTATACCCATTTCACGAGCGAGTTCAGCGACGACAGGGGTCACACCAGTACCGGTACCACCACCCATTCCAGCAGTCAAAAAGACCATGTCGGCACCTTCTAAGACAGAGCGCAACAAGTCACGGTTTTCCAGTGCAATGTCTCGACCCAATTCAGGTTTTCCACCCGTACCAAGACCACGTCCACTTTGTCCAATGCCTTCAGTGGCCAGTTGAATGCGGTTTGGGGTGAGTGAGCGTTCCAAGTCTTGTGTGTCTGTATTGACTACGGCAAACTCTACACCGCTTAGTCCGTGTTGAATCATGCTGTTGACAGCGTTGCCACCGCCACCACCGATTCCGATGACGCGGATTTTTGCTCGTGGGATTTCATTTTCAATTAATTCAAAGCTCATAGGAGACTCCAGGAGGGAAGGGAGTAATAATGTTGGAAGGAAAGTTGTTTGGACGGAAGATTTGTCTGGACTGAAAGTTTTTTGGAAGAATGAGAAGCGTCTAGTTCAGAGGTTTCGCAATGGCGACCTTTTCAGAATCCAGATCGATGCGCTGAGGTGTGGTGATGTCTAGACCTTTGGCGATCATCTTTTGAAGTCTTGCTACACGAGTGTTTGGATCGTAGAAGCCCAAAGAGATGGTGGTGCCATTTCGAAGAATCACTTGGAAACCAGTTTCTCGCTGGAAATGTATCTCACTAATGTTCTCTTCGCTACCCAATAAAGGGACATCAAACGCACTTCGTACAGCCAACGCATCTCGGATGATGACCTGCACGAGTTGTGGATTTTCGGTGGTCCACTCTGTAGGGATGCCAGTCAAGATTGGATGATTGATGTCATGGCTGTCGGCAGCTCGAAATATATCTCCGTCTCTATCGATGTACCAGAGTCTGTCCAACGCCAACAAAAGGGTTGGGGTGTATTCTTCGATTTCAACGGTCAACGCGCTGGGAAAACTTCTCGACACATGTGCTTTTTTGACCCATGGATGTCGTTCGATTTGGGTTTCAGCCCACACTGTATCGAACAGCAACAGGTGCTGATTGTATCGAATGTTTGCCAAGTGTCGAACGGCTGTTTGCGTGACGCGTTCTTGCTGTTCGAGTTTGACTTCTTGAACACGAAAAATGGGGGACGTATACAGTTCATGACCGAAAAACCCTGCCAAACCAACCATCATGAGGGCTGTAATTGCTTGCGGGATTCGATGAGACAGTTTGCGTCGTTCGATTGGGGAATAAGGAAGAGAAGACATGTAGGGAAAGCGGTAGAGGGTATGTGTGTAAGTATAGTAGAAAATTTTGGAAATGCGGTAAATTTTCTCGATTTTTATGGTAGATCCAGCGTGGCTTTTTGCAAAGCATATTCAGTGAGGTCTGGAAAGGACATTCCGATGACGTTGGCAGCCATTGGGGTTAGACTGGTTTCAGTCATCCCAGGAATGGCATTGACCTCTAAAAATACGGGGCGTACAGTGGGTTCAAATGTCACATTTGGGTGGCTGCCAGTGCAGGGTACGATGAAGTCCGCTCGACAAATGCCTCTCATACCCAAGGCATGGAAAGCCGCAACAGCTTGTCGCTGTGCATCTAGGGCAACATCTCGGGGTATTAAACTGTCTTCAGAGATGACTTCTTCAGTTGTTTTCGGGGCCAAATAGGTTGTTTCCCCTTTGGTGTATTTGGCCTTGAGGTCAAAGAATTCTCCGTGGGGCAAAATGGTAATCACAGGAAGTGCTTGACCATCGAGTAGTGCAACGGTAATTTCGATGCCTTTGGTGTAAGCCTCAATGAGATATTCTCCTCCAAGTTGCTGACATTCGGCAATCGCCTCTTGAGCATCTTCGGATGTTAAGCAAATCCAAACACCAATCGATGACCCACCAAGGGGGTCTTTGATGACAAAGGGTACGGACCAATCACTGGGAAACGGAGAAGATGCGTTCCACTGGGCGTCTTTACTCAAGCACACTTCTGTATTCTGAAGGATGCGTTTGGTGGTCGTTTTGTGCATGGACACAGCACAGGCTTGTACACCGGCGCTCGTGTATGGAATCTGCATGATCTCCAACAGAGATTGGATGCATCCATCTTCACCATACAAACCGTGTAAGGCAATCCAAGCAACATCAATCTGTGCTTCTAGCAGAATACTGGCAATGTCGCGATTGACGATGATTTCTATGACGGTGTAGCCTTTGGAGCGCAAGGCTTTGGCCACTGCTTTGCCGGACTTTAAGGATATTTCTCGTTCGGATGACAGTCCACCCATCAAGACACCAATACGATGTTCTTTGGTAAAGCGATATTCGGTCATTGGGATTCCTCAGGGGGCAATTTTCTGCCAATCAGTGGGATGCGAAGTGAAAGTTTGGTGTTGCGTGCGGGTTGCAATCTTTGGTTGAGTGCCTTTTGCAGCAATTTCAAGTCTTCAATGGAGCCTTTTCCGATGTGTACGATGTGTTTTGGATTCTGTTCAGATACTTTCCACGTGCGTAAGCGTACAGCGTTGAGATTCAATTCCCTCAGTGTTTCATCCATAGAATGGGGCTTGTCCAACTGAAATACCTGTCCATTGCGCAAAGGCTTTAACTTACGGGGGCGTCGTGTATTGAAGATGCGAACGAAGAGTGGAAGCGTGTTGTTTGGGATTTCCAGGGGCGTCTCGTGATCGAAGAATCGACGGTGCTTGTGTCGTCCACGAAGCCATTCTATTTCTATTTCAAACCCAGCAAAGAGTTTTCCTGCTTGATCGGACATCAACGCACTTCCAACCGACCCAGGCCAATGTTGAAGTTCTTCGGGAACATCTGGATGGCCTTTGAGGTTTGACCAAAGTGCGGCCGTACCCAACTGTATCCCATGTTCAACGCGTTGAATCTGCTCAAACTCACCTTCCAGTCGCAATACAACACCGTTCATGCCACCGTCTTTGACCAGCCAATCTTCAAAAGGCCAGTGCACCTTCCAGGACTGCTGGCGAATGAACGTCATGGCTTTCCGAAGCGCGTCCACTGTCTGACACCGTACCCATGCGTCAACAGGACCACCAACACGCAAAGGAGTGTGGTCAGACATGTTGTGGGTTTGGTGGATGAAGGCACCTTCAACGGCGGCGATTTCTTCAGTCCAGTGCAATTCCTTTTTGGCTTTGGTTTTCTTAGCCATGCAGCAGTTCTCCTAGAGTTGAGCAGAGGGTGTTTACGTTACCGGCGCCCAATGTGATGACTACATCATTGGGTTGCCAAAAGTTTTGAATGTGGTCGTGGGCGGCTTCCAAAGACGCAACGGTAATGGCTTTTGTACCAATATCTTTGGATATGGAGTTGGCATCGATACCGTCAAGGGGCTTTTCACCAGCACGATAGACCGGACACACAACCACGTGGTCAACGTGCTCAAAAGCGCCGGCGAATTCTTCCCAGTGATCTCTGAGGCGAGTGAAGCGATGTGGCTGAAAGACACCAATGATTCGTCTGTCGGGCCATGCTTGTCGCGCGGCACTCAAGGTGGCGACAATTTCCGTTGGGTGGTGGGCGTAGTCATCGACGAGCGTGACTGGAGACTGGTTGGCTTGGATAGAGCCTTGGTGGGTGACGGTGAATCGACGGTTGACCCCTGTAAAATTGTTCAATCCCTTTTGAATGGTCGCGAAAGGAATATTCAGTTCCAAAGAGATGGCAATGGCGGCAAGGGCATTCAAAATGTTGTGCTTTCCCGGTAATGAAATCGAGATGCGCCCCAAAGATTCTTTTTTGTGCACCACGATGAAAGAAGCATTCAATCCATCTTGTCGGATGTGAATGGCTCGAACATCAGCTTTGGAATCGATTCCATAGGTGATGATGCGTCGCTGGATGGTCGGAATCAGGCTTCGAACCCGTCTGTCGTCGTAGCACAAAACAGCGCACCCAAAGAATGGAACTTTGGAGACAAACTGATGAAAGCCCTTGATGAGGTTTTCTTCAGTACCCCAGTGGTCCAAATGTTCTGGGTCAATATTGGTAATGACGGCGATGGTTGGACTGAGCAACATGAACGAACCATCAGACTCATCCGCTTCTGCTACGAGATAATCGCCATTCCCCAACTTTGCAGAAGATCCAAATGCATCAAGTTTTCCCCCAATGACCGTAGTGGGGTCCATGCCCCCTGTCACCAAGCACATGGCGACCATGCTGGTGGTTGTCGTTTTGCCATGAGAGCCAGCAATGGCCAAGCCATATTTCATGCGCATCAGTTCTGCGAGCATTTCAGCACGTGGGATGACCGCAATGTTACGGTTGTTGGCTTCTACAACTTCCACATTGCTTTTGGGGATTGCGGTGGACACAACCAGTACGTGTGCGCCATCTATATTGGAGGCTGTGTGACCCAATGATATCTGTGCACCCAAAGAGCGAAGACGCTCAACTGTTTTGGATGTTTTCATGTCGGAGCCAGTGATGATAAAGCCTTGATTGAGTAGAACTTCAGCAATTCCACTCATGCCTGAACCACCGATGCCCACAAAGTGGATGTGTCGAATTTTGCCTTGGAACATCATGATTGCTGTCCTTCTTTGGTGACGCTTTGTACCGCAGGGTTCTCAACAGAGGCTTCCTCTAACTGATCGAGTTGATCAAGTGTTGGGCTCCAACTGGACTGTGCCTCCAACTGGTTTGTTGACGGATTCATTTCGGTAGACGTGGGCGCACGGTACCAGCCTTCAGATACAGGTGTTTCTTGACGTTCTGCACTGATCCCAATCAAGATGCCAATGGCTGTCATGTTGGCCATCATCGCAGAGGATCCGTAGGAGATGAATGGCAACACCAATCCTTTGGGAGGAACAACCCCCATCACAACACCAAGGTTGAAGAAGGCTTCACCAACAATCATAAATGTCAACGCGGTTGCTAGGTACATTGAGAAGGCGTCTTTTGCGTGACGGGCAATTTGTAGACCACGGTACAGAAGTCCGCCAAACAGCGCAATCATGACCAGCATGCCAATGAAGCCGAGTTCTTCAGCGATAACGGCGGCAATGAAGTCGGTCCAAGGTTCTGGAAGAAATTGTCTTTTGGCCAGAGAATTGCCCAGTCCTTGTCCAGTGAGCCCACCGTTGTGCATCGCAATCCAACTTTGAACAACTTGATAGCCTTCAGACTGTCGGCTTTGCCAAGGGTCTAAGAAATTGAGCATACGGCGTACACGGTATTCAGCCGACATCAAAACGGTAAATCCAACACCGAGAAACGCCACGAAAGAAACCATCAAATGCTTGAGTCGCATACCCGCAATGATCATCATAAAGAAACTGAGGGTTCCAATGATGAGAGAGGTTCCAAAGTCTGGCTCTACGATGATGAACCCAATCATTCCCAGTGGAATGAGTCCAGCCTTGATGAGAACGGGCAACAGGTGAATCTTTCCACGGTTGTCGTGTAAGAAGGCGGCCAAAGAGATCAGTACTGAAATCTTGGCAAATGCCGACGGTTGGAAATTGACAGAACCAAATCCAATCCAGCGTGCCGCTCCGTGTGATGAATGACCGATTCCTGGAACCAAGCACAGGATCAACGAAGCAATCATCGCGATGTAGAGGTATTTGTGGCTTCCTCGCCACATTTTCGAGGTGGCTCTTGAGGCGCCGAAACACAAAACCAGTCCAACAGTCAACGCCAAACCTTGGCGAATCAAATACTTGAACTCTGCGCCAACGGTATTGGGGTTTCCAACGGCACTGGCAGAAAATACCATGAGCATGCCCCCCATGGTCAGAAGGGTGACAATGAAAACGAGCCAGTAATCAATTTTGCGAATCATTCGGTATTCCGTCGTCGGATGTGTTCTGTAAAAAACCGACCACGGTGTTCAAAATTTGTGAATTCATCAAATGAGGCACAGGCGGGGGATAGCAACACAGGTCGGGGGTCTTTTTCTAGTCTAGCCAATTGAATTGCACTTGACAAGTCAATGACTAAATCACAGGAAATATTTTCTGGAAGATGTTCTTTGAGCTGTGCTTGAATCTCTTCGCCACTTTGCCCAAAACAGATGATGGCGTCAACTGTGTTGAGGATCAATGACAATAATTGCGTGTAGTTGGCTCCTTGTTTGCCAGCACCACCCAACAACAGTGTGATGGGTTCTGTCATGCTTGCCAAGGCGGCTTCAGTGGCTTCAATGTTGGTGGCTTTGGAGTCGTTGATCCACAAACGTCCATCGTGGTCAATCGGTTCCAGACGGTGCTCCAAGGGTGTCAGACTTGTACAGATTTCTGGATTGATCTCATTGGGAAAGATCCCATCAATGAGAAGAAGCGCTGCAGCCACATTGTCATAATTGTGTCGTCCCAATAGGGGGATTTGCGCACAGGAAAGTCGCCACGATGTTGTTTCCGAACGCCATATAAGTGTATTGTTGTCTACGAAGCACCCATGGGTTTCTTTCTCTGACGTAGATGAAGACTCTTGACCAAAGTAGTACGTTGCGGCAGGCGTTTTGGGGTGTACTGTCTTGGGAAGAATGGGGACGACGGCACGATCGCCATACTTTTGATTGTCAAAGATTTTGAGTTTGCACCGCAAGTATTCTTCGAGAGTGCCGTGTCTGGCTAAGTGATCTGGCGTCAGATTCAAGAGTCCTGCGCTGTTGGCATGGAATGAATTCGACCATTCCAACTGATAAGATGAGACTTCTACGATTGCGACGTCATAGTGTTGCCCAGATTGTATATCGAGCGCCATTTCACTGAGTGCCCGTCCAAAGTTTCCACCCAAGAACGCGACTTTGCCAAGTGCTTCAATCATTTGTTTGATGTACCAAACGGTTGAACTTTTTCCATTGGTTCCCGTCAAGGCAATGATCGGCTGAGGGATATGGTCAGAGGCAAAATTGAGTTCTGATACAATGGGCATTCCCAGTTTGATGGCCTGCTGCAAGACTGAATTCTGCTTTGGAACACCGGGGGATACAATGATTTGCTCGATGTTGGTTTTGCTCAGAACGACATCTTTTTCCAGAGCAAATTGGCACTTGGTTGGGACGTGACAGGCATTTCGATCTATACAGGTAACCGAGTAGCCCAAGTGAACAGCCAATTTCGCAGCAGACTGTCCACTGGAGCCCATTCCGACGATGGCGACGTGAGACATGGATTTCATTGGGTGCTTGACCTTGACTGAATGTGTTCTAAGATGTGTTCCATTCGCATCCCACGACTGCCCTTCAACAGAATGGTGGCGGACGTGGGAGGGGTGAATGTAGAGACAAATGCCGCACTCGTGTTTGCCGATCCAATCCAAGTTGCGGTCGTGGAATCCTGTGAAATGTTGAGCAAGGCTTTGGTGAATCTGGGACCGACCAACCCGATTTGAATGTCTAATTTTTGTGCGTACTCCAATACCTCTTGATGAACGCTTTCTTCAGCCGATCCCATTTCCAGCATGTCTCCCAATAAAGCAATTTTGATCGGGCTTTGTTGGGTTGCCAGAGTTTTCAGTGCGGCTTTCATAGATAGGACGTTGGCATTGTATGCATCGTTGATGATGCGTAACTCACCGACTCGTTCTAATTTCATTCTCATACCGACCGGACGATAATTTTCCAGACCGGCTTGAATGGCATTCAGTGGCACATTTGCAGCCAGACCCACTGCGACTGCCGAGCAAGCATTCAGGGCCATAAACTCACCGGGTATTGGAATTGTTGCCTGTACAGTTCCCTTTGGCGTTGAGATTGTGACTGTGGTACTCCATTCCTCTATGGAACAATCGTCCAGTCGGATATCCGCATTCTGATCTCGACCATAGGTTAGTTGAGTGACACCAGCAGGTACTGGAATGTTTCGAACTCGATGGTCGTCTAAGTTTATACAGCAAGTGTCGCCTGAACGCGCTCCGGCAAAGAGTTCGCCCTTTGCTTGCGCGACTCCTTCGATGCTTCCACATCCCTCAACGTGTGCAGCACCCACATTGGTAATGACTCGAATGGTTGGTTCCCCAATTTCCTGCAATTGATGAATCTCGCCCAGTGCACTCATCCCCATTTCCAAAACCCAAGCGGCTTCTTGTCCACTGGCATCGGTGATTGTTTTGGGTACACCAATGTGGTTGTTGAAATTGCCCTGCGTTTGATGCACTTCTCCAAGTCCTTCTAGAACGGAGGCAATCAGCGCTCGGGTTGTCGTTTTGCCAGCACTGCCAGTGACACCGACGACAGGATTGAGAAAGGTCCGTCGAAAAGCCTGTGCCAGTTGCTGAAACGCGAGCAGACTGTCTTCAACTTGGACAAATCCACCTTCCCAATCCTTTGGCATGTGTTGTCCGATGGCTCCAGCACACAGCTTCTGTTTTGCCATGGGGAGGAAGTCGTGACCGTCTCGTGCACCTTGGAGCACAACAAACCACTCTCCACATTTTAGGATTCGACTGTCAAATTGGAGTCCTTGACCGGTACCTTCTTGTAAAACAGTACCGTTGGTCCAGCGGGCAATTTGTGTGGCGCTGAGTTGAACAGGGGGCATATTTCCTCCTATGATCGGTTTATGCTGCGTTAAATAGTGCGTAAAAGTTCTTCTCGGTCATCAAAGTGATGCTTGACCTTTCCAATGACTTGGTATGTTTCATGTCCCTTACCTGCGACCAGCAGTACATCCTCTGCCTGCAGTTGCTGTGTGGTCCATTGAATCGCTTCACGTCGATCTACGATTCTGTGTGTGCTTTTGAGACGCTCTTGGGGGATGCCAATTAGAATGTCGTCAACGATTGTACTGGGGTTTTCTGTACGTGGATTGTCAGACGTCACGACGACACAATCGGCATTGTAGGCAGCAATGGAACCCATTTGAGGCCGTTTACGTTTGTCTCGATCACCTCCACACCCAAACAGAACCCAAAGTCGACCAGTACACAATGGTCGAAGGCTACTGAGGGACTGCAATAGTGCATCGGGTGTATGAGCGTAATCTACAAATGCGTGCCAGCCATCGGGGCTGGATATGCGCTCCAGTCGACCGGGAGCTTGAGGCAGTGAGGCGAGCGCACTGGAGATGGAGTCGAAAGAAATTCCCAATCGATGGGCTATGGTGCTTGCAACCACTGCATTTTCAATGTTGTGCTGACCGATAAGGGGTACTGTAAAACGATGGGTGCCATTGTCCGTATGCAAGGTGAAGTGGGTGCCTTCCAAAGAATATACGGTTTCATCGACCCACAGGTCGCAATTGGGATGGGTTGTTGTCGATACTCGAATTGCATCGCCAGCTTGAACTGGAGTGGAGGCAATTTCAGGCTGATCCACAACCAAGATGCTTGTTGAATTGGCACCGACATGGGTGTCGAACAGTTTTTGCTTTTCGGTGAGGTAAGCATCCATGGAGCCATGAATGTCCAGATGATCTTGCGTGAAGTTGGTAAAGGCAGTCACATCAAACTGAATGGCTCCCACTCTGTGCATCATCAATCCAATGCTGGAAACTTCCATAATGCAGACGGAGCATTGACGATGGACAAACTCTCGCAGGACGCGTTGTAGACCGGGGGATTCTGGGGTCGTGAACCCATCTTGTTGTGGCAGTGGTTTTCCATTGATGCGATGCCCAATTGTACCAATGGTACCAATGGTGTCACCGGGCCGACAAGCCTTCAAAATGTGTGAAAGCATCCAAGTGGTTGTGGTTTTGCCATTGGTGCCTGTGATGCCAACCATGGTCATCTTGGTAGCCGGTTGGTCGCAGATTTCGGCAGCCAATTCAGCCATTGAAGCCCGCGCGTTGTCAACTTTGAGAACCGTTTTCTGCCAATCTTCGGCCTTTTGCGACCATTCAGCGTCCCATCGATCCACCAAGATGATCGGTGCCTTACACGTTGGGATGAACTTTCGACCGTCCAAGTTCTGTCCACACAATGCGACGAATATTGAAGTGGTCGTTGCCTTTCTTGAATCCAAGACGATGCTGTCTATTGTTGCAGTGGGTGCAGACGCGCCAGCGTGGCAAATTTGCGCTGGACACTGTTCGAGGATTTGATCCAGTGAGAGCGTGGGCATTGGGCAACCCATATGGCAAAGAGGGAAAAGGAAGGGCCAAAATCCATTGTGGGGTCGCGGCGCGGAACCGTCTGGATGGAATGAATGTTTTTAATCGACCATCATAGCTGTGGTGTACTTTCGCACACGGGCATGACGTCTTCCATAAAGAACGGCAACCACAATGAATTTTGACGTTTAAGGCAGGGAAAGATCATTGCAAAACAATTTCAAAAGATTCATTGGGGGCGATGTGTGTTCCAGCAGCTGGAAACTGCTCGACGACGCGTCCACTCCCTTTGAATTTTAAATTGAGATTGGCGATTTGCAATGTGCTTAAAGCATCTCTTAACGTAAGACCGGTCAAATTGGGAACAATTATTTCACCTTTTTCTGTCCAAATAATTTCCGCAGGTGGCAAAGTGGCGTCTGCGACCGATACGGTTTGAGATTCTGCTTCGGATTCTTCAATTTCTTCTGTTGGGGCAATGCCAAGGATTTTCATTGACTCAGCCGCGATTTCAGAAAATGCAGGAGCAGCGACAACACCACCATAGGCATATCCTTCAGTCGGAGTGTCCACTGAAATGGCGATTGCCAAACGGGGATTGTCCGCCGGAACCAATCCAACGAAGGAGCCAATGCGATCGGTGTCAGAGTACCCACCTGGCACCGCTTTCTTTGCGGTTCCTGTTTTTCCAGCCACACGATAACCGGGGGTCTGTGCACGTTTGGCGGTTCCATCATCGACAACGGTCTCCATCATGGTCAGCATTTGCTGAGCAACTTGTGGGGAGACGACTTGTTGCAATTCTGTGGGCTCAAAGGTTTCCATCACTTCACCGTTGGCATCGGTGATTTCCTTGACCAGCAAAGGCTTCATGAGTTTTCCATCATTTCCCAGTGCGGCATAGGCCATAGCCAGTTGTGTCAAAGTGGTTGTCAGACCGTACCCATAGGACATCGTAATCAGTTCGATGGGCTTGACTTTGGAAGCACTTCGTAAAATGCCTCGGGGCTCTGCGGGGAAGCCCAATCCAGTGTCCTGTCCCAGTCCAAACTTTCTGAGATAGTCAATGGTGCCCTCTTTGCCAAGTTCCAAGGCCACTTTGGCGGCTCCGATATTGGAGGAATACTTGATAACCTCGGTGACCGACAAAATGCTTTTGGGGTGATCGTCTCGAATGCTGGCACCGTGAATGCGCCAGTATCCGTTGTTGCAGTCAATCAAAGTGTCGGGTGAGAAAAGACCTTCATTTAAGGCTGCAGCAACAACCAGCGGTTTGAGTACCGAACCAGCCTCGTAAGAATCGACCATACCGTGGTGGGTTAGCATACCGTTTTGAAAGACAGAGTTGTCATTGATGTTGGCGGTTGGTTGCGTTGACGAAGCGAGAATTTCACCTGTTTTGACATCGACCACAACCGCGAAGGCACTTTTGGCTTTGGTGGTCTCAACTGCTTTGGCGATGGCTTCATCGGTGACGTGTTGAATTCGACGGTCCAGCGTCAACACAAGATTTTTACCGTCCTGTGCTTGGGGAGCCATCGCTTCTGGGGTGATTTGAATCACGTCTTGATTTTGGCGGTCTCGAATGCGGACTGTGGCAAATTCTGCGCCTCGCAAAATGGGATCGTACTGTTGTTCTAAGCCTCCAACACCACGGTGAGAGTATTGACTGAATCCACCGAGTAGAGGACCCGCATCAGACTTTCCAGTGTAATAGCGGTAGGTGTTCTCCTGCTCAGATATCCCCCGTGCCCACACGTCGCGAAAAGACTTTCGAAATGGTGGTTCTCCTTCATAGTAGATATCCATAATTCGTCGACGCAAACCTTCGTAACTCAGAGGGGTTACCTCTTTTGCGATGACCAGGTATTGGCTTTTTTTGGCACGCTTTTCCAAAATTTGTGTTTTGGTTTTGTCAGCATCCAAATGTAGATATTCTGCAAGCAATTCTGAGACCAAATCGATGTGTGACTCAGGAATGTGAATGGGACTGAGGATGACGTCGTGCAAAGTTACAGAGGTTGCGATCAGCCGACCGTTTCGATCCATGATGTCGCCGCGTCTACCACGAATGATCTCTGTGTTCTCGTATTGAATGCGGGTCACTTCTTCGAGCATTGGGTTGGGCCACATCGTTAAGTAGCCGGCTCGAACAAGCAACAAAGATAGACCCAGTCCAAGAAGTCCACCACCCAATTTGAGGCGGTTCATGGCTTCGCCACGCAACTGAACATCGTTGAGTTCGGGTTCTTGAGAGACATCAAACCAACTTCGAATGCGATCTATCCATGGTTCTTTTGGCTCTACGGGCGGTTTGAACCGAGTCTGACGGGCTTTGGAACGTACGCTTTTGGGAGGAGTCTTTCGTGTAGTGGTGCGTCTTTTGGAAGAGCGACGCTCCATTGACTTCGCCTCTAATGACTCTTCTTTTTGTTCCTTGTCATTTTTCTGAGAAGAGCGTCGTTTGGAAGAGTTTGAAGCGCTGGAGGGCTCGGTCGAGCGAGAACGGCGTGTTTTGGTGCCAGAACGCTTTCGAGAAGGTCGCTTGGGTCTGTCTGAACTCATTGTTGAACCTCGTAGATTTCGATGGTGTCAACATTGTTTTTCAAGTCCCAGGTCTCGACCTGTCTCTCGATGGACGCTGGATCCAACAGTAAGTTGAGTTCAAGATTCAATCGGTGGTTCTCTTCGAGGGCTCTGCGATAGTCTTTTTGGGCTTTTCCCATTGCAACATTGCTTTCGTTGATGTCCAAGCGAGACCACAGAATTACCAGAAAGCACGCCGCCAGAACAAACAGAACAAACGCATACTTTCGAAGTGTCGAAAAGTGAAGGTCTGGCATGCTTGGTAGGTGAATTGGGTCACCATTGACAAGTCGATCGGTTTTTGTCACATCTTCGAACAAGATGTTGTCTGTTTTTTCGGTCTGTTCCATTGTAATCATCTAGGGGGAGCAAGGGGTGTATACTGTATTGTAAAGAAAAAAGAAAGGGGCAATTTGAATTTAGAAGGACACCTTAGAGTTTTTCCATGACACGGAGTCGAGCCGAACGTGCTCTGGGGTGGGGGTCTTCTTTTCCAGCGATGCCTTTGCGGGTTAAAATTTTTCCAATTGCTGGAATCATTGGGTTTCCATAGGCATCTTTTGGAGCGTTTGAACTGGTGCACTCTTTGTAAAAGTGCTTTACGACGCGGTCTTCAAGAGAATGAAAGGAAATCACAGCCAGTCGACCGCCAGACTTAAGGGCTTTGACGGCAAGTGGCAAAGCACGTTCAAGTTGTCCCATCTCATCGTTTACCGCAATGCGGATGGCTTGAAAAGAACGGGTGGCAGGATGGGTACGACTGTTTCGATAACCAGAAGACTGTTGGATACAGTCGGCCAAAGGCAACGTTCGAGTCCAAGGGCGTCCTTGGATAATGGCGCGTGCGATACGACGTGAACGAGGTTCTTCTCCGTAGCGATAAAGAACATTTGCGAGTTCTGTTTCTCCTACTTGATCGAGCCATTCCGAAGCGGGAATCAGACCTTCTCTATCCATACGCATATCTAGTGGGCCATCTTTCTGAAAAGAAAATCCACGTTCACCAACGTCGAGTTGTGGTGAAGAAACACCAAGGTCCATCAAGATACCGTCACAGGAATTTTCAGGAATATCTGACAGTACCTCAGCGAAAGCACCTTGCCGAATCTCGACCCTGTCTCCGAATTTTTTCAAACGTTCCGTTGCCACTTCAATGGCGATGGAGTCTCGATCGATGCCGATGAGATGGGTGTTGGAATTTGCTTGTAAAATCGCTGTTGAATGACCAGCACCACCCAATGTACAATCCACAAACTGTCGCTTTTCATTTGAGTCAACAGGGGGACACAGCCATTGGATGGTTTGGGGCAATAGGACAGAATGGTGTTCAAAAGTAGATTTCATTAACTTGACTTGTCAATAGATTGTATTTTAGTATACAGGTTATCCTTTGAATCTGCAATTTGATTTCCCAACTTTTCTGTAGAATTAATTCACTCGGTCAGCACTTGTAGATTCCAATAGATGGAAACGCGACCACGCCAAGTTGGTGAAATGGGTAAATATACAGGAGCGATCCCGTCACAAGCCAGCCATTGACTGTTCGGAGATCGATCTTTTACATCCCACAGTCGACAGTTTGATAGGGGAACCTTTTCCAGTTTTAATTCCACCAAATCTCCTTCTTGAACATGTACTGGAAACCATTGTTTTTCAATGATTGACAGCACTTCATTGTCCCACTCTACAACCACAACATCTTCATGAACCTGATCGACGATCAGCGTTGTGCTCCATAAATTCCAAATCATTGCACCACCTCCGAACCGGTTTTGTATCCGACAGCTTCTGCAACATGGTCTTTGTGGATGGTTGGTTGACCTGCCAAGTCTGCGATTGTTCGAGCCACTTTGACCACTCGACTGATCGATCTTGCCGACATCATTTCTCGTTTGGCAATAGCAATCAGCCACTGTTGACAATCCTCGTCGAGCGCACAGAGATCCCATATCGCACTGCCAGAGAGATCTGCATTGGAGCAAAAAATACTGTTTTGATAGCGAGACTCTTGAATGTGTCGAGCACGTTGCACCCTTTGTCGAATACACTTTGAGGATTCAGGTACTTGTTTGGCGAAGAACTCTGTGGTGTTGATTGGTTCTACCCAAATGTGCAAGTCAATCCGATCGAGTATTGGTCCACTGAGTTTGTTTGAATAGCGTTGAAATTGGGCTGATGTACAGCGGCATATTTTCTCTGGATGAAATCGCCAACCACAGGGGCAAGGGTTTACAGCCGCAACCAATGCACATTTTGCAGGAAAGGAAACTTGACCACTGGCACGGGTCAGTTGGATGACACCATCTTCCAGTGGCGTTCTCAATGACTCTAGAACATCTCGACGGTACTCAGCGAGTTCGTCCAAAAACAAGACACCGTTGTGGGCCAAAGACAGTTCTCCAGGCAGTAGTTTCGAAGTTCCAACCATTCCGGCTGTGGATATGGAGTGGTGTGGTGCGCGAAATGGACGTTCTTGAATGAGACCATCTGTTTGTAAAGTCCCAGCGCAAGAGTGAATGCGAGTACAGTCAATGGCCTCTTGCGTACTGAGCGTTGGCAGAATGGTGGGTAGGCGTTTGGCGAGCATGCTTTTACCACATCCCGGTGAGCCGATCATCAATACATTGTGGCCACCGGCAGCTGCTATTTCCAACACTCTTTTGGGCGTTTTGTGCCCTTTGACCTCTGACATATCAACGGATGTTGAAGGCTGGACTGGTTGATGATTGTGCGGATGAGACACTGTACTTTTTCCGGAAATCCAATCGACCACCTCGAGTAATGTGGTGCATCCAATGGCTGTGATGTCAGAAACAACAGAGGCTTCATTGACGTTGCTTTGAGGCAACACAATGTGTGAACAGCCTTGATTTTTTGCCAACAGGGCAAAGGACAGCGCACCTCGAATAGGGCGCAACTCACCGGACAAGGACAGTTCTCCTACAATTAAAACGTCTTGCAATGAGCGCACACTTTCGATTTGTCCGTCCATGAGCAAAATCGCAACGGCGATGGGCAAATCGAAAACGGTACCCGATTTCTTGATGCCTGCTGGAGCCAAATTGACAACGACTCTTTTTCTGGGAAATTGAAGACCACTGTTTTGGATGGCTGAACGGACTCTATCTGCACTTTCGCGTACGGCGCCGTCTGGAAGACCAACAATGGATACGGCGGGTAAGCGTCGTAATAAGTCGACCTCTACTTGAATTGGGTGCCCGTCCACTCCAATGATGGTGGCACTGTGAATGGTTTGTGAAATACACATAATTTGCTCCTGTGTATGGGGTTCCCATGTCCCTGAGCAATTTTTGTGCCATTCATATCCATATATTAAACACCTGTTTTATTTGAACTATTTTGATGTTGGGTCAGTTTTTGCGCAAAATTGGTCAATTTTCGTTAATCGAAATGACGAATTTTTAACCAACGACCTCTATTCCATCGAAACTTTGCGTGTGACGTTCGTCAATTTTGGTGACGAAAACTGACGAACTGTGATTGCAAGTCTAAATTTGAGAGCGTAAATCCACGTATGTGACCGCTTCCATTTGGGTGAGCAAAGTGTCCAAATCGCTGTGTGCACACAGTAGACTTCTATGGGCTGGTCGGATGAATCCTTCTTTGGTGGCGTGATCGACCCAGTGTACAATGCCATCATAGAAGCCTTTGACATTCAGCAATCCAATCGGTTTGGCGTGAACGTTGATTTGGCTCCACGTGATGACTTCCATGACCTCTTCCATGGTTCCGTACCCACCGGGAAGTCCAATAAATCCATCCGCTAATTGCGCCATCAGAGATTTGCGTTCGTGCATGCCCTGTGTGACAAAGAGTCGACTCAAGTTTGGGTGTGCCAGTTCCAACTTTTCCAAACTTTTGGGAATGACGCCAATGACCTCTCCATTTTCTGACAGGGCACCATCCGCAACGGCTTTCATCAATCCAACATTTCCACCTCCGTAGACAACCCCCATGTTTCGCTTGGCAAGTTGTTGACCAACTGTAAAGGCTAGCGTTTTGTAGGATTGGTCAACGTTGTTGCTGGAACCACAATAGACTGCAATTCTGTGACGGTGAATGCTCATATTTCTTCCTGTGAACCGTTTGGTAAAGACGCTTTCTAACCAGTCTCTATCGAAATGGCGATGTCGATGGATTTATGCTATCTTCAAAGGGTAGCAAAGAGGTGTGTACAATGTTGTTTTGGTTGGGATTGGCTTGTTCAAGTGACAAGGTGCAAGATACAGCGCCCGTCGAACAGAATGGCTGGAGACCTGCTCAGGTATGTCCGGGTGATGCAGGCTGTGAGGGCAATGACGGAGCTTTGTACGTTGGAGCCAGCGCAAAGGTGATCACGCCAACTTGTTTTGAGCAATGGGAAGATGTTGACGGAAATCACCGTTACACATCCAGCACCGATATCGTTTTGGACTGTGGGTGTGATCAACTGTGTCCCGGAGATGACGGGTATCAGGGACCAGATGAAGGAGAAGGAGACGGGTTGTTTGAGGCCATTTGGTTGGCAGGGTACAGTTCGGCTCGACCGGCTAATTATGTTCACGACGACGTTTGGGCGCGAACGGTGGTCTTTCAACAAGGGGATGTCGATTTGGCATTGGTGTCGGTGGACTTGGTGGGCTTCTTTCGCAGTGATGTAGACATTGTACAAGAACGCCTGCGCAGTGAAATTCCAGAGTTGGATTATATCCTTATATCGAGTACCCATGTGCATTCTGGTCCAGACGTGATGGGACAGTGGGGACGGATTCCGGGAACAACAGGGCGAAATGAACGCTATCAAGAAGAGTTGTATGACTTCATTGTTGAGGGCGTAGTGGAAGCTTGGAATTCCAAACAGGAAGCCACGATGTCTGTTGGCTCGGTGGATACCAGCACATACTCAGCAGAAAAGGGTTCTAGAAACCTCATACACGATCACCGAGATCCCAAAATCATCGATCCGGATTTGGGCGTGGCACATTTTGTGTCTAATTCTGGAGAAACCATTGCGACGGTGGTCAATTATGGCAACCATCCTGAGGTGTTGACCAGCCGATCCTTGGGCATTACGTCAGACTTTGTGGACGCGACCAGAAGGGGTGTAGAAAATGGCATTTCCTATCCCGATGCTGAAATTGAAGGCGTGGGTGGTGTGTGCGTCTATGTATCAGCCGCTGTTGGAGGCATGATGTCACCATTGCAAGTGGAAGTGACCGACGGGTCTGGAAATGCCTATCGAGAGAATACTTTTGAAAAGTCTGACGCGCTGGGCAACGTGATGGCAGAGTTGACATTGCAGGCAGTGGCTTCCGCTGAACCAGTCGAGAATCCACAGTTGGCTTTTGCCGTTCAACCCTTTGATGTGCCAATTGAGAATATTCTGTTTCAAGCGGCTTTTCAGTCGGGAATGTTTGATCGCTCCTTGGCCAACTATGAAGATGGTGAAATCCTTGACCCATATCGTACTCCGATGGTGACCACTGAGATTGCGGTGTTGGACGTCGGAAATGTCCGCATGCAAACGGTTCCTGGAGAGTTGTTACCAGAATTAGCCATCGGTGGATACGATGATCCTGCTCAACCACACACACCCTTGGAAGTCATCGTTGGAGAGGACAACCCCAATCCACCAGATTTGAGTCAAGCACCCGAAGGTCCATATATAAAAGATCGAATGGCAAAGCCACACAATTGGATTGTGGGATTGGGCAATGATGAGTTGGGATATTTTGTACCGTCTTACAATTATCAATTGGATGAGACCAGTCCCTACCTCAATCAAGCGGAGGGTGACCACTACGAAGAAACAAACTCTTTGGGTCCGTCGGCGTATCCAATCATTGAGACAGAGATCAACCGTCTCTTAGACTGGGTAAATCAATGACCGACAATTTGTACGACATATTGGGTGTTGCATCTACGGCAACCCATGCGGAAATACGCAAAGCTTATCGCAAATTGGCGGTGAAGTATCATCCAGATAGAAACCCGGATGCGGCCGCACAAGAGCAGTTTCGCAAAGTCACCCAGGCCTATGAAGTGCTGAACGACCCTACAAGACGGGGGTTGTACGACAAATATGGGGACATTGCACTCAATCCAAACTTTAAAGGTTTTGAGCAAGAGCCATCTTCCCAGTTTGGTGACTTCTCCAGTTTCTTTTCTGGTTTTGGTTCCGGACACGGAACGCAGCCCTACCAAGGCTCGGATGGATACGAAGCACACACCGGACAGCACAATCGAGATAGACACGACACGCGCCAAAGTTGGCAAAAAGATGAACCCTATGAAACATTTTCTTTTGGAACAGGTGCATCGTCCAATCAGTCCCGTGCCAGGACTCGTAGAGCCTCGGAAGCACGAAATCAACAGGGGGCGGGCTATACGCCACCCAAAAAAGGGGACAACATCTCCGTTGAACTCAAGGTCTCGATGCTTGACGCCTTGAGAGGGTGCAGCAAGCAGGTCAAAATAGCCCGTCAAAGTCGATGGAAACGTGGAAGCAATGCAGGCGTGCATCAAGAATTGGTGACGATTGTCATTCCACCCAATACCGAGTCAGATACAGAAATCTATCTGCGTGGCAAGGGCAATTATGGCGAAGGTGGAGGCTCAGCGGGAGATTTGGTGGCGACCATTTTGGTGCAACCCCACCCATACCTTTACCGAATGGGAAGCGATTTGTACCTAACCGTTCCGCTTACACTCAAAGAAGCTTTGGACGGGGCAAAGGTTGAAGTGCCAACTCTGACTGGAAGTTTACGAATCCAAATACCTGCTGGAGCACAGTTGGGACAAAAATTGCGGTTGAAAAATCGTGGCTTGAACAAGGCAAATGGTGGTCAAGGAGATTTATACCTTGTCTTACGTCCAGAGTTGCCTCCCATCGGAAGTCCCGCGTTGGCTGAACTGGCAGACAAATTAGAAGCCCTGTATCCACCACAAGGTGTGCGTGGAAACTTTACGCTGGACGATTGAACCAACAAAGGGGGAAGTATGTGGTTGCTATTGTTGATACAAACAGCCTTTGGAGATGCGATGCAAGATTTGTTGCTGGCATCGGACAGCAATGGCAGTGTTGAGGCACGAGAACAGGCTTTTGATGCGGTTGTGCGTCAGGGAAATACTGAGATTCAATACTTGCTTGACATCAGTGAAGACGCTGAGCAGTCAACGCGCTTGAGATGGGTTGCCATTCGTGCACTTGGGCAAATTAAAGGTCCACAGGCAGAACAGGTGCTGCTACGGTTGGTGAAGAATTCCGAACCAGCCATTCGTACTGCGGCGGTAAGTGCACTGGGTGATCTGGGCAACCAATCCCACCTTGCCTTGGTGGGCTCTTTGTTGAAAGACGAAGCTGTGATAGTCAGAGTAGCGGCTGCCGAGGCGCTCGGAAAGTATCAAGACCCAAAGGGGGTTTCCATGCTTGAGGCTGCGTTGAAAGATCCACGCAATCAATATCGTGGTGCTTCTTTGTGGGTGCGGGCACATTACGTGCTGGCTCTTGGGGCAATCCAAAGTCCGACGGCTTACCCGATTTTGTTGCAATGTCTGTCAGACTCCGATCCACGTGTTGTACAAAGTACAGTGTCTGCGTTGGAGATGATAGCCGGTTTTTCCTTGGGAGAAGGTCGATCGAATCAACAAGAAGTGCAAGCTTGGTCGCGGTGGATACAAAATCAACTTCGATAATAGAGTGGCAACAATCCACACATTGAACGGACTTTATCCTTATTCAAAGAAAATATGGTGTGCTGTCCACGCTTGGGTTGGTTATTCTTATTGCAGTGAACAAGCAGTTCAAAACATACGCATACTATTAGGAGAATAGAATGGGACAAGAAATCACCTTCCGACCCGATCAGTTTATTGTCAGCAAAACGGACAAGCGAGGCATCATTCAGTATGTCAATCAAGCGTTTATGGACGTATCCGGTTTTGTTGAGGATGAACTCATTGGAAAGCCCCACTCCGTTATTCGAAATGAAATGATGCCCCGCTGCATATTTAAGTTTTTCTGGGACAACATCAAGCAAGGCAAAGAGTTCTTTGCCTATGTTGTGAACGAATGCAAAAATGGTGACTATTACTGGGTATTGGCCTACGTCACTCCCGACCGTGATCCACAAACTGGAGAGATCACAGGGTTCTTCTCTGTGCGCCGCCTTCCTTCTACGCACGCCATTGAGCAAGTATCGAAATTCTATGCGTCTCTTCGTGAAGAGGAAGCAAAGCATTCTTCGAAAGTGAAAGGCATGGAAGCTGGCGAGCGCATGTTCTTTACTGCACTCAAAAAGATGGGAACAGAATATCACGAACTTGTTTATGGGTTGGAGAATGGCGAACTGTCCATGTAAAGTCAGATTCGACGACAGTGCAGTGCAATTCAGATGAAACACAAAAATTTTGAAAGGAAGAGTTATGAGCAAGAAAAATGACGAATTGAAAGAAGAAATTGAAATGTTGGTTGACATTCTTGAGGGCGCAGTTCAAGGAGAGGTCAGTCGTCGCGTGGTTCAATTCAATGAGAAATCCCCATTGCAGCCAATGATTACCCCATTGAACAACCTTCTTGATCGGGTGGAATGTGTGTTGAGAGAGTTGTCGGCTGTATCTGTTGCCATCAACAACAAGCAGTTCTACCGCACGTTCTTGGCAGAAGGGTTGCAGGGCGCGTTTTTGCAAGCTGCCGAGGCCGCAAATCAAAACTTGGAGTTTGCCGCGGATGCTGAGCGCAACAAGATTGGACTCGCTGAAAAGTTTGAAGAAGAAGTTGGATTGAGTTCAGACAACATCAAGTCCAAAGTGGAACTGTTGTTGGAAATGAACCAGCAACTTGAGGGCAACATGTCTTCGATGGCAGAGCAGGTCAAGCGCGGAGAAGAGCGTGGGAAAGAGACCACTTTCCGTGTACAGTCTGTTGCAACTGCTGCAGAAGAATTGTCGTCTTCCATTTCTGAAATCTCCATGCAAACAGAACGCACCAACGAAAGCGCCAGTGATGCAATTAGTAAGTTGGCCCATGCACTCGATACGGTCAAAGACATTGACAGTTCTGCTGAAGACGTGTCTGGCATTGTGAGCATCATCAACGATGTTGCCCGTCAAACCAATTTGTTGGCATTGAACGCTGCGATTGAAGCTGCCCGTGCTGGGGAAGCCGGACGAGGATTTGGTGTGGTGGCATCAGAGGTGAAGGAATTGGCCAATCAAACCCGTCGTGCGACCCAAGACATCGTAGACAAGATTGAAAAGATGAAAGGGGCAACGTCTGCTGGACTCGTTGCCATGCAAGGGGTGGATGAATCACTGAACTCGATTACTGAATTGTTTGGCGCGATTGGAACAGCCATCCAAGAGCAGTCTTCGGTGACTCAAGAAATTGCAAAGAACGCAGAAGAATCTGCTGTTTCTGTGGGTGGTTTGCAGGATGATCTCAACCGCATTGCCGAACGCACAATGCTCTCCGAAGAGTCTGTGAAGGTTGGAACCTCTCAAATCGGTGACTTAAACGATTTGGCGATCACCTTAGACACAACCAGCAAAGATTTTGTGAAGCAGATTTTGAAATAATCAAACCTGTATTCAATACTGTCTTTTCACCGTCTTTTCATAGAGAAAGACTGATAAAGCCCCCACTCACAGGGGGCTTTTTTGTTGAGAACTATAATGCTCTTCGATAACATATGTGTATATTATCTTGCATATGAGTGAAAGCATGTCCCAAGAAGTCCTTTTCCCCAATACAGAACTGATTGTCAGTCGCACAGATACGCGTGGGGTGATTCAGTATGCCAATCAGACTTTCTTGGATGTTTCTGGGTATACTGAAGCAGAATTGTTGGGGCGTCCACATTCAATCATTCGTCATTCCGACATGCCGCGCTGTGTGTTTAAACTGTTGTGGCAAGAGATTCAAGCTGGAAACGAGATTTTTGCTTTTGTGAAGAATGCCTGTAAAAATGGCGATCATTATTGGGTGTTGGCCTATGTGACGCCGGATTGGGATGCCCACAATCGCATTGTAGGCTACTTTTCTGTTCGTAGAGTGCCCAGTCGAACAGCTGTAGAGCAGATCGCTCCCATCTATGAGCGTCTTTGCAGAGCGGAGGCACAACACTCCTCCAAAATTAAAGGCATCGAAGTGTCAACTGGTGTACTGACAGAACTATTGCGAAGGCACAACACCACATATTCTGAACTTGTGTATGCCTTGCAACAGGGATTGATTCTCTAAGTCCCACCAATGTGTTCAACCTTTTCGTCTTTATGGATTTTGTAAGACACCAAAGGTGATGTGTCGCTCACCGTCGCTGTTTTCCACAGTGGCGATCATCACTTCTTTGTTGGGAAAAGAGATAAAACTGCGTTCAACCACTCTGAAATTCCAAGGCAACATCGTTTCTCCACTTCTGTCCTTGTAATAGACATTTCGAACCCGCTCCACGGTTTCCAAGTCTGAGAGTTCCAGCATCTCGCGATCACCACTGCTTTTGGGATCCCAATAACGAATGTACGCGGCTCCTGTATTTTCATCCCAATAATAAAGTTTTCCAACACCATCCTCAACGTGCACGGAAGCACCGGTGGCATCTTTGATGAGCGGTGTTGCACCCATATCCCCCAAAGCAGACCATTCGCCGTTTCCAATGCTTTCAATCACATAAAGATTGGACGGAGAGTTGTCATTGTCTTCTGCTCTTCCTTGGACCAGCATTCTGTTGTCTGTATTGGGGATGATTGAGATGCATTCCATTCGGTTCAATGAGAACACATCATCCGCATTGCTGTCCATACAGGTGTTCATCCCACACACTTCGTCTAACGAACTCATTTCGCAGGTGTTGCCACTGTCATCGTACAAATCAATGGATTGGACTCCCTGATCTGAAATCCACGAACCGATCATCGACCGCTCTCCAACGATGGGTGCTTCAATGGATACAAAAAGTTGAAGTTTCCAGTTGTCATCCACTTTGATGGGGCGTGCACTGCTCGATGTGAATTCCAAGACCGATGGAACATCTTGTAAACCAGCGCTATAGGGTGTTTCTAGATCGAAGGTGATGGAACTGTCATCATCCCCAATCAAGAGATTGCGCAATGTTGAAATGTGGATTTGCTGACCAAGAGAGTCTCGTTGGACCGTTGTGAACAGCCATCCTTGGTAATCATCTGAGAATGTAGACAAATCAATTAAGGTTGGCGCGTAAGCATTTTCCATCAAGGGTTCAATGTCCTCACCTGCAATTTGTGGGAAATACCAAGATTCAATCTCTGTGCGCCACGTTGGGGGGGCATCAAACTCAGGAATCAAGGTTTCATCACAGTTCGCATCATAACAGGCGACAATGTCAATGTTGTATTCAGTGTCTGTTCGCAGCGTATCAACCGTGATTTTTGGTTCGGTGACTTTTTCCGAGAAGACAACGGCATCAAATTCTGAAGTGATGGTGACTTGGTAATGATCAGGTTCGCCTTCCATATCTTCATCAGGCGGTGTCCATGCGACTGTAGAACTTGAAGAACTGTTGTCGATGGTTTGTGCATCCGGGTCCCACGCAGGACGATCAGAATCGCCAATTAGGTCGTTGGAACCTTCTACGTCCAGTGCGTTGTTGCATCCAAGCATCCATAACAATGTACCCAACAGTCTCATATCCACCTCTGTTTGTGGTCTTTAAATTATCGTATCAGAATTTTTCTTTGTGCAGCAATGATTCTCGTATTGAGTCATGCAATCGCGTACACAAGTCTTTTGCAATTATCGTACCAATATAGCCGATGAAGTGCATTTGGGGTAGAGTATTGACGACAGTTACAAATTGGGAGAGTGGATGTTTTGGTTATGGTTGGGCTGTACAGGGCACAAAGACGATACTGCATCTCAACGAGATTGGATTGATTTGCCAGCTTTTAGAGTCTCTGAACTCGATTCTGACTTGTTTCCAGAACATCAACCGGATGTCATCGAATGTCCGGCCAACGGTTTTCGAATTGAACTCAATCAGTTGGAAGTGCAAACCGACATCTGCAACTATGCTTTAATAGAGTGGGAAACACAATATACTGTGCCAGCCAACACCACATTGGAGGCGTTGATTCTGCATACGGGGTTGTGGGCTCCGGAAGCAGGCAATGCGCATTTCGCTTTGGGTATCAATGGAGAATTGTTTTGGGAAGGAGAGCCACCAATTCCTTCAGACACCGAATTTTTCTTTGAGGAGCGTGTTTGGTCGGAACAGATCCCCCGTGGGTCTGTCGTTCAGTTGCATCTGCACAACCATGGTGCCAACGATTGGAAGTTGGGATATTTTCAACCGGTGGACTAGTGCCCTTTACATTACTCTTATACAGTGCACAGTTCAATTGTCGCCAAAACTGCGCGTTCGATTCCCTCAGCTACTTCATGAATGGCGGCATCTTCCATGTATGCTGGGGCTGTGACCAGTTTGTTCGCTTTGTCGACGACCATTTCAGTTACAGGGCACACACGATGTGTGGCACCCAATGTTTCGAGTGCTGAGGCAGTTCCTTCATCGGAACCAATGGTCAATGTTCCTTTTCGCAGACTCAGGGCAAGAACTGCAGGAGCGATGCATACGGCTCCGATTGGTTTGCCAGCGTTGTGAAAAGCCTGCACGATTTGCTGAACATCTGGTTGAATACTGGCGTTGGCTCCATCAAAGGCAAAGGAGCAAAAGTTTTTCGCTGCACCAAATCCACCGGGTAAAAACAACGCATCAAAGTTTGCTGTGTCGATGTCTTCAATGGGCAGTACGTTGCCTCGTGCAATTCGCGCGGCTTCAACGCGAATGTTTCGCGTCTCATTCATTTCTGTGCCATCCAAATGGTTGATTACGTGATGTTGTGACCGATTTGGGGCCGCAATTGTGTATTGCGCTCCAGCTTTGGAAATGGCAAGTAAGGTTGCGACGGACTCGTGAATTTCAGCGCCGTCAAACACGCCACATCCAGATAAAAGTACGCAAATGTGGGCATCAGTTTTAGACATAGATCTCTCCAATTTGGTGTTGTACATATCAATTCAAGTATCAGTTCAAGTGAGTCTTCAAGATTCAAATCGCAAGCATACTAGAAGCATCCACCCATTGTATAATCGTATCATCCATCCAACTCACACTATGAAAGACCGGCTCTCTTCCATAAATCAGTCAGTCTGTCCGAAGCTTCGGTAGTCCAAAGCCGGACCAATGGGTTGGTTGCGACGCGATGTGCGAGGTAGCCATCGCCATCAAACTTCCAGTCGCCTCGTGTCATGATGCGTTGTAGGGCAGGGGTCACATTGGCCATGCTGAGTGCTTGCAGCGGGTCTGTGTTTGGCCAAAAACAAGGATGGTTGGTATCCCACACCAATAGGTTTGCCCAACGCCCTTCTTCAATCATCCCGACAGGTGCGTCTGGATGTAGATCTGCAGCATCGTTCCACAGAGAGGACAATAAGGTGGCTGGATCGACAAATGGGGCCCGCATGTCGTAGATTACCTGACGTTCTTCTTTGACCGCTCGAGCCCGTTTCGCCGAAGGTTCTTGACGAAACTTTCTTAGAGGGTCTCCCATTGTGACTCCGTATGCGTCAGCCGCTGCAAAGAATCTCAATTCTGCTTGTACGTTGATTGAATCGTTGCAAGAAGGAGAATCTGTGCCCAAAAGTACATCAAAACCACGATTGCGCCAAGCGTTGGTGTGGGCAGGGAAGCCAAACTGCATTTGCGCCGCGGGGCAATGACCGAGTCGATCAAAGGATGGATTGAGCATGTTGAGTTCATCATCTCCCACGTACAGAGCGTGTACCCACAGTTTGTTGACCTCAAGATCGGTGAGGCCAAGTTTTTGCATGCGTTCGAGTGGTGACAGGTCGTGCTCTTTCCATGACCACTCTACCTCATCCAATGCTTGGGCAAGGTGTGAGTGAATCGGTAGGTTGTGTTCATCGGCTTGTGCAGCAATTGTTTTCCACAGATCATCGGACACGGTGTCCGTAGCGTGGGGACCAATTACCGGTACGATGCCCTTTTGGGCTGCTTTGGTGTTTTCTTTGAGATCAAAGGTCTCGATCCAGGCTTGTTCCGTTCGGTCTTTTCCTGGCCCATCCAAATCTTGAAGGGTGGATGCAACAGCCCCACAGAGACCAACATCTTGCAAACCTTCTACCAGCATGTCGCCAAAATAATAGTGTTCCCACACCATTCCAGTACCAGACATCAGTGCTTCGACAGCTCCCAGTCGGGTGAAGGCTCGGACGTCTTCGGGCAAGAGGTTTTGTTCAAGCTTGAAATATAAATCTTTGACGACATTGCCTTCCAACGAAGCCAGTCCACCGATGCCTCGAAAAGCCAACATGCAAAGGTGTGTATGGGCATTGACAAAAGCAGGTGTAACGAGGGCGTTGCCCAAATCTTCGATCTCCAAAGGCGAAGCTTGCTCTTTCCAAGCGTTCCAGATTTCTCTTGTTGCTGGTGTGACGCTTGTAATGCTTCCATTGTGAATGCTGATGATGCATGGATGAATGGTAAAGTCGGACAACAATACACGTTCACTAAAAATGTGTCGAGGCAAGGTCATGTAGAGACTCGTTCATGTCTGTTGGCGGCATATTCTCTCACCAAGGAGCAGTGTTGCCAAACGGAGTGGGTGATCAGTCGCCGTCGAATACCCAAGTCTAGGTTGTTCCAAATATAGGCCGGAATGTCCAAGGATTCGTCGATGTTCCACCACAGTTGAAGATCGTCAGCCAATTCGTCATAGAGGAAGGCGACGTTGGCCGTAAAGAGGGTTCCATGATTGGACCGCACTTGGACCTCTTTGATCGCTTGAAATGAAGAGCCGTAAATATTGCTTACGGGAATGGCGTCCCAAAATGTACTGTTTCGAAAATCTAAAGACATCGAGTTGTCGATCACCAGATCAATGTGGTGAGGCAGGCTTTCCATGAGTTGTTTGTGGAGAGCAAACCGGAGTCCATCATCCAGTGGAAGCAACACCGTGGATTCATCGCCCTGATCGCTCCAATGTGGCTGGGGGTCAGGGCGATTCCAAAAAGGGTGATCTTGCCTTGACGGGAGGGGGTGACTTTTGGGGTCTAGATACCATTCAAGTGTCTCGGTGGGCACCCAGCCAACCATGATCTCGGATGTTGAGGTAGCAACACTGAAGTCTCCATGAGGCAATCCACCATAGTCAGAACGACCTGTTCCACTTTGTCGAAACGGTTTGCAAACTTTCTCCAATTCTTTTCCGACATACACTTTTGGTCCACCCAACAACCACGTTCGATTGGGGATTAAATCGGGTAGCAGATTGCAGATGACGCGTCCTGTGTCTGCTCTCGATACTGGAGAGTATCGCGATGAAGGATGGAAAGAGTGGGGTTTTCCACCATCTGGTGGTTCAACGTGTCCATCTTTGATTTCATCGTGGTAGCAAGAGACGCGCAACATCGTCCAAGGAACTTTGAGTCTTCGGATCCGAATGTCCATGTGAAAGGTTTGACGGTTCAATGGGTTGTTCGACCAGCGATAGCCACCCATGACCGACACGTGTAACATCTTTTGTACGTTGTGTTGCGAAGCGACTTCAATGATGTTTGCACCGGCTTCTGGTGTATATTGGGGTGCTCCAAATCCAGCCGTTCTTGAGTCGATACAGGATACAATACAAGTTGCGCCACGAATGACAGACTCAATCGCCGAGGGATGATCGGCATCCGCAAAGGCAATATCGTTGACATCGACAAGCTTTTCAAGTCGGTGAGTGTCGTGATCATTCTTTGCAACTGGTCGTACGGACAAACCGCGCCTCAACGCTTCTTTGACCACTTCAATACCAGTTTTGCCATTGGCACCAAATACAACTATCATGAGTTCATTGTATCTCATTTTTAGAAAATGGTCTGTAACTTTGTAATATCGTTGACACTATACGTTGATAATGCAAATTTGCATCGTTGGAAGAAGGCTGTAAATCGGCTATGATATTAAAAGAAATTAAAAAGCAATCCATGGAGTGGAACCATGAAACACCGTTTAGAAGCCTTGCGTCGAGTCAGCCGATTGGAAGAGCCTCGCATCGCAATCGTGAGTATGTGGGATGTGGAAAACAATGCGGTTCGAATCTTGGCTGCGACATTGAGGGCAGCAGGTCACTCTGTGATTGAAATCTATTTTAAGGATTGGATATCCAATGATTTGGAGCCGGCTTCAGATCGACAGTTGGAAAATTTGGCGCGTGTGATTCGTCGAGAAGAAATCAATCTTGTTGCGTTGTCCATTCGGGCGTCTTCTTATGCCAATCAGGCCAAGATTTTGACGGAGTATGTGCAAAATGAGATGGACTTACCCGTTCTTTGGGGTGGCATGCACCCAACATTGATGAGTCAAGAGTGTATCGGTGTTGCGGATATGGTGCTTCAAGGAGAGGCAGAATACGCCTTGTTGGAGTTCATGAATGGGTTGAAATATGGCTCGGAAGAGTGGTATTCATCTGCCAACGTGTGGTTTAGGCACGACGGTGAAAGCATTCAAAAGAACGCCCGACGTCCATTGATTCAAGATTTGGATGCCCTTGAGTTTAGGGATTATACGACCCACAGCCAAAAGTATTTCATTTATGGAAATACCTACATCCAAGGCGATCCGATGGTCGGCGACCCTGTGTTTCAGATGATGGGGTCTCGTGGCTGTATCTATCAGTGTTCTTATTGTTACAATTCCACCTACAAAGCCGATATTTACCCAGGACAAAAGTGGTTTCGAACTCGTTCTCCCGCGTCCATGGTCGAAGAGATCAAACAAGCTCAAACCCATTGGAACTTTAAGAGAATCCGTTTCGATGACGAAGTATTCAACTTTAGAATGGATTGGCTCAAAGATTTTTGTGAGCGCTATCCTAGAGAAGTGGGCGTTCCTTTCGAGATTTTCATTGAACCAAAATTGGTGAACGAGCGACGCATGGAGATGTTGCGCGATGCTGGTTTGCGCAATGTGTACATGGGGGTTCAGTCCAGTGAGCGTGTGACGGGTGACTTGTATGACCGCAAAGTGAAGAATCAAACGATTGCCGACATCGCTCAAATCTACCATCGTTTGGGGATTAAACCTCATTTTCAGTTGATTTTCGACGATCCTGTTTCTACGGAAGCCGACAAGAAAGCCTTGTTTGAGATGATCAGTACCTTCCCACACCCCTATGATTTGTATCTCTTTTCGATGACGGTCTTTCCAGGGTCTGAACTCAATAAAAAACTTCTGCAAACGGGGGTCATCAATCGATTTGATGTTGAAGGGGACAACACCAAGACATTCAATCAGCATCGAATCAACTTGAGTTATCCACGTGCAGTGGAAGACACTTTCTGGATTGCCTTGACGCAAATGCTCAGCAAGCCATTCGTGCCCCAACCACTGTTGCGTCAGTTGAGCAAATCGGAATTTCTTCGCAAGCATCCATGGCCCCTCATTCAAATGGCACATGGTACCAATCTCGTAAAGATGGGTATGCTTTCGGCAAATATGGTGCGCAAAGGGGAGATGACAAACACGTTGTTGCGTCGATGGTTGTCGTCGTCTCGAATGATTACGACGTAAGATTCAAGTGTATTGAAAGGACGACTTTTTCATTTTCTATTGTCAAGGGCTTCGGTCTCAATTGTCGTAGGAACTCTTTGAGAGTTTTGACCGTAGGAAAGGATCCGCAATTGGGTTGGGAAAACGTCTAGAAACAGTTATATCAGACAAGGTATACGGCATTGCTGCATACCAAATTATGAGGACTGTGTATGAGTAAGCGAACTGCTGGAAAGGCGAGAAATATTGCCAACAATCGTCGTGCTTGGCACGATTATGAGATCTTGGATCGATTGGAGTGCGGAATTTCGCTAACGGGTTCTGAGGTCAAATCCCTTCGAGCCGGTCGAGCCAGTATCGGAGAAGGCTACATCATTTTTGACAATGGTGAGGCTTTTCTGATTCATGCGCACATCCCCATCTATCCACAAGCAGGACCTCAAAACCATCAGCCAGAACGAAAACGCCGTTTGCTGATGAAAAAAAGAGAGATTGCCAAGTGGTCAGAAAAATCCAAAGCCAGTGGGTACACTGTCGTACCGTTGCAATTGTATTTCAGTGGTTCTTGGATCAAACTCGAAATCGGATACGGACGAGGTCGAAAACAATATGACAAACGACAAAAACTTAAAGAGCAAGATCACAAACGCGATGTGGCTCGTGCCCTTCGCAACAATTCCCGCGATCGCTGAGGCTTCAGAAGGCGCAGGGCTATCCCCGAGTACACTTTGGACCGGAATTGCGGTTGCCTGGATTGTATCTGCGGCATTGACGGCGAAGAATGCCAAGAATGGTCTTTTGGTGGTCAGCGCATTGGGCGCGATGGTGTCTTTGTATTTGGGTGCTCAGCATTTTAGTGATGCACCGGCTTTGTGTGATGCTGGAAATCTCTATTCCTGTTCGACCGTGAATAGCAGTGAGTACTCTGAACTGTTTGGAGTGCCCATTGCGTTGTTGGGATTGGGCAACTTTGTGGCGATGGGGGTATTGGCCTTCTTGCAGAACGACGAAGAAGCAGAGTACGCTTCTGTTGGACCATTGTTGTTTGCGACGGGCATCATTGCGGTTCTATATTCCATTGTCTTGGCCTTCATTTCCAAAAGTGTCATTGGGGCTTGGTGTTTGTTTTGCATTTCCTTGTATGGATTGAATGCCATTGGATTGTTTGGGGCTTGGAAACTCAAATCCCAACAAACTGTGTCGGTGGGAATGTTTGCTGGAAAGTCTGTGTCCACTGCGGCGACGACATTCATTGCTTCGAGTCTCCTTGCTTTTATGATCGTTTCACCGTCTGACTCTCAACAGGGCGTGGATGATGGCAGTACTCAAGTAGACATCGCTTCATTGATTGAACCGTTGTCACAAGCGTTGCCACTGGATGGCTCTGAGCCCGTGATGGGTGATCGAAAAGCTGCGATTCAGTTGGTTGAGTTTGCCGATTTTGAGTGCCCGCATTGTGCGATGGTTGCACCACAACTGAAAGAGTTGTTGTCCTCTAATTCCAATGTCAACTTGCGCTTTAAGCACTATCCAATCAGCAACATTTGCAATCCCAACGTGGGGGGCGAAGGTCATGCCAACGCTTGTTTGGCAGCGACGGCAACCGATTGTGCCCTGAAACAAGGCAAGTTTTGGCAAATGAACAGCATTGTGTTTAAAAATCAAAATTACCTGTCTCGCAAAGACATTGAATTCATGGCAGAAGCCCAAGTCAAATTGGAGATGACACAATTCAAAGCCTGTTTGGACGATCCTGCGATGCTCAAAGGCATTCAATCGGACATCTCTGCTGCTGAAAAAGTCGGGGTGACAGGTACGCCGAGCATCTACATCAAAGGTGTAGCCGATACGGAGAAGTGGTACAAAGTGACTGGCTCTGTCAAGCAATTGCAGGCTGCGCTGGCTGCATTTGAAACGTCGGATGCAAAAACAAAGCCCAAGGTCAAGGCTAAGGAGTGATCATGTCAATGGCATGGGTTGAGTTGCAGTGGGATATTCCGAGGGAACAGGCTGAAATATTGAGTGGGAAACTGTTTGCCATCGGGGCACTGGGTGTCCAAGAAGATTATCGTGAAGGTGAAGAACCAGCCCCACTTCAGCCGTGGGATGATCCCAGTACGCCTGTTGAAGAACCAGACCGAATGTTGTTGAAAGGGTGGTGGGAGCAAAGTGCCTTTGAAGAAGCTCGCACTCAGGTGAGTATGTTGAATGCATCCTTGTCAAACATCGGTACTGTTGCATGGGTTCCGGTATCTCAAGAAGACTGGGCCAACGCTTGGAAACAGCACTTTTCTCGTCGTGTATTTTCGGATGCATTGGCGGTGTCGCCACCTTGGGAAGCACAGGAAGGAGATGTGGTTTTGGAGCCCGGAATTGCATTTGGTACAGGTGAGCATCCAACGACTGCATCCTGTTTGGAGGCCCTTGCGTTGTGGGCACCCTTGAGTGAGAACCAAACCTGTTTGGATTTGGGGTGTGGATCTGGCATATTGGCTCTTGGCGCAGCAAAACTTGGAATGGACGTCATCGGTGTGGATATTGAAACCGCAGCCATCGTGTCTGCCAATGAAAATGCCAAACGCAATGGAATGGTCATCGACTTTTCACAAACGGATATCGCCGATATTGATCAGCAGTTTGATGTTGTGGTCGCAAACTTGTTCGCAGAAGTATTGGTGGCGTTGTCGAGCGACATACTTCGAGTGTCCTCTGGGTACATCGCATTGGCTGGGATATTGGCTAGCAAGTCACAGATGGTTGAAGATGCTTTCTCCACGTTGGAACTGCTTCGACGCAAACAAGAAGGGGATTGGATGAGTTTGTGGTATAAGGTACCATCGGCTTCGATCTGAGAGAATTTGCTGTATGCGTCGCTTCCTAAGCCCAACCCTCCCGACCTCCATTCAAACAGTGTGTTTACCACGCGAAATCAGTCATCATCTGTTGAGGGTGGTTGGGATTGCCCCCAATGAACAGGTTGAACTCTTTGATGGACACGGTGATGGATGCGTGGCTCGATTGGTGACTGTCGTGGATGGTCTGGCTCAAATGGCTTGGGTCTGTTCTCTCAATCAAACTCAGCACCTTCCAGCGTTGACGATGGTGTTGGCGTTGACCAAGGGCGATGCGTTTACGACAGCCATCAGAATGGGGACAGAGATGGGTGTCGAACGATTTGTTCCGTTGCAGGCTCAACGCTCAATTGCCAAGGGTGACAAACAGAAGCGCTGGAATAAAGTCGTCACGGGTGCTTCTGCACAATCCAAAAGATTGGACACACCAGAGGTGTTGTCTTTGCAAACTTGGAACACGATTTGGGACGCATTGTCAGAGGAGCCACGATGGGTGCTGCATCCAGTGGCTGAAGATGTCCCAACAGTGCAATCTATCACAGAAGCCACAACAATATTTGTGGGTCCAGAAGGTGGCTTTACCAAACAAGAAATGAGCTGGATGAGCGATCATGGTTGTGAACATCGGTCTCTTGGACGGTTGGTGTTAAAAGCCGATACGGCATGCATTGTCGCAGCAGCGATGGCCTTGCAAAGACCCTAACCAATATTGAGGATACAGAATTAAAAGGAGAAAGTATGATTTTGCTGAGTGTGTTGTTTGCGTGTGGAGAGTGGGAACCCAAAAGTGAAGATTCAGGGACGGAAATGGATACGGCTGTGGATGAAGTGGATCCAAATTCCATCGACCAATACAAGGCTGTATACTGTGAAGAGTATTCTATGCGGTGCAATGTATACGAGAGTGTAGAGGCTTGTGAAGCAGAATTCGACACTTGGTTTGCGGCCGACTGTACAATCTCGGACAAGGAAGCGTTTGATGTCTGTGCGGACTGGTTGCTGTCACTCGATTGCAGTGTTGAAGGGTGGATCGAGGAGTGTGATCAATTTTATACGTGTCCTTGAGCAAAGGAAGTGAATGGCATGGTCTGACCAAACCTCTCTTGTCCTTTGAATATCGTTTGTGAAAGTGACTCAAAGACGGCGCATCTATACAATGCTGTTTGTGATGTTGGTGTCTGTCAAATTTGGGAATGTAGGCATTGATCCATCCAAGTACTGCTCCATCCCCATGTTGAACCCATTGTAGAAACCGTCAATACTCTACAGTGTATAGTGATCCGTCAAGGCACTCAATACTTAAGAACGTCGACGTCGCCAAGCCACCAATGGAAGCAGTGGCAAGAACCACGCCGCTGAAGAAGAACCACATCCATCCGCTTCACTGGCGATGCTTTCAACCAGTGCCGGTGGAATTGGCTGTGCGTACACGGAGATTTCATCGAATACCCAATCCTGATTCCCATCTTCATCGGTAACCAGCACATAGAGGGAGAATGTTTGTCCCTCACCAGATACTTGGTCTGGTGCGGTCCAAGTAATGGTTTGAGAATTGACATCTGAAATGGCTGCGTGTCCAGAAGCAGCCAAAGCCGAGTCTTCTTTCCATTCGTACATCAAATCCTGACCGTCTTGTTCGTAGACAAAGAGGCTCATCGTTGTGCTTTCACCGGCTGAGATGGCACGGGCATCCATTTGAATCCCCCCAATGATGATGGGTTTAGAATCAATGGATACACAGCCTTCTTGTTCATCGCGAAGGTTGTTGCAATTGTTGTCAATGCCGTCGCAATACTCAATGGCCGCGGGGTGGATGTCTGGATTTCTGTCGTTGCAGTCGTTGTCCACTTCAGCAAAGCCATCTCCATCATCGTCTGACAAAGATGTCTTTTCATCAATGGTCCCATCACAGTCGTTGTCTTTGAAATCGGGTTGTTCAGGAGCACCTGGGTAGGTTTCAATGTCGTTGTCATTGCAGTCTCCATCCAATTCTGAAACGGAGTCTCCATCGTCGTCACCCGCTGGAGTACGCTCATCGATTTGGTTGTCGCAATCGTTGTCAATACCGTCGACCAACTCTGCAGCATCTGGGTAGACGGCAGCGTTGTTGTCATCGCAATCGACAAATTCTCCTTCGGTTCCATAGCCATCGCCATCGTCGTCCGATTCTGGAAATGGAGCTCCGAACAGCACCGTCGTCGACGCAAAGGCTTGGAGTTCAGCCTGATCTGTCACCGTAATCAACCATGTATCGATGCCCGGAAGCAAGTTTTCAGCGGGTACTTCAACTTCAACGTAGCCATTTTCAGCATTTGCCGTACAGGTGTAAGATCCTGCGCCCAAAACTTCAGATTTGACTTTACAGAACAGGGTGTTTGCCGGTTGATTGACATCGAACAGGTTCATTTCAAACTTCAAGGGAGCACTGCTGTTGTGAACATAGCCCACCGGTGGTGAAATCAAAGTGACAGAAGGTGCTACGTTGGTTGGATCGTCACCAATGTTGGCTTTGAGGCGAACCTCAACTTCTTCGGCATCGATGTCATCTGACGGTATCAGCAAGTTGCAGGTGCGTCCACCAAGGTCAGTGGGGGTAAAGGTCACTTCGAACACTGTTCCGTGTCCTGCTGGAATGATGCCATCGTTGTCCATTGGGGCTGTATCGATGGAAAACTCTTCTGGGTCACAACCCGTCCCAAGTTCAGGTGTACCGACTTCGAGTTCACCATTTCCAATGTTGTCGATCATGATCTGTTTGGTGACGGTTTCTCCTGTCCACCAGTGACCAAAGTCCAACGTACGAGGTGTAACCATAATGCGACCACTGCCTCTTTCTGAGGCTCCACTCAGCAATACGGTTTCTTTGAAGTGCACGGGATCACGGAAGAAACTGGGTGAAAAGGCCACACTTCCACCGTCTCCCTCTTCAGGCGGTTCCTCAATGAACGATTCGATGTGGAAGGATGCAAATGCGTCTCCCACGATGTCTGGAGAGAAACCAACTTCAACATTCAACCGACAACCTGGAAACAACAAGAAGTCTCCGACGTCAAGATTGGGCGCCCAGTCTTCGCTTTCTTGTACTTCTAAGACAGCCGGATCTTCACAGACGATGGTCTCGGTGTAATAGGTCAGTGAGAAGTTGTCTTCGAATCCTTCTTCTTCAATCGCGATTGAGTGGAGTCCCATTGGCAACTCACCCTGATTGGTAATGGTGATGGTTCTGTACTCGGATTCACCCCATTCTACTTTTCCAAAATTGATGTCGGTGTTGGAAATGGAGATCGAGGGCAGTAAGGTTTCTACCTGTGTGACTTGTGTTTGGCACGCAGTTCCCAAAAGCAATAGGGATAAGAAGTTTAGTCTGTTGACCATGGGTGTCTCCGTCAATATCGACATTCGTTAAAGAATTTTCAACATGCCACCGTTGATGGGTTGCTTTGTTCTTGTACACAAAAGGGAAGTCCACAAAAGCAAAGCAGGTATGCTGAAATGACTATTGTATCCTTATAACTGTACACCTTTTTGGACTTTGATGCAAGGAATAGCCAACAGTCTAGTGCGCTTTCATCATGACGTTGAGCGCCTGTGAAACAATCGAAAAAGAAGCAGGTAAAAACCCAGACAACTCACCATCCAAGTCGATCTGTACCTTGGAGCCTTTTCGGGCGGCGGCTTCGACGTGGACCACGTGTCCGACAACAGAGCCTTCCACCTTGTGTATTTCGTCGTTGTAGAGTTTGGGTAGGTGCATGAGTTGCGAAGGAACAGACAGTTTTGGCAGGACTCGAAGGTGCAACTGGCCGTCACCAAGTGCCGTTTTTGGCGCCACTTGCATACCACCCCCGCAATGAGAGGCATTTGCGATAAAACAACTCAGCAATTCACCGGTCCAATGTTGCTCGCCACCATTTGTGTCGGTCCATTTCATTTGTACAGTTGGGGCACGATAAGTAAATGTCGTGTGCAATGTGGCATTGAGAAAGGTAATTCTACCTCCCAGTCTTTTGCTCCATCGATTGCTTTTGTCGACGACTTCACCGTTTGCACCAAATCCTGCAACGTTTATGAAATAGTGAGAAGTGGACCCAGTGGATGTGCTGACTTTTGCCTGTCCCACATCAATTTGTTTGCGCAGTCCATTTTTGGCGATTCCGACGGCTTGACGAATATTCTTGGGAACTTCAAGAGAACGACGAAAGTCTCCACCTGTTCCGAAAGGGATGACCGCTAAAGTGGGACGTTTGTCGATCTCCAACGCCATCAATCCGTTGACCACTTCATGACAGGAGCCATCTCCACCCACAGCGGCAACAACGTCAAAGCCTTTGTCTCCAGCCATTTTTGCCAATTGCGTCGCGTGTTTGGGTCCTTTGGTCTCCCAAACTTCCCAGTGGTCAAAATGTTCAGCCAAGGCACGTTCAATGTTGCGTTTCTCACGACCGGCTTGACCGTTTCCGGCTGTTGGGTTCAAAATTGCGCAAATGGAAGAAGGTTTCATGGCTATCAGTGGCTAAATTGTGAATGATTGTGTGTATCTTTTTCTATTGATGTTGTCTATGTCTGACCCGATGAGGGTGTCACATCACAGGAACGGTACAAAAATGCCGACTCTCTATTCAAAATCGGATACAACCTAGTCAATTGTCGTCAATTGTCGTCAATAGTCATCAATGATTGTTGAATCCACAGTGGAGGTTCCATGTCCTTTCCAAGTCTACGAATTGAAGCCGAACAGTTGTTTGCCCAAGGCGCATTTGCAGAGTCTCAAGCGCAATTTTTGTCTCCTGACCCGCAGACGATAGAAGAATTGGATGCGCTGTTAAGCAAACTCAATGTTGGGGTTGTTGCCCATTTTTACATGGACGCTGAGTTGCAAGGTGTGTTGTCGGCATGTAAACATTCTCATATTTTTGTTGCGGATTCTCTATTGATGGCGGATCACGCCGTGACGATGGCCGAAGCAGGTGTGTCTGCAATCGTTGTGCTCGGTGTGGATTTTATGAGTGAAAACGTTAGGGCGGTATTGGATGCAGCGGGACATACGCAAATACCGGTGTATCGAGTGGACGAACGGGAGATTGGTTGCTCATTGGCGGATGCTGCTGAAAGCCGTATGTATCAAGCGTGGCTTCAACAATGCAGTGAACTTGAACATGCGCTACACGTGGTCTACATCAATACGTCTTTGCGCTCAAAAGCGGTTGCCCATCAGTTTCTTCCAACAATCACGTGTACATCGTCAAACGTCTTACAAACAATCTTGCAGGTGAGCGCTGAAAAGCCAGAAACGCAGATTTGCTATGGACCAGATACGTATATGGGACACAATTTGGAAGTGATGCTCACCCAAATCTCGACACTGGACGACACGACGATTCGTGCGATCCATCCTGAACATTCTCAAGACAGCATTCGAAAACTTCTGTCGCAGTTTCGCTATTATCAACAGGGCAATTGCATTGTTCACCACATGTTTGGTGGAACGGTGGTGCAGAAGGTTGCAGAAGAATATGCAGACGCCTATCACACTGCACACTTAGAGGTGCCCGGAGAGATGTTTGAACTTGCCGTACAAGCACAGCGTCAGGGAAGGGGCGTGGTTGGTTCTACATCCAACATTTTGAAGTTTATTTTGGACAGAGTGGATGACGCTGTACTCAAGACTGAAGGAACCGACATCCGTGTGGTGTTGGGAACCGAAGCAGGAATGGTGACAGCGATTGTTCGACAGGTGCAAGCCAAATTAAAAGCCAGTGAACGCAGTGATATTGCAGTTGAGATCATTTTTCCAGTGGCCGATGCGGCCGTTGCGCAAGATGCCGACTTTGGAATTGTTCCCGGAGTGGCTGGTGGCGAAGGGTGTTCTACAGCGGGGGGCTGTGCAACGTGTCCCTACATGAAGATGAACACGTTGGATTCTTTGATGGATGTTGTTGCCAAAACACCCAATCCATCCAGTCTATTAAACTTTGAACCTGAAAAGTATGCTGAACAGTTGGATGGACGAACGATTGCTGAAGTCGGTGGTGAACCGATCTTGTTTATGCGTCACTTTCAGCGTCAGGGGTCGATGAGTCCAACGCTTATGTCCTTGCTTGACTGAAGGCACCGGGAAACGCTTTCAATGAGAACGCTTGCTGACAAACTTTCTCCACTGAGCGGTCCAAAGGTAAGCCATCAGTGTGGGGAAAAACCATTCTAACCACCACAGAAGCCGAACGTAGAAGGGAAAGATGATCCATTGTTGATTTCTGTCGATTCTCTTTAACATGTGCTTTGCAGCATCTTCAGAGGACATCATCTGCCTGACATCGGGCAAAATTGCACTCTTCTCTACGGTGTTGTAGGTGGCGTTGTCAAACAAGTTTGTCCCGATGAACCCTGGACACACCAAGTGAACATCCACATTGCTGTTCATCATTTCAACGGCGAGGGTTCTGGTAAACCCAACCAGTCCATGCTTGGTGGTCGCATAGCCAATACCAGAAGGTGCAGGCAATTGACCAAACATACTGGCGATGTTGATGATTTTTCCACCGTTTCGATTTTGCATGTGCGTGGCTGCCAGTGTACTGAGTAGAACGTTGCTCAACAAGTTCACCGCTGTAATTTGTTGCCATTGCTCTGTGCTCATGTCGGTAGCGGCACTCGACACAGTGATGCCAGCACAGTTGAACCAACGGTCAACAGTGGTGAACCGTTTTTCGAGAGATGCAAACCAAGTTGGGATTTGATCTGTGTGTGCCAAGTCAACAACCTCTGTACTGTAGGTCTGTCCCTGTGTTGCCAGTAGAGTGGTGGTTTCGTTGAGACCCTTCTCTGAGACATCCACCAAAATAAGGTGGTGATGTTTGGAGCAAAGTTCCATTGCGAGGGCTCTACCCAACCCAGAACCCGCACCTGTTATGACGATGTTTCTGTACATGGCGATCAGTGTAACCTTAAAGGGGGGAATGATCGCGAAGTGGCACTGTCGTTTTGTCCAATTGTAATACTTTAGAACGTGAGCAGTCTTGAGAGGTGTACAATGAAGAAAAAATTTACATGGTTGCTGTTCTCTTGCTTATTGATCCCAATGGGGTGTATGACAACAGCATATTCTAGGTCGATGCTGTCGAAAAACAACCAAACAAAAATGGTCAAGGGTCAATTGGAAGGAACACGGTCTTTGCCACCAAGGGGAAAGGGCTACCGTACCTACAGTTATTTTGGTTCGGCACTTGGAAGACAATATGCCCACCACAAGGTTATTGAAACAATAGAAGAGTCCTTTGAAGAGTTGCATGATGCAACTGGCCAAACATTTGATATCGCGGAGATTGGTGCTCAGCATGGAGGGAAGTTTCTCCCACATTTTACCCATCGAGAGGGACTCAGTGTCGATATCATGACGCCGATGAAAAAGAATGGAAAGCCTGCAAGGTTGATGACGGGTCCGCTGAGTTTGTGGGGATATTGTTGGCACATCGATTCCAAAACAAACCATCTCAATGGGCTGAAATGGGACGTCAGCAAAAACAGCAAATACCCGCATCTGTGTCCAACAATCCCTTGGAAATCCGATAAAGAAGTCGACTTTGACACTTTGAGACAGATGATTCTTGTGCTCAAAAAGACAGCCCAACAAAAGGGAGGGACAATTGCATTTGTGATCGTTGCGCCTTCATTTGTGCCCCATCTAAAAGGCTTGGGCGTAAAAATCTCCACCCGTGCATCTTTGGTACACGATGATCACATTCACGTTGACTTTCGATTTTGATTGAGGATTCCCTGACAGTTCCATGAAGAGACATGATATTCATTGCCCCATTGTGCTAGACTTTTAGAGAGACTCTCTTAATAACTAGCATAGAACATGTGTATAGAACTTGCCAATGACTGTACACCAAGAGAGAAGGAGTGAATATGCGCATGCTATCGATGTTGAGTGGCTTAGTGTGGATGGGCTGTACCAGTACACATCGAGACGTTGGGATGGTGACCACTGCCACGGCAGAAGCAGAACCACACATCATTTGGACCCGCCCTTTGGAAGTTGGGTTTGAAATGGGTCGGTATATTGAAGCGACTGTATCAACGCGTTCATTGTTGGGTTTGATTTCAGTATCCGAGGCATCTCATCGCAGTCAGGTATCGATGCTGGGTGTGAGTGAAAAATTGTCCAATGCCGCTCAGCAAGCCGTGGCGCAAGCAGTGACGGAGAACAATGCCGATGGGATGTATGTTTTGTTGGTCGAAGAAGAGGTTGGCTGGTCAGGACTGATTAAGGAAACCACAACCCACGTACGCGGTCGGTCCCTGAAACTTGAAGACTTTGGTTCGGTAGATGAAGAGCGGGCGACCAATGTTCGCTTGGGTAGTGTTGATCAGGGCAGTCAAGCAGAGGAGGAGAGATGATTGGTGTCTCAGCATTGATCTTGTCTGTTGCGTACGCTGGCAGTGCGGATCCAAAATTAGAGCGTTTAGAGCGATTGGAGCGAGCGTTGCAGATCGACGATTGTCAGTATGCCATCGAAGAACTAGAGCATTTGAACGTTGGGTATAGCAATATGCCTCTACGATACGCTTTGTTGGCTGAAGGGTATCTGTGTGTCGGAAAGCCAGAAAAAGCACGACTGGCTGTTGCTGAGTTTGCCCGATTGGGTGGTGAGGCGAATCAACTTAGCCTGCGGGTGCAAGAGTACTGTGCGTTGCAGGAATGCTCGGTGGAACCAGTGCTGGTGACGCGCGTTCTTCAAGAATCGGTGAACGTCGAAGGGGAAGATGCTTCTCCACTTGTATCGACCTCCGAAGACTCTATTGCGTCAGATTCCGATTCCATTGGGAAATCCGTAGACAATGTTGTATCGATCGACTCCGACATTACCGATATCGCTCCAAGAATCCAGCCCACAGAGATGAATCGAGAGGTGGATGCTGTTGCGCCAACAACAGAAGTCGAGGATGTTCGAATTGAGCCGATGTTGATGTTGAACACCGAGTCCGTTGATTCTGGGGATTCTTTGACGACAGAAACGCATGGTGAACCATCGGAACCGTCTATTGAAACAGAATCTCTTTCCTCCAACGAAAAACCAAGCACACTCTATACTTTGTCGGATATCAATGCTTTGATCGTGGATGGTCAATGTGGAGATGCTGCGACAGCTGCTGCCAATCTGATCGCTGTAGATGGGGAAAATCCATTGGCCTACATGGCGTTTGGGGATGCGCTGTCGTGTTTTCCTGAAGGAAGCGGTGATGTGTTTGCGGCTTTTGATGCGTGGATGATCGCCAAGTCTCTCGCCAAAACACAGCAAATGGACTGGCGTCCAATGAAAGAACGTCTGGGTTGGGCATTGGAGAGGAGTGGCATCGTCAAAATCGTGCCTGAATTTACAGACGGCTATACGGAATGGCCTGAAGGGTTTGAAATTGAATTGGAGTCTACTAGACCGGTTGACTTAGCTTCTCGTACAGACCACATGCTGGGCGGGACATATTTGACCAATTTACCAGAAGGACCGACAACAATCCGAATCAAGCCGGGTGGCGCTCGGGCTGATGTGGTTCACACAGTGAATATTCAAGCGGGAACTTTGGAGAAAATTCGGATTCCAATCGGCGCAGAGACACATGTACGATTGCCGAATTTACTTTCACCGGATGGCTATACGGTCACCTTTGTACCAAAAGACGGAGAACCTTTATTGTACACGCCACAAGAATCTCGTTTGTTGCTCAAAGGGGAGTACAGTGTCACCGCTGACTACAAAGGGCAGGAATATGCTTTTCAAATTGATACAGAGGCACTGGAAACTCAAGCCGTGACAGCAGGCGTCGATTTTGCTTCCGTGTTTCGAGATGCGTTGCCGTGGGTCTATCAAGTACGACAACCAACGGGCGAACTGTTGAATGAAGGTCTGGTGTATCCAGATCAAGAGTCGCAAGAAGTGTCCATTCCACTCGCGACAGTGTCTTATGAGGGGTGGCGTGCTGTATACAGTGGTGAAGGGAAAACTTTAGACGATGATGTAAGCAGGGAATCCGGTGAAATCCAACTTGTCGCAGCAGGAGTTCTTGACGAACTCGACAACAGTTTGTTTACAGAAATTGTCATCGATCCAGCGTTGCACCCATTTTATGAAACAGCCGAGCGACTGTATGCCCTCGAGTCTGAACGCATTGTCTCCATTGAGTCCAACCAATGGTTGACAGGAACAATGGCGTTGACAGGCAGTTGGACAGTCGCTTCGTTGGCAATGGCAAATCGACCGGAGGCGTCAGATTCTGGGTGGGAGCGTCAAGCGGTGATCGCATCGATGGTGACCATTCCAATGGTGGGGATCTGGATGTATGAGAAAATTGTCGCGCATCCAAAACAAGAGAAGGAATTGCACAGTACGCGTCGACTCCTAGACAGCATGAACGGGCAGCCAATTCTGTTTTCTGAGTTGATACCCAGCAGCGATTCGATGGACACTTCTGAGTAATGCCTCAGACAACTTCCTGTTCTAAAAACGCCGACAAATGCAAATTGTATTGTTTCAAGTAGGTCAAAAAGAACCCATCGCATTGGGTGTTGAGTGTGCAAAATCGACACTGGTCATCTTTGTGAAACTGAAGCAAATCTGGAAAAAACAGTAGAGCGTTCTCACACTGATGATCGGCGTCCACATACCATCGGTTCGAGGTTTTACTGGATATGTGTACGTTGGTGGAATGCTTGTGTAAACTTGGAATCAAGCACGGAGGGATGCCTTTGACCTGTATGGGTGGATTCTTTGAAGAAGACTGATTGTTGAGCAACGGTGCCAACCACTGAAAGAGCCCAACGATGCTGGAAGGAGACAAGGGTTTGACTGGGCTCAATGGAAAGGGATGAGAGAATGTCACAGCAATCTGGTGGTCGAAGACCCAAGGAAGAAATTGCTCCAACCATTGTTCGAGTGCGATGGCATCACCGGTCAACGAAACAATGCAGTGCACTGTATCCCTTGCCCATTTGGGAATTGAATAGAAGTCAAGTTTATCTACAGAAGGTCCCACACTGAGAACCAGTCGATCAAAGAGGGACTGATGTGGCTTCAAAGTCTCCCATGGCACTTCACTGCTGAGATGGAGCGTGGTGAAGTGAAAGCTTGAGCGTCGTTGCAAGACATCGAAATACGGTTCTGGTTCAAGGGGGAGACCACTGAGGGTCAGGCTCGTACAAGGAATTGAACGGGGTGTATCCAGCCCTTGTTGGAAATATTGTAGATTGGTCTCGAACTCTTCAATCGTCAGGTGGCGTTCTGGTACCTTGAGCCCCACGTTCAGTGAGCGATGGTTCAATGTACTCAGACGAATCTGTACAGTTTTGGGGGTCGCCACAGCCCCCGAGGTTGTCCAGTGAATCATCGAATCTCTACGCGTGTACTGTGAATGACTTCTGAGTCAGAGCCGTTTTGGTAAATCACTTGTAGCATGGCATAGTTGCTCCGAATTCGACTGCTCAAAGAGAAGGTGCCGACAAAACTGTGTTGGTTGCCAACCGCGATGGAAGGACCTTGCAGTGCTTCATCTCTGTGGTGACCAATCGGATGGACGATGTCCTTCATCAATGTTTTGTCATTGTCATCGACGAGTCGAATCAGCAGTTTCTTTTCACTGAATGGACTGGAACCGGGCCAAGAGTGTCCCACACCGGTATTGTGAACCACCACACTCAGTTGAGTTTCTTGGTTGCGTCGAAAGGTCAGACTTTGGGTTTGCAGTGTGACGGTGAGCCCTTGTTTGGGTGATAGGCGCATTTGATGGCTTGGAAAACCGTTTCCAATGACCGCACCAGAGACCATGTGGCAATCTTGACATTGGATACCGGCATTGGCATAGGCAGAGTTTTTCCATTCTTGGTACGTGTTGTAAATGGGCGTGGTTTCATCGGGCAGTTGAAACTGGTGACAACTTTGGCAAGCCTCCGAAGACGAGAGTGTATCTGAGTTTCGCACAGGATGAGGCGAGTCACTTGTTTTCGATCCGACGACGACGCCTTCTCGGACGTGGCAACTGGCACATCCGACGGATTCACTTTGCCATGTTGGATTCCAAGAAGGGTTGGTTTCCATGACGGGACGTGCGATGTCGTTTTCAATGATCTCAGTGGTCAATTGTTCGTGTTGAACGGTAAATGGCTTGTGACAAGAAGTACAGACCGTTCCATCTCCAAACGATCGAATGGCATCCAGCCAAGCTGTGTTTTGGATGCCTGTATGGTGGGTTGACTCCGTCCATTGATTGAATGCGGAACTGTGACAGCCCCCACAACTGCTTGAATAGGTCATACCAAGACTGCTCACGTCCAATGTAGGATGGAACGGAAGGGGCTCTGGAAACAAGGCAGGTGCAGGCGGTTCAGGAGGTGGGGGTGGTTCCTCGACAACTTCAGGTTCTTCCACAACGGGTTCAGGAGTGGGTTCTTCGACTTCTTGATTGAACCAAGGCAGCCAAGAGACAGCAAATAAACCAACGACAAAACGAGAGATCAGCATAGAGACTCACAGTGTTTGAGAATGTCAGAAGGTGCCGCCAGACCCCCAACGCCCACATCTCCACAAGCGAGTCTTTTTTCAACCGGCATTTCCCAATTGAAGCGTTGACTATCGCGCAGTATTTGTAGGTTGCGCTGTGTTAAGGGGTGCGTCCACATGTGGGTGTTCATCGCGGGGCACAAGAGAATCGGTGTCGACAGAGGGGTTGCACAGACGGTGGTACTCAAAAGATCGTCGCAGAGACCGTGGGCGATCTTTGCCATTGAATTTGCTGAGAGAGGCGCCAGTACAACAACATCAGCCCACCGAGCCCACTCAATGTGATCCATCGCCGCTTCGAAAGTGTCGTGCAACACAGGTCGACCTGTCAATCCTTCGAAGGTGATGCTGCCGACAAAGCGTTTGGCATTGTTGGTTTGCAACACTTGAATGTTGTGACCAGATTTTATGGCCAACGAGCAGAACTCACAGCTTTTGTAGGCTGCTATACCACCAGTCACACCCAGTAAAATGTTCATACATTCCCCCAAAACCACACCTGTGATTGTATATCAACACCATTGTCAAGTCAATAGCAAATACTCACTGTACACGATTGCGATCCATTCAACAGTATTGACTTGACAAGTAGTATGTACAAATGACATGGCAAAAGTCTATGGAATGACCAATCAAATGTTTAATTAGGGTGTTGGAATGTCAATAGATAGACCTAGAAAAGTTCTCGTAAGTGAGAGGATCAGGCGGCTGTTCGATAAATTTAGGCAATGGGTATTCGAGTATCATCATTGTTGTCAAGATTTATCGGTGCCGTTGCTTTAGGTGTTGTCGTGGGTGGGCTGTCATTGTGGACTGTTGAGAAGGCAGACGCGCAATCTCCTACGGTTCAGCCAGCCTATCCAGCGTTGACGTTGGATTTTGAAGATGTCTACGCTTCCGATGATGTTTTGCAAGATTTTGCGGACCAAACCGATCCTGAAGTCATCGCGTTTATGGCTGAGTACATTGTTGCCATGGAGAGTCGAGATTGGCCTGGTGGCTATCGTGGAGATTTTCTCGAAGATGTAGCTCCAGCAGCCTTGATTTCTGCGCATGCCCATCAGATACCTCCTTCAATCGTGATTGGGCAAGCCATTTTTGAATCTGGTTGGGGGCGTTCCAATTTGGCGGTAAACTTCAACAACCTGTTTGGCATCAAAGGAACGGGGGAGAATACTGTAAAGATTCGAACCTTTGAACGAAATTCTCGAAATCGACGCTATGGAAAATGGGCAAAGTTTCGCGTCTTTGAAGATCGTCGGGATGCAATTTTCTATCATGGAAGGTTGTTGGCCAAGGATAGACGGTATGCGGCAGCACGAGCCAATCGTCACCATTGGAAAGCCTTCATGGACAAAGCCAGCAAATATTACGCCAGTGATCCCAACTATACAACCAAACTTGGGGTGATCATCGAAGGGTATACTTTGGATCGATGGGACCGTTTGATGTCATATCTACCGTCAATAGACGCACAGAAGGTGGCTCAAAAGTAGTTTTCTGTGTTTGAGTGCTGTTGAACGAGGACTGAACATCATAAGACCTAAGTGAATACTTGGCATAATGTTGAAACTTTATGAAGTTCAGATGGATGGTTGTCCGTCGATTGTATACAGACAGTGTGTCCTGTTTGGGCTACACTGGTAGGTGGATAATTGGAAGGGTGTATGTTGGTGCAAAAATTGCCACAGTTGTTGAGAATATCATTGTGTGCTTGGGTGTTGGCATGCCAAGAGTCATCCAGCATCGACAAAACCAGCGGTACGAATACCGTTCCCACGGTGGTGATTACCTCTCATACGGATGGCAGTGTCTTTGAAGCCGGTCAAACAGTGGTGTTTCGAGCGCAAGCGGACGATGAAAATCACGATGCGCTGGAATTGACCATGGCCTGGTACACTGGCACTGTCGAGGGGTTAACGTCTCAATGCATTGGTACCGCAGTGGATGAGTCGGGTGAGCAGGCTTGTGCCATTGAACTGACAGCGGGAATGTCTTCGATTGTGGCAGAGGTGCAAGACCCAACGAGCGCAACGGGCATATTCTCTTTGGCAATTGATGTGACTGTCAATCAGCCTCCGACTTCCATGATTGAAGCACCTCTTGAAGGAACCGTAGTATATGCCAACCAAGAGATTGTGTTGTCGGGCAGGGTCTTGGATGCAGATCACGACTTGAGCGACGTATCCGTAGAGTGGCGGTCAGATTTGGCTGGGTCTCTCTTTACAGGGGTTCCGGATGAAGATGGTTTGGTGGTGGCAACAGTAGAATTGTCAGAAGGTGTACACACCTTGGAACTTGTAGCGGAGGATGCGGCTGGTGCCACGTCGAGCGATACTGTGCTCTTAGAGGTAGGACCTGAGAATCAACCTCCACTGTGCAGCATCGTTTCTCCCATAAACAATGCCCAAATTGAAGAGGGAAACAGTGTTCTTTTTCAAGCTACGATGTCAGACCCCAACATTCCAAGCACGCAATTGTCCGTTCAGTGGAGCAGCGATCAAGACGGTGTTTTTGGTCCAACCACAGCATCGAATGACGGGGAGATGGCTTTTGAATACGACGGCTTGAGCGTGGGTGCGCATACAGTGGCTTTGGAAGTGTTGGATGAGATGGGGTTGTCTTGTAGTGTTCAGCGCCAACTGATTGTGGGCAATAGGCCAACTGTGAACATCGATGCGCCAAGTCCGAGCACGGTCTGGACGCTTGGTGACGTGGCCACCTTGATTGGTACGGTCTCGGATGTAGAAGACGCACCTGAAAACTTGTTGATCGAGTGGCATTCAGACCAAGATGGACTGTTGTATGCGGGTTCACCCGACACGCAGGGGCAAACACTGGTGCAGGTTCAGTTGAGCGCTGGTATGCATACGTTGACATTGCAAACGACAGATAACGATGGATTTACACAAGAAACCTCTAGAATCGTTGAGGTGAACACGCCCCCAAGTGCACCAACAGTCTCCATTTCTCCAATGACTCCAACCTCCACAGATGATCTTGTAGTGTCGATAGCACAGCCGACAGATGTCGATGGGGATGTGGTTTCCCATACAATAGAATGGTTGAAAGGGGCAAACTTCTCAACAACAGCCAACACTGGGACAACGCTGCTTGCCAGCGCTACTGCTGTCGGAGAGTATTGGACAGTTCGAGTAACACCCAACGACGGTCATACGGATGGCAATAGCGCACAAAGCACGGTCCTCATTCAGAATACCCCGCCCAGTGTTTCCAACGTGTCACTGGCGCCAAATCCTGTATATACAGGTGATGTACTGACATGTACAGCACAGGCAATGGACGTAGACGATGGTGCGTTGCAGCCATTGTTTGACTGGAGTGTCAATGGGATGCCTGTTGGAACGGGGGCAACGTGGACAGTATCTGGTTTGCTCACCAATGTTGGAGACGTCATTACTTGTACAGCAACTGCGCAAGACGCCCAATTGTCCGTTGCTACCGATAGTGTCAGTACAGTTGTCGTCAACAGCGCGCCCACGATTGTCAATCCTCAAATTGATTGTGCACAAGGTGCCTACAACGATCAGATGTGCACGTGTTCGGCAACTGTTGTGGACCCAGATGAGACAGTGATCCCCACCTATCAGTGGATGGATGTATCAGGAGTCCTTTCTATATCGACCACATTTGATTTGTCGACAACATCTTTGTTGCCCGAAGATTCTTTCACCTGTCAGGTGAGCGCTGTCGATGAACATGGAGCGACTGAGACGACGAGCCTCGATCAAACAGTTCTCAATCGACCACCAGAAATCCAAGAAATATCCGTTGTACCTTCGGAGCCGATACCGTTGGTCGATGATGTTCATTGTCAGGCAACTTCCATCAGTGATCCAGATGGTCAACCTGTCACAACCCTGTCCTATGTTTGGTCTTCAAATCTTGGAGGGTCAGCAACGGGATCGGTGTTGTCAGCTTCTCAAATATTGGATCTCGAAGTGTGGACCTGCACAGTGACCATTTCGGATGGCATGGTTTCGGCAATCGCCACCGAACAAGTACAAGCCGTATCTACGCAGCTGCCACCAGTGACCTTCACCAGTTGTGGCATCAGTGGCACGCTGGGCCCTGCACAAGCAGATTGTGATGCCGCCTATCTCGGTAGTGATTTGGAAGGTGCGGTCACGGTTGTCAATGGTGCCCAACAGTGGATCGCACCCTATTCTGGTTTGTACACCATCGAGGCTTTTGGAGCAAAAGGGGGTGACAAAGGAACTGCGAGTGGGGGCTCTGGTGCTTTCTTATCGGCTGAGTTTATGCTTTCTGCGGGAGATGTGCTCAATATTGTGGTCGGTCAACCGGGTGTAACAGGGGTGACGGCTACAGAGGGTGGTGGGGGCGGTGGTGCGACCTTTGTGTTCGATGAATTTCTAAATCCGTTGCTGATCGCTGGTGGTGGTGGTGGTGCCTCTCATCAGCAGAACGCTGGCTACGGTGGAAGCACAACATCCTCTTCTGTTGGAGGGGGATATGGTCAGTCGGCTTCTGGAGATGGTGGGTTGACCGGCAATTCCATCGTTGGCGCAGGCGCTGGTGGTGGTGGTCTATACAGTGTTGGTGCATCGAACGATTGGTGTGACGGAGGAGGCGTCCTCGGTGGCGCTGGAGGCGTCTCACTCATTGGCATCGACGGTGGATTTGGCGGTGGTGCCGGAGGATATTACGGCGGTGGAGGGGCTGGTGGCTATACGGGTGGCAGTGGTGGAACCCCGTCGATGGGTGGTGGTGGCGGTGGCTCTTACAGCACAGGCAACAATCTGACCGCGTACCCCAATTACAACGCTGATTCTGGGAAAGTCATAATTTCGAAATGAAATTGGATGTGTACACTCAATGGTGACAATCCAAATGCTTTAAGGGCTGTTGGAGCGGAGCATGACCCTTTGACTATTTGACTATTTAATTATGGAGCGATCAAAGGGGGGGCTTCATCCAGTGTGGTCCGGAGGAATTCTCCATAGACACGGGCAGTATCTTCGTTGTAGAAAATCGCAAAGTGGCCATCTTCGGGGTATTGTACCAATCCTGTCGTCAACGAGTCTCCGTCAAAACTGTCGGCGTTGCCTTGTGTGCTTTCTGGGTTGCCAAGTTTTTTCAGTCGGTGCGCTACGTTGAGTGAAGTGGCTTCTCCCACAACTGGAATTCCAGCAGTGGCGGCCAAGATTTCGATACTGGCAGGTGGTGTATAGGCATCGGACATGCCTTCGGTCATCAAGATGTTGGCGGGTCTGTGGTTCCAATAAGGGGCTGAATCAAACCAATAGCGGGCGTAATTGATGGGGTCGACAACTTCGGCCAACATTTGAACCAGTCCAACGGCTGGGTGAAAGGTGTCCAAGGTTTCATTGTCTGCCAGATTGATGGCGTTTCGAAGCAGTTCCTGAATATCCAGTCCACCTGCATCTTGCTCTCTGTCCATGAGGGTGACGCTCAAACCACCTCCAGCACCACTCAATACCACCGACTGAACGTAGTTTCCGAAGAAAGGTAGTGCAATCGCGCCCACTTCTCCACCGTGAGAATGACCGACATACACGACGGTACTTGGATCTGTTGTGACTTCAACATTTCCCAAGTCAAAAGTGTGAGAATGACTCGACATGACTTTGGCAAGGTAGATTTGGTCCAGCGCACCTTGGCGAAACATTGCGCGTGCAGACGTTGGGTTGAGGTAATTAAAGGAATAGATTTCCGGGTCGGCTCCTGTACCGCGTTCGGCGTGAATCGGTTGGGAGATTCCAATGCCCATGTAGCCTGCTTCTGCCAGGATTTTGGCTGGTTCTAAGTCCCCGTTTCCATTGGCGTACGTGGTTGAGTTGCCACCGGTTCCATGACTGTAAATTGCCACAGGCCAACCCGTCTCCGGCATTTCTCCAGTGGGTACAGAAATGCGAAAGTTTGCGCGTTCCCATTCAAAGATTTTCGGACGGGTACCGTCTTCAAAGGCAAATCCACCACCGGTGCTGGAGTAGGGCTTTTGCCCATATTGCCACAAGGGGAGAAGCATCTCACCATCATAAGCTGTATAATGGTCAGCCTCGTAACCAAGTTCTACCCACGGAGACAATGTTGGTGCTGTCAGTTCGGTGTCGATTCGGTGCGCAAAGTTCACCATGTCCTTGACGGGGTCTTGGGTTTTGAAGATCGTGAAGGCTGCAATGTCGTCGGTTTTTAGGTTTAAATGCATCCACGTTTCATACAGGTAGAGTTGGTTTGCTACAATGCGGTCGGTGGTGTTGTACCATTCTTCATGGTCATCCCACAGTTCAGGCAGACCATCATCGTAATCAACCAATTCACGGGTGAGTACCGTGGCATACAAAGTATCTGGGCGCAAGGGAAAGCCCCACACGGGTGCAAGACTGAGAAAATTAGCGGGTTGCCAGTTTGTTTGCTCTTCTTGATAATCCCATTGAATGGGTATTTGCTCGCCTCGATATGGGGATGTTGGATCGATGTCCAGCAGATATACAGTAGAATCGTCGCCCATGGACTCTTGTGGAGTGGGTAGGCGATCCAAGTCCAAAGAATCCGACATTGGAAAATAGATGGGTGAATTGTTTCCAAAGCCGTCCAGTTTGCGTCCTTCTTCAACGAACTTTGAAATCAACGGATTGTCACTTGGATTCGGAAAATCTTTGAGGTCTGGGTGTCCATCGGTCATTCGAGTATGGCTGGGCCACGGAGCAGTAAAGAAACCATCCTTGTCGTGTCGTACTGTCACGGTTGGAAGGTCGGCACCACAAGCAAAGAGGGCGAAAAGAAACATGTCAGGCTCCGTTACTGGTGCAACCAAGGACTGCGAAACCATTCAGGATGGGTGCGAAGCATTTGTGGATAGGGAACATCGTCGAGCCATGCGCGTGTTTTGGCAAACTGTTTCCACGTTGTTGATGTGAGGGCTTTGTCATTCCGCAAAGAGGCTTCCAAGAAGCGTTGATGGGTACTCATCATCACCGACAGGGGGTGAATGGTGCTTTCTAGATGGGTTTGCAACAATTGGTCAGCATGTTTGTCTTCGCCACGCCAAAACCGCAACAGCGGAATTGTCATTGGACTGCCCGTGGGTTGATCGAATGATTGTCCGTGATATTGCACCAACCACTCTCGAAATTTTGCGTCGTCATCCATGAAATCGTATTCCAAGGGGTGTTCCCCAATTTGAATCTTGCTGGCTGAACCGTTGAGGCGTTTGCTCAGCATCAGCATGTCTGCATATTCCTGTTGAAGTTGGGATGGAATCGGGTATCCGTTGAGTGCTGAAAGGTTTTGAATCGCGGTGGTTTTGGCCTGTTGATACAGTTTGGCCTTGCCCATGTGAATCGAGAACAGGGCTTTGTTGTGTGGCAGTCCGAGAGCAATGTACTTTTCCATTCCCTTGGTTGACCCCGCCAACTCTCGGGTGAGTACTCGAAGGTGGTACCCCAAGACTTTTTCGTCCACGGTGGTTTCTGGACTGTCCAGTTGAATTTCCTTTAATGTGCGTTGGGCGTCGGAGATGTTCAATAGACCGGTGTATGCGACGGCTTTGAGCAACTTGAGGCGGTTGTGTAAAGAAGGTGGGGCGACTTCGAGCGCGTCGTCAAAACGCTTTGGATGGCAAGGTACACTGTGCACAAGTGTGCCGTAGGAAATCCACCAGTCACTGCCATCTTCTCCCCATAACGTCTCAATACTGCTGGTTATCAAGGGGTGTGTCGCAGATTCACCGCCATTGATGCTGCCTTGCTCTAGGGCGTTTTCATCAATGTCATTTGGGTCAGCAAGTTGTGCGTTGGCATTCATCGTTCCCAAGGCGAGGGTTGCACACTGCCATGACGCATCGGATTTGTGGGTCAAAACAGTGTCTCGCCATTCATCGTTCCACCCTTGTTGGTCGATGGCCCACTCGACAAAGATCGGTTGATCGGCGTTTGGCAATGTGGTCCAGTCAATATTCTGAATCCTTTGAGTAACCTCAGTGTCTTGAGTATCCTCACCATCCTTAAGACCATCAATATTCTTAGAATCAATGGCATCCACTGTTGTGTCAAAGGGCAAATCATGTCTCCAACCTTTCGGACAGTCTACCCATGCAGAGCATCCCTCAATCAGATTGTCTTTGTCGCCAGTGTATAAGGCAGAAACAGCCTGAATGTTGGAGAACGCACGGTCCTTTTGAGATTGTGCCAGCGTCAGTGCGTCGCTGAATTGGCCGTATTGCAACAAGGTTCGACCACGAATGGCGTTCCATGTGTCGTTGTCTGGGCGATCGCTCAAAAAGTCGAGATGATTTTGAGGTACAATGGCGTCTTGTTCCCCCCGTAGGACTTGAGAAAAGAAAAAATCGGACAAGATCAGATCCGTCTCATCTTCTGCTTCTGTAGCGGCAGTCCATAGAAATGGTGAGAACTTGGCAATGCGGTAACTCAGTCGAGCGCGTCGCCACGGTGTCGCAGAGTTGTCTGCGCTCGATATCTGACTTTGAAAGTGGTGTCCGACCTCCAGACTGATGTAGGGGACAGTCAAGAGAACGGTTGCGATGCTGAGTAAGGAACGAATCATGATACGGTATTTTGGGTAATTGAGACTATCATCATGTAACATACTACAACAGACCTAGACAATTGCCATATTTTATATGCACCACTAGAATGCGTGAACATTTGCCGTTATTCTACAGTAAACTGAGAGGCATCTATGATCATTTTATTGTCGGGCATTGCGTTCGCTTGAAGCGGTGGCTGAAGTACTCAGCAGGTCCAGGTTGGATCGACGCAAATCATTCCCACATTGGAATCCAAATTCCGATTTTCCAGTAACCTGTCTGTCATGCGACGTCAGGAAGGGCATCTCTTTTCTTGTGAAGAGGTCAGTCCACAATTGTGTGCGTCCGCATTGGACGAGGGTGTCGAAATACCAGAGGTGATGGAAGACAAGAAATTGCTGGGGATCAACTGGCAACAATCTTTGAGTTATGCAGTGGATTTGAACAATCAGTTTCAGATCAATGTGCCATTGGTTGTTCAATCGAAGGACTATACCTTCACCCGAGTGGACAATGGGCAGGTGTATACCCCACCAGATGCCTATGTTGAACTGTTTCATCCCGATCAAACAACGATTGGATTTGGAGATGTTCAAATCGCTGGTCAGCACTATTGGTTTTTGCCCACTGTTGTACTGGGTGGTGAAGTGGGGGTCAATTTGCCAACAGCATCGATGAAGTTCAATGAATACTCTCTGTTAGAGTTCCATCAACCCTTGGGAACGGGAACGGTTGTGCCCACCGGTCGATTCATTTTGTTTTCCAGAGGGGAACGTCAAGGTGTGCTTTCGTCTACAGGGCTTCAATTGCCCCTGTATGAGAATTCAGAAGCCTATCGAACGGGGGCAAGTGCTTTATTCGATGTGGGATATTGGCGACGTTTTAGTGCGCCAGGGGTCGTGTTGCTGAGTCAATTGTCAGTGCAACATGAAAACCGAGATCGCTGGCATGATCAATTGATTCCCTATTCACATCGATCCTTTGTAAGAGGGGTATTGATGGGAACGTATGCCTTCTCCGATTCTCTGGAAGGGATGATGCGCATGGAATTTCAATTGTATCGACGAGTTTGGGAGGATGACACCACCGGTTTGGAAGCGATGTCAACGCCGGTGTTCAATGTTGGACTGACTTGGTTGTAAGCAATCATTCTATTGGTAGCGCAGTCACGACAGTGCTGAAAGTTCTTTCTGTACAGCCTCAAGCAAGACTTCTACAGATGCCGGTTTCGGAATGCGATCGTGGACGATGTCTCCAAGTACCGATAGCAACTCAAAGTCGGTACAGGCTGTATGGGCCAGTACTTTGGGTGGTGATGGGTGTTTGTCCAAAAAGTCAAGAATGGCAATTCCTCCCAAATGTCTCAAGGTATCTTGGTATTCTTTTGCGCGGGGTCCCAGACTGTCGGCAATGCGCCTTCCCAGTGGCAAAAAAACGTCCATGACAACCAAGTCGGTCTTGTGTTCACTGAGCCACTGAATGCTGTCGTGTGCGGTTTCTGTGACGGCAATCGAGCATTCTGGAATGGCTTCTTGTAAAATTTCGATGGCCAACTCTAGATTGTAAGGTTCATCGTCAATAAACAAAATCTGTGGCATCCACTCTCCAATTTTATCGTGTCTTTACACAGTTATTCGGATAGATATAGCATTATGAAACCCAATTTGTTGCAACGCACCACGATTTATTCAGTGAACCATCGCATTTTGCGCTTGGGTTTTCTTTTTGCATGTATGGGTGCGATTGCTTGCTCCGAGCCATTTGAGGTGGACCGTCACGATTTGATTGCCCCTCGCATACTTGGTTTGCGTCACGCGAATGATGGGATTGAGGTACAAGTTTGGAATGGGTGGGGGGCATATCACCAAACGCGTCCCCTCATTGAGTGGTTGGACGACAATGGCAACGTTCTCAACCCTCTCAACCCTCTCAACCCGGGCAATCTTGAAGTAGACCCCTCGTTGCGCTGGTCCATTACAGACGGTGAAACATTGCCAAGTGTTGTTCAGTATACCGATCCAGATGGGGGTGTTCATCGAGCGATGTTTGAGTTGGTGTATTCATCGGTCGAACTGACAGCACAGGTCTATCAGTTGCCGACAGTGACAGACTTTACACTGGATGCGAGGCTTGAACAAGACGGTGCCCCCGTGAATGACGGTTTGGCTTCAGATGCGGTGCGGATTGGGATGCAGGTGGATGGCAATTCTTTGGAGACGAGTAAGGTTCGGTGGATGACGGCAAATGGTGTGGGTACATTTTTAGAGCGGTCAGCATTGGAGACAGACTTTTTCCGCGCAAATGTTTTGATGGATCGCGATGAACTCCTTGAAAATACACCCATCGATGCTGAAAAGGCAACCCTATTTGCATTGTATATAGATGGTCAGGGTGGCAACCAATGGACTTGGATGGACTTGTTTTACACAGACGTTCCGAGAATACCCCATAACAATCGCTGGTTGGTGGTGGATGCATTGCCTGATGACTGGACTGGTGATGAGACTGGTGATGAGATTGGTGGTAGAGCCGTGTCTGCTGAACTGTATTGGGACGAGACTGTAGAAGATTGGGAACTGATCAACCTCAGCGCGGACCTGACGGATGCAATCATTCCGGATTGTGCACCGACGGATGCTGAATCAGCCCTCTATTTCCAATGGGCGTGGCTGGAACTGGGATACTGTACCATTGAAGATGTCAACGGACTGCGGATTGCGCTGGAGACAGAACGATGATGTGGTGGTCTGTACTATCGTTGGCGTTGGCGGACAGTCATACAGTTCAGTTGATCGAGGTGGGCACCAATCTTCCTGTGGTGGCCATCGTCGAGTGTGGAGAGCAAAGTGTCCAAAGCAATTTGGATGGTGTGTTGACCATCAATTTTCAAGAAGGTGAGTGTGAAACGTTGCGCATTCGCAGTGACCATCACCACGAGATGCTCTTGTCAGCCCAAGACTTTCAATTGATGTCTAGCATCCCATTGCGTCCTTTGAAACGACAAGAAACCGTTTTGATAGAAGAACAGCGCGTTCCCGCTCACGCACAGAGTTATGGCTTGGATGCCGAAACAATGGAGAGGACACCTGGTGGGTTTGATGATCCAATTCGCTTGATTCAGTCCTTACCTGGTACAGTCTCGACCCGTGAATATGGACCGAATGCGGGGTCTGTCATCCTTCGAGGTGCTGCGCCCAATGAAAGTCGACTGTACATTGATGGGGTAGAGGTTCCCTATTTGTACCATTTTGATCAGTATGCCTCTATTTTGCCAACCAAACTGGTGGACAACGTATTGATTTACCCTTCCAACTTTGGCACGTCTTATGGGGATGCCATCGGTGGAATCGTAGCGCTGGAATCGAAAGAAGCCAATGCTGAAGATGCAACCGTTTACGCGCAAGCCAATTTAATTATGGCGGGGGTACAAGCGACCACACCCGTTACGTGGAAAGGTGAAGATGCGGGGGTTCTGTCGGTCAGTGGGCGTCGCTCTTTCGCTGACTTGTACGAATCAAGCAACGAGCAGTACAGTTTGTGGCCTGCCTTTTCGGATTACGTGGTGCGCTATGACATTCGCAATGCGGAAGGGCATCACTTTCGATGGACGGCATTGGGCTCGATGGACAAGTACGGCCGATACATTTACGACGCCGATGAACTCGACCCTTATGAACGCAGTGTCAATCCAAACTTAGAGATGAAGCGTCGTTTTGATGGGGGCGTGTTCCGTTGGGATTGGCGGAGCAAAACCTACCGTGCACGAACATCTGTGGCAGTTATGCGAGATGATTGGCGCGCCAGTTTGGCGTCTTTGGAGGGCGGTTCGGACAGCCAACAACGTTTGGACCGATACACGTGGGTGCGACACGAATCCATCGTCATTCGAGACGACGTTGAGTGGTCTGTGGGATTTGATCAGCGACTGGGGCAGGTGGACCAGCAAGTGGACGCATCCTCGCCAAACCCGGTCATTCAAAACGATGCCCCACTCTTGGCACAAGGTCTAGAATTGGACCGTCAGTTGTGGGAATGGCGACAGGGAGCTTGGGTAGAGCCAAGAATCAACATGGGGGACTGGCGTTTTGTAACGGGGTTGCGCGTCCAAGCACTGCCTCTGTCTCAGCAAGCGGTATTGGACCCACGAATCCAAGTTCACCGTCAGTTTACGTCGGGGAGATGGCATTTTGCAGTGGGGCGTTATCATCAAAGTCCACCCTTTGATCAACCAGAATTGCAACAATTTGCCAGTTCAGAACAAGCTTCAACAGGCTTTGAGTGGCGCATTTCCGATGCTGTTGTGGTGGGTGGAGATGTATGGGTCAAACAAGTGCGAGACAAGTGGTATCGAGAGCCCAACGGACAAACCTTGTTGGTGGGAGAAGAGGCTGTCGGTGGAGAGGCGTACATATCTTCTCGTTGGGGTGATGCCGATCAATGGGACGGTCGTGTAGGATTGTCGTCGGTCAATGCCAGATTGGTGCATCAAGACGAGCGCCATCGGTCTCCGTTTTCTCAACCATTCTTTCTCAATGCAATGCTCGGATGGCACTCAGACAGTTGGACCATAGGGGGACGTTACAGAATTTCTTCGGGGTTGCCGATTGTAGAGCCCACAAGTGCAGTTCTGAACGCCAATCAAGATGTGTACATGCCAGTCTGGTCCACCTTTCCAACAGGTCAGATGCCGAAGTATCAAAAGATTGATGTACAAATCGCCCGCGTGTGGCAGTTGCGAAACTCTGTGTTGAAAGCCTATTGCGAAGCTTGGGCAGTCCCGTCGTCGAGCAATTACCTCTATCCAATTTACAATTACAACTTTACAGAATCACAGTTGGTTGTGGGACCTGCCTTTGTACCGTTGATTGGTGGTTCTTGGGAGCGCTAGGACACCGGTATTGAGAATGGTTTCTCTTTCCGATGGCGCCCAGCGTGTCACAGTCAATTATTGGCCAACGATTGAGATGTGCCTTTGTGATGCCCCTTAGTGATTTCTTCGGCGCTTTCCATCGTAGCCACCCCAATAATAAGTGTCATCTCGATAGGCGACGCGCTCAGAAGATTTGTCTCGACGGTTTCGAAGTCGCAATTCCCATTCCTTGAGCCTCAGTTCCCACTCTCGAAGTTCCAATTGTTGGCTCTGTAGGTCCAACTCTTTGTCTTTGAGGGCTTGCTCTCGCAATTGAATCTGTTGTTCTCGTTGCTCAAGACTGTGTGTTTTCGTATTGAGCAATTGCTCTTTGCTCTCTAAACGGGCCGATTTCTCTCGCAGTCTTTGGGCTTTTGCTTCCAAATGTTCTTGGGTGTGTCGCAATTTTTGACTTTTGTGCTGGTCTCTTTGCTGTCGCTCAGCCTCTTTCTGACGGTATCGATTGGGAGGGATTTGCTCCAAAATATGGCTTGCCTTTCCTTTGTCGGTAGAAAAGGCAAAACTTTCAATGATGCGATACTGTTGATTGCGTTCTTCAATGTAGGGGGAAATGACCCGTAAAGCCTCGAGTTTGTCGCTGGAAAAAGAAAACTCTGCCAATACTTCAATGCTTTGATCGATGGTTAGAAACGTGTTTTGGGGCAGCGCTTTGAGTATTCGTATTTGGTCGTCACTGAAACTGGTGTGTTCGAGGGTATCGCTCAGTTCAGTGAATTCGGTGCTTGGCATCGCTTCGGCTGTCCATAAAGAAAATAACATCATCCACATAGTGTCTCCTTGGGTTTGGTTCTCTATATAAATCTACGAACAGTTTGGAATCATTATTCAAATGAGTGTTCAAAATTTCTCTTTGGACTTCAGCGTGAATCTTCTATGGAAACGGGTTAGCCTGAGACCATGCATGCTTTGGTTGTACAAGATATTGAAAAATCCTATGGGGACCGTCAGATTTTGCGGGGCTGTTCCTTTTTTGTCTCACCCAATGAACGTGTGGGAATTGTTGGTGCCAATGGCGCCGGAAAGTCCACCTTGCTTCGCATCATTTCGGGCGTAGAAGAACCCAATCACGGACAAATTCATTTGCCTGTATCGGTGGCGATTTTGGATCAGAATCCGACGTTGACCGGCAATACAGTGGGCGATGCGGTTCGAGAAACGTCTCAATGGCATCAGGACCTGATTGATGCCTACAATCAAGCCATTGTCGATGAAGATTGGGATACCATGACCACACTGCAAGATCGATTGGACATTGTTGGGTGGGACATCTCTCACAACATTGAATCGGTCTTACAACGAGTGCAAGCTCCATCGGCAGATGCTCCTTTGGACAATCTAAGTGGTGGTGAAGTGAGACGGGTCGCCTTGGCTCGCACGTTGTTGTCCAATGCAGACCTGTTGATTTTGGACGAGCCCACCAACCATCTCGATACGGAAACCATTGAGTGGCTAGAAGCTTTTTTGGCTGGCTATCGGGGAGCGGTGCTTTTGGTGACCCACGATCGCTATTTGTTGGAGCAAGTGGCTACCAGAATCGTGGAAGTCGAAGATGGTGTGTGCGTTGGATACGATGGTTCTTACGGTGATTATTTGGTGGCGTCCGCGGAACGGCAGGCTAGACTTCGTCAGGCTGAAGAGCGTCGATTGAAATTGATTGCGCAAGAAGCCGCGTGGGCAGCCCGATCACCTGCAGCCCGCAGTACCAAGCAAAAGGCACGTTTGCAGCGATTGGATGCTTTGCAAAATCAACGTGCGATGCCATCTGAACGATCCATTGATTGGAACTTTGATACCGACGATCGATTTGGGTCTACATTGATGGAAGTCGAAGACTTGGGCTTGTCTTTTGGGGATAGATAACTGTTTTCTGGTGCGACGTTTACCGTGTCTCCCAAAGAGCGCATCGGGATTGTTGGGCGAAACGGAACGGGAAAATCTTCGTTGTTGAAAATTCTAACTGGAGAACTAAAGTCGCCTACAGGACAAATTCACCGTCAGTCTCGGTTGCACATTGGTTTGCTCGACCAGAAGCGATCTGGATTGAAACCCGACGATACGGTATACGAGTCTGTGGGTGGGGTTGACTTTGTGGATGTACAAGGCAAGCGCGTACACGTGGTGGGATTCCTGTCGAAGTTTTTGTTTGATAGGACCATGCTCGATCAAAAGGTTTCTCTATTGAGCGGGGGTGAACGTGCGCGTCTGTTGATGGCCAAGTTGCTGCTTCAAGGTGCGAATTTATTGATCCTCGATGAGCCAACCAATGACTTGGATTTGTTGACTTTGCGGGCGTTGGAAGAAGCATTGCTCGAGTTTGGGGGCGGTGTATTGGTTGTGACCCACGATCGTGCATTCTTGGATCGAGTGTGTACTGGGATTTTATCGATTGAAGATCAAGAAGTCGTTTCCTATGCAGATCGCAGTCAGGTTCTACGCGCAGCACAAGACAGAAAGAGAGTGGAACTTGAAGCGCAGCAAGCGCTCAAAGAGGTCAACAAAGACAAAAGCACGACCAAGACCAAAGAACGAAAGGGCTTGTCCTACAAGCAAAAGCAGGAACTCGAACGGCTGCCGGACCAAATCGAAGCACTGGAATCGGAAGTTGCCGACATTGATTCGACATTGTTGGACCCAGCCACCTACAGCAATTCCGAAATATCCGTTAAGGCTCTCCAAGAACGCAAAGAAGTGTTGGAAACAGAGATTGAATCTCTTATGGAACGTTGGGAAGAACTCAGCGAACTGTCCATGGAATAATGTAGTTCAGAGTCGTTGGCCGTTGTAATCTTCGATGCTGTACAGTGTTGCTAGTGTTACTAGTGTTGCTCTCGGAGAACGGGTTTCTGTCTCACAATGAAAGTCTGCGGTGTAGAATCCTTACAATAGGTTTTTGGGGTCCACATCCAAGATCAATTTTGCGCCGGTAATGTTGCTTTCACGCAGAATGTGTCGCACCTGCTTGAGCCAACGGCGAAAGACCTTGGCATTGGTGCTTTTGAGCAGAATCTGCACTCGATAGCGTCCGACCAGTTTTGAGAGCGGTGCCATCGCTGGTCCCATAATGGTGATGTCCTTGGCATTCCGAGACAGTTGGCGCATCAGTCCTGCGACTTTGCCGGCTTCTGCACGCACCTTGTCGCGATCCTCTCCCTCCAAGCGTATCAACACCATTTTCGATGCAGGAGGATAACTGAGTAGACCTCGTTGATAGACTTCTTGCTGATAAAACACTTGATCGGGATCGTCTAGGTGCTTTGCCGAGAGCAGTTTAAAAACAAAGTGATCGGGGTGGCGCGTTTGTACAAGTACATGTCCTGCCTGAGAACCACGACCCGCTCGACCCGCCAACTGAGTGACCAGGGCATAGGTGCGTTCAGCCGAGCGAAAGTCCGGAAGGGTTAAGATGTGGTCGACTCCAATCACCGCTGACATGGTAACATTGGGAAAGTCGTGTCCCTTGGCCACCAACTGGGTCCCGAGCAACAATTGCGTTTTGCCAGTTCGAAAAGCTTCCAATATTCGGTGGTGCGCCCCTTTGGTCGCCGTGGTATCGGCATCCATTCTTGAGATTCCGACATTTGGGAAGAGCAATTGCAACTCTTCTTCCACTCTTTCTGTGCCATAGCCAATGATGTCGATGGGCGTGGTGCATCGAACACACTTTGTATAGAAATCTTGGTAAAAAGAACAATAGTGACAGGTCACTTTTTGCGATCGTCGATGCAGTACCAAGTTGATGCCACAAGAAGGGCACGTGTAGGTGTGACCACAGCCAGAACATTCCACGACCGGTGCGTATCCACGACGATTGAACAAGACGATTGCCGAACCACCATTTGCAAATGTTTCCTTGAGTGCAATCTCTACTTCGGGAGAGATGATTTGCGTTGGTGGTTTGCCGCGCATGTCGATCAAACTCATTTTTGGCACAGGTTTTGGGGTGGCTCGCTTGTTGATTCGAAGAAGTTCGTAACGTCCTTGATGGGCGTTGTACCAAGACTCAACACTGGGTGTTGCCGACGCTAAAACAACCGGGCACTGTTCTTGAATTCCACGAACAACGGCCATGTCTCTCGCGTGATAGCGTACACCATCGCCTTGTTTGTAGGAATCATCGTGTTCTTCATCCACAATGATCAATCCCAAATTGGGAAAGGGGGCAAATAGAGCAGAACGGGCTCCCACGGCAACATCAGCCTCACCAGCCCGAATCCGTCGCCATTCTCTCAATCGCTCAGTACCGGACAAACCACTGTGCAAACAGGCAACCCTCTCACCAAATCGTGCTTGAACTCGACCAATGAGCAAGGGTGTCAAGGCAATCTCGGGTACCAAAATCAGACTTTGTTTGCCTTGGTTTAAATAATGTTGTGCGGCTTGTAAAAAGACTTCTGTTTTTCCAGCGCCCGTCACTCCGTGCAACAAATAGGTTCGACTTTGGTTTTGACACATTGCTTCATAAGCGGCTTGTTGCTGATCGTTTAAGGTGTGTGGTTTGCTGGACGCTGGAAGGGTTTTAAATTCAGCAGAGCGTCGGTCTTCACGCTCTACAATCTCAACGTGTCCCTTTTGAGACAATCGGCGGACGGCATCTTTGATGGTCGGTCCCTCCAAACGCGCCAATTCATCCAGTGCGATCTCACCACCCGCATCGTGAATGGCATTCACAGCTGCAATCGACCGAGCCCCTTTAACGACGTGAAATTTGTCTTCTGAGAGGGTCAATACTGCGATCTTAATTTTGGATTTTGGTCCCTTGTTGATTTTGTCTTCAAAGCGGATGAACTCTTTTTTGCACAATGCGTCCAACAGTCGTGTCACTTGCGCGTGGTCTAGGTTGTCCAACGAGCGACTGAGTCCTTTGGACGAGCGATTGGGTTTGGCGATGATCTCACGCAAGACAGAGGTTTGATTGGCACTGCGCAGCGACTCTTCAGCCAATGCGTTGACGCCCGCTTCAGTTGCTGTGTAGACCCGTAAACTTTTTCCTTTGTAATCACGGGGGAGGGCTGTCGCGATAACCTCTCCGAGACCACTTAGGTAATAATTTGCTATCCATCGAAAAAATGGAATGCTTTCTCGATCAAAGGCAGGTGTTGGATCTAGAATCCTAGAGATGGATCGCACTGTCGTTAAGTGTGTTTCTTCCAAGAATTCAATGACGTATCCACTGATTTTTTGTCGTCCAAAGGGCACCAAGACTGCGTGTCCAATTTCCAAGGACATGCCGTTCGGAATCGCATAGGTATATAGACCATCCAAGGGTAGGGAAACCGCAATTTGAACGTAGGGAAATTTCTGTTGTTGAGCGGGTATGCGAGCGGGTACAGTTGACATGAGATTCCGATGGTGTCGATGTGATATCTTAATCTTATTGAGACCAAATATCCACCGACATTCGGACAGGATTTGGTCAGTCCTGCTCTTTCGTCATCTTGACCTTTTTCGATGTTGGCGCTGGTTGAAATTCTTTGAGTAGTGCCAAGAATTTCTCTCTCATTTCTGGGCGATGGTAGGCTTGATACATCGATGCATGCAGCAGACCCAACGCATTTCCCGTGTCTACTCGTTTTCCTTCAAACTTAAACCCAATGACTTTGTTCATTCGCGCCAACATGTGCAACGCATCTGTAAGTTGAATCTCCCCACCTTTTCCCGGCGGTGTGTCTTCAAGTAGGTTGAATATTTCGGCTGGTACCACATAGCGTCCCACGATTCCGAAATTGCTCGGCGCAACTTTTGGATGTGGTTTTTCGACCATTTGATTGACCCGCATTTCACGTTCACTTTCCCAAGATCCCGCACAGATTCCGTATCGTTGCGTTTGTTCGTTTGGCACTTCCATGATCGCCACAACAGCCTCTTGCTGTTTTTCGTAGACTTTAATCATTTCACCAATGACGGGTTTCTCTGAAAATACGATGTCGTCACCCAGTAAAATGGCAAAGGGCTCATCTCCTACGATGGGTTTGGCCGTTAAAATGGCGTGTCCCAGTCCCAAAGCTTTGCGTTGGCGAATGTTGATGACATCGACTCTTCTTCCTGCTTCTACAACTTTTTCCAGCAATTCAAACTTTTCATGTTCTTTTAGGTGAGCTTCGAGTGCGGGCGACGAATCAAAGTAGTCAATCATGGCGTCCTTGCCTCGGGCAGTGACAAATATGATGCGCTCAATCCCAGCATCGGCGGCTTCACGAACAATGTAGTCGACACAGGGACGATCCAGTACGGGCAACATCTCTTTGGGGACAGATTTGGTTGCGGGTAAAAATCGGGTACCCAATCCAGCAACGGGAATGACGGCAGTACGGACACGCATGACAACTCCTTGTATTCTTCGACGAGAACGTCAATATACGATAAATGGTGTTACTGTGTTTGATACACATTGGAGACTGTTTGAACTTTATCGCTTTCGTATTGACTTTGCCACAGGCTTTTGCCGAAGATAAACCAGCATCAACGGTGGATTTGGGCTTGTCAGAGGTGGCTCGAACCAACTTGGACGCTTTTTCTGGAATTAGACATGCACCGGCTGTATTGCCTTTGATGCCTCGATATCAGGCTCAGGGCAGCGCGGTTGGACAAGTAGACGAGGTGCTCGGTTGGCACGTTGGCGCTTCCGTGATGGACTCAAGTACGGGACCAATCGCAATGGGGCTCCAAGTCCAATATGCTACAGGCGACGCTCCGCTGGAGGGCGATGCATTGCCCGGTTGGAGATTGCCAGATGAAGATTTGGTCCGAGATTTTGCCGATTTGGGAATTACTGCATCTTCTGCCATTTCATTTCTCAACCGTCAGTACGGGTTGGGTATGAGTGCGACCTATTTGGGACGGACATATTTAACGCGTTCAGACAGTGGCAGTTTGATCTTGGATTTTGTGATGGATCGAACGGAGGAAGTTCGGGTTCACCAGTTGGAACTCAATGCGTCTGCAGGGGCCAAGATTGCTGACATGGTGGTGGTCGCTGCTGGATTCAATGACTGGTTGGGAATCTCAGGCTATCGACGACCGTTCGCTTCTGCTCGATTTGGGGTAATTGATGCGCCCATGCGTGGACTCTATGAAAATATGGGTGGTGTAGAAATCGACATTGAAGGGGCTTGGAATGCCGATGGCTTTGGGTTGGGCACTGTGGGATTGTCTGGTGATGTCCGCATTTCACAAGTCATGTTGCGCAGTGGGTATCAGTTTGATGCAGTCGACGCCATACACAAACCAGGAATGGGGTTTGGACTCGACGATGGCAAAGTGTCATTGGATTACGGTGTCCAGTTGAGTATACAAGACA
>CBFIFY010000014.1:0-73116 GCA_965661985.1 uncultured Myxococcota bacterium | reverse complement strand
GCCAAGCCAAACTGGTAGGTAAAGATGGAGGCCAAATAAGCCCCAATCCGCAACCCCGTTCTGCGCTCTCGAAGATAAATGGCGCGTTCTGAAACGATTTCACGGGCAACATTCGAGCAACCAAACCAAAATGCAGCCGCCCCCATCAAGAACAACGACGCATGAATTCCATTGTCGAGTTGAATCATGTTCAGCAACCCTTCGTGCTTGAAAGCCGTGATCTTCTCTTTGGTCTGCATTGCGTATCCTTCATTGAAGAACAGCCACCCCAAAATCCCACCGATGATGGGGGTTTGCGCCAACTGGATGATCAAACTGGAACGATCGCGCAGACGACGTCGGTAATATCGACGACACAGGGTCGCATACTGACCAATCCATCGGCGTTGAATGGCGTCTTCAACCACTTCATCACTGGTCTGAATTTCTTTTCGGGTAGAGAGCCGATCACGAACAAACCGTCGAAAGTGGCTAGACTGCTCGAATTCATTGAACCAATCCACTTGATAAGAGCCATCCGATTGCCGAGAAGAATCCAATAAGTCAATGACATAGTCCGCTGGATTGGCGGGGTGGACATAGGGCTTTTGTGGCGAGAAACCAGAGAAATACTCAGGAGCATCCGGATAGGCAGGCCCGTAATAGACCAGTCGACCTCCGTTGACCAAGAGCAATAAATTGTCGACCAATTTATACGCTTCAATTCTGGGCTGGTGAATGGTCAAAATGATGGTTTTACCAGCGCCTGCGTTGGCCAAGGATCGCAAAATTTGGAGGATTTCCAAGGTAGAAGTTCCATCCAATCCCGACGTGGGTTCATCCAAAAAGAGCAGTGAAGGCTCGGTGAGCAACTCCAACGCAATGTTTACCCGTTTGCGCTGTCCCCCCGAAATCCCTCGCACCTGCTCGTCGCCAATGATGGAATCTCGAATGTTGGCAAGACCCATCCGAATCAACACATGCTCCACGGTATCAATGACGGTTTCTTCTGGAAGGTCTCTTGGCAAACGCATCTTTGCGGCAAAGTACAGGGTCTCATACACGGTCAAGTCACGGTGCATGACGTCTTCTTGCGGTACGTAGCCGATGCTGTGTCTAAACGTGTTCCAATTCTTATGCAGAGACTCCCCGTTGAGATAGACCTTTCCCTTTGTTGGGTGTCTCTTGCCTGTCAAACATTCCAACAGCGCGGTCTTTCCAGCACCGGAAGGTCCCATCAACGCGACAACTTCTCCAGGGTACACCGAAAATGAAATATCGTTGAGCAAAGATTTTCCATCTGGCAATTTCTTTCCCAAGTGAACCACATCCAAGCGCATGGAACTTGGATCCAACTCTTCTGCCAAAATTACATCGTCACTCAGCACCAAAAACACCGCGCCGACTCGAATCCAACTCGACGCAGTCACTTCTCGTTTGCTAATTTTTTCACCGTCAACAAACGTCCCGTTGGTAGATCCATCATCCACCAACACCCAATAGTTGTCGCGAACGGTCAAGCGGGCATGGTGCCAAGACAGCGAGGGGTGGTTGATGAACACATCTGCATCGGGATCGCGCCCAATGATCAAGGTCCCCTCTTCTGGGATTCGAACCTTGGCCATGTGATCGCTGCCGTCCACTTGGCTACTGGCGGCTGCGTCGAGTGCTTGTGTGGTCTCGTGAACCAGATCGGTCTCAGTCGGCTCTGAGTCATCGTACAATTCACCAATTTGTGCGAGTTTCTCAATCCAGTCTTCCAGCATGTGCCTCTGCACCCTAAACGATCCCAAATACAAACTGTCTTTGGTGGTGACCTGCATCCGAGAGTGCACTTGGATGCCATTGAGAAAGGTCCCTTTGGCTGACCCTTTGTCTGCGATCAACACATTGCCATTTTGCTCCACCATCAACTCGGCATGTACAGGAGAAATGTCTGGGTAGGGCAATACGATGTCCGCATCCGATTGAGAACCCACCAGCAAGGACGTTCCAGCAAAGGCCTTCATTTGCTGCGGAATTTCTTCATTGAAATGGGAAGCCAACCAGCGTATCTCTACCGGTCTGGACCCAATTTGAATGATGTCATTTCGACCAACCACTTGTGTGCTGATTCGTTGCCCTTTAACAAAAGTCCCTTCGGTGGAGCCAATGTCTTCAATTTGATATTGCGCCTTGTTCAATCGGGCAATGGTCAAGTGATGGGGATCAATGCTGGTATCTCGAATAACGATTTGGCAATCATTTGAAGAGCCAACCAGCAGAATGGGGGTATTGGAATTTGGGTTTTGTGATTGCACCGTTCTCGCTCTATTGTCCGTGTCATCTCTATTCGATTAGTGTAACATATTTGTCAGATGGAATGCTATGCATCCAAAACTTAAAAGCGGCATAGACAATGTGTCACTCTAAGGTTGACACGGTTGGATCGCATCCATTACAACTATACGGTAACGTCTGTCAATTCCATGTGGACAGAGCCAATTGAATCGAACTTAGAAGAGGAATTTCAGCATGAAAACCACATCGATCTTTCCAATGACCTTATTCAGCCTGTTGCTCGCCTGTTCTGGAGATACCGTCACTGAGAATGAGAATGCCGACGCACCCAAAGCAGAAGAAACAGAAGCAAAGAAAGGGTTCAACAAACTCGACCCCAATGCATTGGCTGATGCGGTCAACAAAGCAGAACTCGTCCCCTCTCCCATCGAAATGGAAGCCAAACTCAAGTCTGCTGGTCTTCAAAAAGACCTTGGGTCGTTGATCCCCGCTGGTAAAGACATCAAAGTCATTGTCGACGACAACGATCAGGTCGCCATTCGAACCGGTATCGTCATGGCTGACTTGGTATTGACACTCAAATCTTCAGACCAAGCCACCATCTTAAAGAGACTTGGCAAAATGAAAGAAGGGTTGAAAAAACTGGGTGCTGGTGACGACATCTACGCAGTCATTCAAGATTTCGAAGAACGGGTCCAAGACAATTCTGTCAAAAAAGACGAACTGCTTGAAGAATTTGATGAACTGTCTCAAGTCATGGTGTCCGAACTGGAATATGAAGCTGGAGAATGGGTTGTGCCCTTGATTCAAGCAGGTACTTGGCTAGAAGGCGCCAATCTGGTTGCCAAAATCATGCACGCAGAAAACAAGTACAATGCGGCAGATGAGTTCTTCCGTCAAAAGGAAATCGTCGAGTACTTCATCTCTTACATTGATCGAGATGGAAAGGACCGTGCACCGGACCAAGTGGTCGCCAAGTTGCTGACCACCCTCAACGATCTAAAGACCATCGCGGACAAGCCTAAAATTTCTGGGGCCGACGTACAAAAAATCGAAAACCTCACCAACTTGGTGCTCAACTTATTGTGATGCATCGTCTGCGGGAGTTGCATTGGCAGATTCTTCTAGCCAGTGTCTTCGGGTTGCTCTTTGGACTGGCTTGCAGTCAATTGACCACTTGGGATCCCAGCGCACACGTTTGGATGCAACTGGTCGAGTTTGTTGGCGCGTTGTTCTTGCGGTGTCTTCGATTTGTAGCAGTACCAATTGTCCTATTTTCGCTGGTTGGCGGGATTGGCGCCCTCTCTGACATACAAAAATTGGGGCGCATTGCCTCCAAAACGGTTGGGTTCTATATCAGCAGTACCGCAATCGCAATCAGCATCGGTTTGGGTCTGAGCAGCCTCATTGCACCCGGTTCAGGGTTGTCCACAGACACACAACAACTGCTGCGCACAAGCAACGAAGCCGCTGTTGGAATCAAAATTGACCAAGCCACAGCCCCCGATGTTTGGACGACACTGTTGAACATTGTGCCTACAAACCCCTTCTCCGCGATGGCCGATGGCAACATGCTACAGGTTTTGTTTTTCTCGATAGCGTTGGGATTGGGTGTCGCCACTTTGCCAGACAAGCAACGAATATTGTTGGTTGATGTATTTGATGGACTGACACAGGTGATCATCCAACTCATTCAAGGTCTGATGAAACTCGCCCCTCTTGCTGTCTTTTGTCTGCTTCTTTCTACGGGTGCCAAATTGGGGTGGGACGTTTTGGGCGTGCTGAGTCAATATGTTGCTACGGTGCTGTTGGGACTCGGTTTGCTGGCGTTCGGAATCTATCCACTGCTCATCTCATTGATGACCAAACACACTGTGTTCGATTTTTTCAAGGCTATCGCACCCGCTCAATTGCTCGCCTTTTCCTCTTCTTCTTCTTCCGCAACAATGCCGGTCACGCTGGACTGCTGTCAGGAAGGACTGCAATTGGATAAGGACGTGGTTCGCTTTGTCATTCCCCTTGGCGCAACTGTCAATATGGATGGAACGGCTCTGTATCAAGGTGTTGCCGCCATGTTCATCGCCCAAACCTGTGGACTGGATTTGACTTGGGTCGATCAAGTCACCATCGTCTTGACTGCCACCCTAGCCTCGATTGGAACGGCTGGAGTTCCAGGGGTTGGACTGATTATGCTGGTGATCGTACTCGAAAGCATCGGATTGTCTGCAGAGCAAATGACAATGGGTCTCGCTATCATTTTTGGGGTGGATCGATTGCTTGACATGAGTCGAACCGTCATCAACGTCACTGGAGACTGTACGGTGGCGACCATTGTAGACGCTTTTGAATCTCCATCGCAAACATCTTCTAATTTCTCCAATTCATGAACCCCTTCGTTGACCCTCGGGGCAATTGGATTTTCGACGGAGACCCCATTCAGGGATTGCAACAGTTGGCGCGCTCTTCGCTTTCCGTCCCGATACTCGATCTCTCCAATGTCCAGTTGGATAGACTGCCCAAATGTCTACCAAAGATCAAAGATTTACAGGAACTCTATTTACACAACAATGGACTGTCCCACCTTCCAGAAAACTTGGGAGACATTGCCAAACTCCGACTTTTGTCACTGGGAAAGAACAACTTCTCAACATTGCCTGACAGCATGCGAAAGCGTTGGGACAGTTTTGAGATTTTATTTTTGGGAGACAACCACTTTACCGAGAACCCAATTGACGAGGAATGGATGACCATGTTCAAACAGGGTTCCATCGGCAACAACCACATTCCTGAACCCATCTCCCCATTTTGGATGACCAAACAAGACGCTCTTGAGTTTCCCGATCGCATCAGCATGCTCTTTGTCGACACCACAATTGATGACAGCATTCGTCAACCGATGATCGATCAAGCGCTGGAATTGCTTCGCATCTGTCCAGAACCCATGATCTATGAGACCTTGTTGAAAGATGTTTGGATAGAACAGACCGATATGGATACAATCATTCATTGGAACGGTTTATTACAACAACCCCATTTAATCCCCCTGCGCAAACAGTTGCTCCATTCAATCCCAAGAGGCAGTTTGGTGCATCCAACACTGCTCAGCAATCATCCAGTTTGAGAACTCTTATGTTATTTATTCTGCATTTATTCGCCTGTGACACCATCAATGCTCAATTAAAAACACCCGAAGAGCAATTGATCGATCTGCGCTTTGAACAAAAGTCAGCCTTGGATACACTGTATTCTGAATATGGGGGCGGAACACTGGCAAAAAGCATCAACAACAACACCAATGAAGTTGCACAAGAAGCCAATGAAAGTACCAACAAGTTGCTCAATGCACTGAAAAATACAGTTGCAAGTACCGATCGCGCATCGTTTGACTCAAATTGCTTGGAACTCGGTCAAGGAAAAAACGTGCCCTTGATCACCGACAAAGCAAAAGAGTTCTTTGCGAAGCCAGAAACCCTATCCGTATGTAAAGCCAGCGCGCTGCGCCATCTGGAAATCCAAAAATTGGAACTACAAGTTCAAACGCAAGATATTCAATAGATTCAATAGATTTTTGAAAGTTCACTGTGGCTCAGACACATCACTGGTCAACAATCATTGTTCCAATAAGACTTCCGATCGACGAACATGAGACTTCACCCTCGCCAAAATATCTGCTTCTTGATCTGGCACCCATGCTCCGCAGGCACCACTGACGATCAACGTTTCAGTCTCACTGTACACAACCATATTGTCAATCGAGCCTGCGTAAGCGTGCAACGTCACCAATGGCTGATCTGCGCCGTCGTCTCCCATGGCATGAATTTGATATGGTGGACACAACAGCACATCGTCCTTTTCTTTTCGTTCCGACAGCGTTTCGACCAATTTGCCCTGCTGACATTGGAACATTCGGTGGTGAGAGCGTCCTTGCAATACGCGAATCGCCGAGCGTGAATCATGGTGATCGTGGGGTGCACACGGGACCCCACGCGTCCAAGTGGCAACCATCACTTCGAGTTGTGGATGATTTAGAAATACCCTTCGTCCGTAGGGATGGTCAATATCCGACTGCATTAGTGTCTGTATATCCTCAGAACTCAATTCCACAGACTTCAAGAGGGCTACCAAATCTTGAGTTCGAATCTCTGACTGATCGAGCAATCGCTTCGCGTACATTTCAATTTGCTGTTCAAAAGAAGACATGCTCAATTTAGGGGGTTTGGGGTTCAAGATGATAATCGGGAATGGGCCATGTAAGTTCAGGCAATGTACCTTCAACTGGCTTCTTTAGCCAATCCAACAAGTACTGAGAGTGCACTTTTCGCCCCTGTTTGTTTGGGTGAATCAGATCATAAAAAGCCTCTTCTGGCAATTGAGGAAAATAGGCTTTTGGATGATCCATCGCTTCGACATACTCAATAAACTGCGCCCTTGCCGTTGGATGCACCATCTCCGCCATGTACTGTTGACGGGGCGGTATGAACAGCGCTGTCAGTTCCACGTTGGATTCTTGGGCCAACATCTGCATCTTTGACCAGCCCCAGCGATTGATTTGATCTTCTTCAAAACTCAGGCGATCCGCACCAATATAATGTCTTGATGTTGGACTGGGTGCTTTAAAGTGTGCTTTCTTGTTTCTATAATGGGTCAAATAATGCTGTGGTCCCCGTTTGGGTGGCAGTTCTCCTTCTACCAAATGAATGAACCACCAGGTCAGTCCATTGGTGTAACTGTTGTGAAACGCGTAGAACGAGTATGGAATTGCCGAAGCCTGCTCCAATTTGTCCGCCAAGGTCCATTCTGGAATTTCCCAAAAGTCACTCGGCTCTAATATTTCCATCAACTGATAGGCTGGCAAACCCGTAAAGTCCAACCAAGTGTCAATATAGGACTTGAGAGAGAGATTGTGCAACACCAAGTCCCCTTCTCTCAAATCAACCTGCTTCATCATCCCGTAGGCCAAGATTGAATTTGCCTGATCCATTCCCAATTCAATGACGCGATACTCTGACCCTCGAATCGCCAATTGATCGTTCAGCCAATGTTCATCAAAGGACTCTCGAATCAACGAAGATCCAATCAACCAAACGATCTTCCCTCCATCATGAGCGCGACGTTTGTCCATGTCTAAGTGTCGAATCTTGTGCATGATCCAAGGATGAGAGGTTTCTCGACCGTACTCAACCATCATTGCATCGGGATGGTAACAGGTCGACAACCCACCAAAAAAACACAACATCACACCCATCAGGATATACACCAACCGAACTGCACGTCGGGTTTCATCAATGGAAATCTCAGATATCATGGACTGTTTATAACCGATTGCACCCATACCTGAAGCAACAATTCAACGCAAAAAAACAACAAAGGCCGACGCGAACGCCGACCTTGATGGAACCCATTAGGGTTCTAAGTCTTGCCTTGAAACCTAGATTGAAAGATTGAGTCTTCCAACCATTCAGGTCTCGTGGCTCACCTCGATTAGTTAAGCAATGAGATGATTGACTGAGGAATCGCTTTAGCTTGAGCCAACGCTGCAACACCAGCTTGAGATTGGATCTGGTAGCGAGTCATGTTTGCAGATTCTGTTGCGTAGTCAACGTCCAAGATTTGGCTTTGAGCAGCAGACAAGTTCTGGCTGTAAGTAGAAGCTTCAGACAATGCATTTTCGAAGCGATTTTGGATAGCACCCAACTTAGCGCGACGAGTAGACAATTGGTTGACAGCTTGGTCCAAGCGAGCCAAGTTTGCTTGAGCAACAGTTACATCTGCAGCGTTTGCAATCTGACCGAATACAACAGACAATCCAGAGAATCCAGTTGCACCAGCAGTTGTAGCAAAGTTAGACAGAGTGAAAGTGATGCGGTTGTCACCAGAACCATCGATACCAACTTGGATAGAGATAGCGATAGTTGCTTCCAACAAGTCTTGCTCGTTGAAGTTTGCAGTAGAAGTGATTCGGTTGTATTCATTTTGCAACTGAGCCATTTCTGTTTGGATCATACTACGATCGGTAGTTGTGTAGGTCTCGTTCGCTGCCTGAACTGTCAATTCACGGAAACGAATCAAGATGTTGCTCAACTGCTCGATAGAACCTTCAGCGGTTTGAACCATTGAGATACCGTCGTTGGTGTTGCGCATTGCTTGCTTCAAAGAAGTATTGTCTGCTTCCATACGAGTAGCAACACCCATACCAGCTGCATCGTCAGCTGCACGGTTGATGCGCAATCCGCTAGAGATTTTTTCCAAAGAAGAAGAAAGATTACCTTGGGTCTTGTTCAATGAGTTGATTGAACCGATAGCCGCCAAGTTTGTACGAATGGACATAGCCATGATGTTTTCCTGGTTAAGAGGTTGAATGAGAAATGTGATGTCAACAATGTATTTTCACCACAATCCAGTGTCGGATGACTTTAAGAAATGATTTAGCCTTTTTGAAAACTTTTTTATGTTTATTTAGAATTGATAGTAAATAAACTGTGGTCCAGAGATCCCAAAGCTCAACACTGCCCAAAACATCGACAAACAAACACATGACCAGACGATCCACGAATTCAGGATCCGCTCTTTTAAATTTAGATAGCGTTGCATTTCATGCACACAAAATACAGCCAACACCCAACCAAATGCATCAAAAATTGGAACAGGGATGTCTCGAACGCCATCTAAGGCTTGTTGATAATCGGTCAAACCCGACAAAAATATCGAGTCCACATAACTTGTGGCAGATTCCCACGTTGGACAGCGAAAGAAAATGTTGATCGTCGCGATCGTACAAAAAGTGTTCCAGCAACACAGATAATAATACGCAATCCTGCTAACTGAATTTTGCCCAAAGAATCCAGACAATGCACGCAACGGTCGTTTAAGCAAACGATGAGAGACCATCGTCGCCCCGTTGGCCAAGCCCCAAACAACAAAATTGTTCGACGCACCATGCCACAAACCACTGAGAAACATAATGATCATGATGTTGATTTGAGTGCGAACAGTTCCCTGTCGCGATCCACCCAATGGAATGAAAATATAGTCTCGAAACCAGTGACTCATCGACAAGTGCCAACGGCGCCACCGTTCAGGTATGGAAGGAACCACAAAAGGCAAATTGAAGTTTGGACGAATGTGATATCCAAGCAACAAGCCGAGACCAATGGCAATGTCAGAATAAGATGAGAAGTCCACATAAATCTGACAGGTGAACAGCAACATACACAAAGCCGCGTCTACGGAGTTGGTCGCCAGCGTCTCATAATATGGCTCAATCGCAATCGCCAACCGATCGGCAATGACCACTTTTTTGATAAAGCCCAACAAGATCAAAAATAGACCTTCGCGCACCATCGCAATGTTCAATCGAAATGGTTGAGAAAACTGTGGCAATAAATGTGGCGCGCGCTCTACTGGTCCGGCAACCAGTTGCGGAAAGAATGCTACATACAGCGCAAATCGTGAAAAGTCGGTCTCCGCCTCTTCAATATCTCCGCGGTAGATGTCAATGGAATAGGCCATGGTCTGAAATGTATAAAAAGAAATCCCGACCGGTAATAAGAGATGGAGTAAGTAATCTTCGGGGTTCAGTCCCCAGCCAAGCCAATTGGCGGCCAGCACAAACTCGGACACAAAGAAGTCATAGTATTTGAAAAATCCTAAGATTCCCAAGTTGGTCGCCAGTGAAACCCAAAGCCATTTTTTTTGGGTGGGCTGATCGCCTCGATAACTGGCAATATTCTTTCCACACCAAAAGTCGACAACGGTACTCAATGCAATCAAAGAACACAGCCACGGGTCCCAAAAACCATAGAACACATAACTCATCAACAACAGAAAGTAGACCTTCCATCGATCTGGTAGCCAATAGTATATTCCCAACGTAATTAGGATGAACGCGACAAATATCTTGGAGTTGAAGAGCATGAAGTTCCTACATTTGCGCCCGATAATAACGCGGATCTATCTGTATTTCAATCAAATGAAGTCCTTCTTGGGCGTGGGCTGTGCGAACCGCCTGCTCAACATCTTGCAACGTGGTGCAAACATACCCAATTCCTCCAAAGGCCTTGGCTATCGAATGGGTGTCGGGATTTTCAAAACGAACCCCTGTCCGTTTGGGAGTGTCCGATCGTTCTTGTTTGAGTTCAATCAAACTGAGCGCTGCGTCCGACAAATAAATTACCACCAAGTCTAATTTGCGCTCTTGCACAACCCCCAATTCTCCCATGCTCATCCACAAACCCATATCTCCCGTGAGTGCAATGATGGGGGTATCGGGTTCATGCAAGGCGACAGAGATTGCCATCGGAAGCCCCACCCCCATCGAAGAGAATCCGTTGGATTGCAGAATACTTCGAGGGTTTTGACATTTCCAAACGTGACTGGCTGTGATCCGATGCGCCCCCACATCCAAACAGAGGACCGTATTGGTTGGAGAGGCTTGTTGTATCTGCTCAATGACGTGTGCAGGATTGAGCGCCGACAAATCCTTGGTGGCATAAAGGCTTCGCAGTCGAGCAGTGTGGGCTGTGAGAAATTTCTTGTCCCAGCCCAATTGCATAGACGGACACTGATCTTGAAGACGCCTCAACCCCGTTGCGATATCCCCCCGCCAATCAACATCGAGACTTGTGGGAATATCAACTTGACCAGTCACAGACATGGAAACACACCGTGCGTGCTCGAGCCATCCCTCCAACCAATTGGGACGCATCTCCACCATGTCAAACCCGACCAACAAAATGCAATCGGCACACTGCAACAGTTCTTGTTGTATTTCGTCCACAACGGGACTCAGACCACATGCGCCCATCGACAGTGTATGGTGCTCGTCAAGCATGCCCTTTCCACGATAGGTCGTCAACACAGGAATATTTAGGCTCTCAACCAACTCTGTTAGAGCCGCTGCACAAGAGGCTGACAAGTCTTCTGAACCAACAACCAGTACTGGTGTCTTGGCCTCTTGAAGCACCTCTACAATGGGTGCAACATCGGCAGTTGCCACATGTGGCTTCGGATGGGGATGCATAGCCACGCACTCAGCGGTTGAAACATTTGCACTCACCTCTACAACAACGGGGCCATTCACTGCATCCACTTGCTGAAAGATTTTGTGCAAATGTCTCTCTGGACGATGATTGCGCAAGCGGTGAAAACCGTGACAAATGGATGAGAATATGGCCTGCTGATCAATGATTTGATGGGTGTACAGCGGCACCAAATGGTCTTCGCACTGGTTGATGATCGCAAGAACTTTGGAGCGCTCAGTGTATGCTTGTGCCACGCCACTGACCAAATTGGTTGCCCCTGGTCCCAAAGTAGCGATGCACACACCGAGCATTCCCGTACGTTGAAATACCGCATCGGCCATGAAACCCGCCGAACCTTCATGGCGAATCAAGACAAACTCGATGCCAACTCTGTCCAATGCAGCCATCAATGGAACGGTCGCACCACCGGGCATCCCAAACACAAAACGCACCCCTCGATCCAATAAATGCTGTGCAATGACATCTACAACCAACATAGGCTCTCCCAAGACTGTCAACAGACTATCCAGCCTGCTTTGATTGGGCGACATTTTTTGAGCGTGATACAAAGTATGAGATGACTTCTTGCACAAAAGGTGATTCCATGAGCAACCCTTTCTTCAACCTTACCAAACGGTTTCCCAACACACAGTTGCCAAGTGCCAACAAACCTGTTTTCCTTTTGTCTTCCATTTGGCGTTCAGGATCCACTGTCTTACAGCGAACCATCTCCACAGATCCCAGTATTCAAATGTGGGGCGAACCCTACGCCGACTGCAATCTGATTGCCAGTTTGAGTCGCTCGGCAATGGCGTTGACACAAACCGGTTGGCCAACCGACAGACACTTTCTAGACAGTGAGAGCATTCGAGAGAATCCTGAATCCTATTTCATTGCCAACTGGTATCCCCCAATGCAGGCTATGGTCGAATCCCATCGAGCCATGCTGGATCGACTGTTTCGACAACCGGCTCAAGAAATGAACAAAGACCGATTTGGCATTAAGTTTGTGCGTCTATCGCTCGAAGAAATGCACTATTTGCAGTGGCTGTATCCAGATGCAAAATTTCTACTGTTGGTTCGAAACCCTTGGGATTGTTGGCGCTCCTACAAAGGCTACAATTGGATGTACCGCTGGCCCAAAGGACAAGTGACCACCGTCAAACAGTTTGCCAAACTGTGGGAAAAGCAAACCAGAGAATTGCTGTCTCATCCACAAACCGACTCCGTTCGAGTATTGCGCTATGAAGACTTTCTCCATGATGAGTTTCAGTGGGACCATCTCCGAGATTTCTGTGAACTGCCCAACATCACCCAAAAAGCATTGGAAAAACGCATCTCTGGTGTCAATGTACAGCCCCAGCCCATCACCGATGCAGATTGTGCCATTCTTCAACAAGTGTGTGGTAGCGTAGCAGGACAGTTGGGATATCGTGGACTAAAAGACACCAACACAGACATGTGCCTTGGAGATTGGCGTCAGTAAGGACATTCTGCCGTCGGCTCACCACCAACTCGCTCTACGTCATACTGTTGCTGTTCGTCATCCCAAGTGGCAATCAAGGTTGCTTTTGGACCACCCCACCCCCAAGGAATACAACTGAATTCTTGACCGACGCGCAAATTGGTCAACCCTTGAACAACCTCACACCCATCGTGTCGCGAACGTGGTCCCTTGTGGGTTCGTGGATAGACACTCCACACGTCTTCGGTGCACCGTTCTATATCATCAACCAAGGCACGCTCCCAGCGATTGTGCTTGTTGAATGCAGAAAGGTCAATGTTGATATCCCGCACTGTCCAGCCCGATAGCGCAACCAAAGCCACTATGAATCCAATCCGTTTCCAGCCATTCACTCGGCGCCACACCCACACAAAACCCAATATAGAAAAAGGCGACAACAACATCACGGGCAACACCATCATCCGACTGAATGCAATCCCCAGTGAAAACAACCAGCCCAACAAAGCCGCACACTGACCAAGGAAAGCCCAAAACAACATCCAGTGACGATAATCCCAACGCCTCCATCGCCAAAGAACGGGCACTGTCGCCAGCAAAAACCAACCCGCTCCAGAAGAATCGAACATCAACCACAACTGGCGAAATAGGTGACGGGCTTTTCGTGGATTGAGGTGGGTAGACAATTCATTCCAATCTGAAAATGTATCGGGCGAAGCCATATAAGGTGTCAGCAACTCAAAATACTTGATCAAAAGCCACAAAAGCATGCCCCAACTAGACAGCAGTACGGCACGCCAGTTTCGTCGCAAAATCCAATGGACAACGATCAGTGGCCAACCCTCATACCGAACCAAAGCCAATGCGCCAATCGCCACGTCTCCCCAATCGCTGTTTCGTTTATGGAGCAACAAGCCCAAAAATAGGCAAAACAACAGTGTGGATTCTTGATAGGGTACGGAGGACCATACAACATAAGGTCCGAACAAGGTCAGTGGCAACGCCAACATCAACCACTTTGGTGAAAATGGACGTTCAGACTCTTCTGTGCTGTTGCGCATTTCATAGGCCAATTGACCAGCCATGCCAATGGTCACCGCCCCAAAAATCGAGAACACCACGCGCAAGATCAAAGGGGTACCCCCAAGTTTACCGACCAACCAAACCAAGAGTTGCGTAGCCGGCAACCAAACTTGAATGTACAAATGGTCTCGCCCTGCCCAACGCTGATAGGCATCAAACTGATAGGCATCGGGCATCCACGCAACAACACCCAATCGAACAAGCAATGCTGCACACAGCAATCCCAAAATCCAATATCGAAAAGGCGTGGCAGAGGGGGTATCTTCCGTTGATGATGTTGGAGAACTCATGCTAGCGTACTAACCGACAGCACCGTTACTTTCAACCTTTCAACCATTCAACAACCTATTCGACAACCTATTCGACATTCGGCTGTTGTGCCAAAAGACGTTTGGCAGTTCTGTTGACCCGTTCTCGTTCATCAAGCAAGCCAGTCTCTAAGATTGCCATTTCAACGGGAGGGTGTCTCGCAATGGCTTCCAAAATGCTCAACGCCAATTCTTCATCGACAGAGTCTCCTTTCAAACGATGGCTGGTGCTTAGATAGGGCACGACCACATCTCCTTCAAGAGCATCATTCGTCTTCCACAAATTGGACGCAGCCCTAAACTTTCTTTGTTGGTCCACGCTTTCCGACCGTTGACTGCGCTTGGCTAGGCTGTCTGCCAAATAGCTCGTCCACTTGGTGAAGGAACGACTGGAAGGCTCTTGTAGTTGAAACAACCGCCATGCAGACGCACTGTATATGTGTGTATGGTACTCTTCTGGAACCACATCCAGTGGATTGCCAACGACAGTATCAGCCCCTGCATAGGACGCACCCAAGGCCTCCGACCACAATCGATGCTGCAACTGAGACTTTTTCTCTTGACTGCGCCAGTTCCAAGTTGTTTCAATGGCACGGTGCGCTTGAATGATGGTGTCCCAATCAGACTGACTGTCGGCATCTGGTGCCCACTTGGCCAGTTGCTGAATCAGATGGTTTTGACAATTTCCACTGAATGAAGCGGCCTCTTCGCAAATGTCAACGGCCACATCATACTTGAGCACCCCTCGTTGAGAGACCAACTTTTCAGCAGTTGCAAACAAACATTCATGGGTTTCAGTCAACGAATCTGTCGAACACACTTGAGACACTCTATGAATCTGTCCACGCTGTGCCAACGGCAACGCCTCGGTGATTCGACAGGACACCGATGTACAATTTGAGCCTGATGGAACAATCGTTGAACTGTCAGACGGAGTCGCTTGCTTAAGAGGCATCCAAAGATGAGGACGACGATTGCGCTCTACGCAGTATTCTTGTGCAGCCGCATCCAACACAGTACACAAATCTTCTGTCTGACCAGGAAAAGCCTCTTGTAAGGATTGAACAATGGACAGCCGTTCGCTTGGATTGTCAATTGTTTCCAACAGCGCAACCACCTGCTCGGGGCTATCCGTGTAACGCTGTTCCCAATCGGTGAGATTGTCCTCTGAAAAGAGAGTGCACCCCGACAACCACAACCACATTTATGCCCGAACCAATAGTTTTTTCAATCCAGACAAGGGCTTGCGGATCGAAGATGGCAACTTTTCTTTGACCTGCTTTGATACGTCTTCTGGATCCAAGTCAAAGAACAGGAAGGTAAACAAACTTGCCGCTTCGACATATTTCATGACGTCTTCCATGTTGTTGATCGCCTGAAGATGACGCCGTAAAACAACGGGACGCAAATAGAACTCTCGATAGAACTGTCGATGGAGATCAATGAGATCATCCGCTTCCAATCCCCACGGAACAAACGTCGGCTCCCAAAAACTTTTCTCGTTCTTGGTGGAACTGACAATCCGCCCCCACTTGTGGCCTTCCTTGTTCCAAATTTCAAGTTGGGGTGTTTCAGGCAACAAAGTGTTGATTTGCACGGTGATGTCGTGCAGAGGAATGGATTTTGCGAAACGAATGGTCTCCAAGATGCTCTCACGGGTATCGGGCATGTGTCCGACCATGAAAAAAGCTTTGGGACGCAATCCTACTTCGTGAGCCGCGGTGATGGCACTGCGAATCTTGTCTTGGGTAATCCCCTTAGAAATGAAGTCCAGTACGTCGTCATGACCAGATTCAATGCCGAAGCGTGTTCGCCAACACCCAGCCTTTTTCATCTTCGCGAGCAAAGGCCTGTCGACCACTTCTACACGGCTCGAACAAGTCCAAGACAGTTTGCTTTCCAGTCCACGTGCCAATATCTCATCACATATCTCATGCACACGGCGTTTGTTGGCGCAGAACAACGAATCAACGATCGCGATATCCTTGGCACCATGGACTTCCACCAGTTCCTGCATCTCGTCGACAATATACTTTGCGGAATGAGAGCGATAACCGGTTCTGGACTTCTGACAAAAAGCACACAGATGTGGGCAACCACGCGATGTGATCATCGAATACTTCGGCATACCGTGATTGTCGATGGGTACAGGCTTGTAAACAGTTGTCTTGGGAATTAAATGGCGAGCGGGTTTGGGCAACTGATCCAAATCTTTAAATTTGGGACGCGCCTTGGTGAAGCACAACTCATAGCCATTTTCGAATCCCTCGTCGGGTCTGCGATAAACGATGCCTTCAATATCTGGAAAGCCAGAAATATCGTCGTGATCGTGATCGGCAAAATAGTTCACCAACTCCAGCATGGTAAACTCACCTTCATGAATGACACCCACATCAAAAAAGGTGTGTGACATCGCCTCGTCCGGCACCAACGTCACGTGATAGGACCCTAAAACAATGGGAATCTTCGGCATCAAACGTTTAATATCTTCCGCCAATCGACAAGTGGTATCAAAGGTCACCGTAAAAGAACCAATACCGATGACGTCTGGTTGCCACTCTTGAACCCTCTCGGTCGTCGACTGGACATTGAGTAATTCGGCGGCTGCATCGATCACCGATACCTCGTGTCCATGCTTTTCGAGCATCGCTGCGATGTATAAAATACCCAAAGGAGCCGAATTGTAGAATAAGTATTGAGTCACTGGACTCACGTGCCCTTCTTCCAAAACACAGTCAATGGGGGGATTGATCAGCATGACGCGCATGTATGACTCCTAGAACAATGAAAAACGGTCTTTCATATATAATATAGAGTAACGCGATTGAACGTCGATGGCTGACAAGAGAATTTCCCTATGCTGACAGAGCAATTAGGTGACGATGACCTCTCCGACTTTGCCTCTAGACTTGCCTTTGCAATTGATGGCGCGTCCAACTTGAATAGAACGAACGTCGAAGGATTGATACAAATCTCGAACCACTTCATGATCGGAATTGCTCAGCATGACGTGAACACCCTTTTCTCGCAGTTCCCAAGCAACATCTCGCAAACGGGTCTGCTCTTCATAGCCAAACCCTTCATTTGTATAGGATGTGAAGGATGCGGTTGCCGATACAGGAACATAGGGTGGGTCAAAATAAACCAAATCTTCTGCCTTGGCGTCCATTGGCGCTTTGTAGAAAGGCTGATGGATCAATTCCACTGTTTGCAGAACTGTGTGGCAATTTCTGAGGTTTTCAACATCACAAATCTTTGGATTTTTGTATTTGCCCATCGGTGCATTAAAGCGATTCTTTTTGTTGACTCGGTACAGACCGTTGAAAGCCGTTTTGTTCAAATAAATGAACCAGGCTGCCACATCTGCATCATTTTTGTAGGCATCCACTTTGACATCGCGAACCTTGTAAAAATATTCTTTGCAATGGTGGGCTTTGTGGTGAGCAAGTCTTTCTATTACACCGTCCACATCGTCTCGAATCGCTCGATAAGTTCTGATCAAACGCAGATTGACGTCAGACAAAGTAATCTTGTGGTCTTCCAACAAATTGAGAGAACGCAGATGAAAGAACAGTGCGCCACCACCAACGAATGGTTCATAATAGTGATCGAAGGTTGTTGGCAATGACAACAGCAATTCTGGAATCACACGACGTTTTCCACCCACCCATTTCACAAAAGGTTTGGCAATGATTGGACTGACTTTGACGAGTAAATGCTGTGGTGCCATCTTGGTTCCTCTATATTTCTATGTGCTGACACATTTATTGACGCGTCAACAGTTGACATGTCAATAGTAATATAGAAAACAGTCTTTTGCCAAGAAAAGACAGGAAAAGACAAGAAAAAAGACCCATTCCGAAGAATGAGTCTGTTCAATTGGCAGCAAATTTTATGCGACTGACTGGCTGAATGATCCTATACGTCGATCACATCGATTCAGTACTCCATTCAATAATTTTTCCAATTCCCTGCTCAATTGTCAACGACGTGGTATCCAACAATTTGGCATCTTCTGCTTGCTTGAGTGGTGCAATCGCTCGATTTCGATCTCGTTCATCTCTCTCAATTAAATCTTGACGAATCTCTACAACATTGACCATCTCCCCTTTGGCCATCAATTCCGCAGAGCGTCTTCTGGCCCGCTCATCAACGTCCGCGTCCACAAAGACCTTGACTTCTGCGTCGGGAATGATCACCGTTCCAATGTCTCGACCGTCCATCACCAAAGATTCCTTTTGTGCATAGGCTTTTTGCAACTCGGACAGTCGCATTCGAACTTCACCGATGACCGACACCACACTGGCCATAGCCCCGACTTCTTTACTTCTAATCAAGGCGCTTACATTTCTACCGTTCAACCAAGTTTCCAACTGATCGTTGTTCCATGTGAAATCAAATTCAACTTTGTCCAATACCGACAAAACGTCTTTGGGATTGTGACAATCCTTGTTGGCTTCCAAAACCAACAGCGCAATCGAACGGTACATAGCACCGGTATCGACATACGGTAAATCCAACTTTCTTGCAACTCCACGTGCAATGGAACCTTTCCCAGCAGACGCAGTTCCATCAATGGCAATTCTTAGCATGACACCCCCATTTTGTGGAGTTGGGTATCGAATTTTGGTATCAAATGCAAAAGAAGTATAAAGCCACAAGTTGTGTCAACAGCAACAATTAGGAAGCCAAATACCCTTCCAATCCAAGATCGTGTCTTTGAGAGATGTCCATAATGATCGCATTGAGGTCTTTGATTTTGCGACGGTACATCGCTGCACAAAAGATGTTGCTCTCAAGTTCAACCATTTTTTCCAAAACACCATACGCAATTAAAGCCTTGCTCACATCGACTTCTGCATGACCCAGCAAAAACAGACTCAATCTGGGAATGCTCAGCGTTTCTAAGTCTCCCAAACTCAAACCAAGATGCTCCAAGCAAATCTCATCCAACAAATCAAAATAATTCTTGGTTTTGTCTATCGCTTGAATATCGTCGAGAATGGGTTCCAAATGCCACAGTGTCATAGTGCCTCCAATCGTTCCTATAATTAGCATCGGTTGAAAACATTTTTTGTTAAACCTGAATATTTTCAATTGTTTCGGTCTAATAATGTCCGAAATGCACAACCACTGTCGTTATATATGATATAATAAGACTGAACAACACAACGGAGATGAAACCATGAATGGATTCTTTACCAAACTTGTCGGCGTTACATTTGAAAATGCTGACGGAACTTCAAGACAACAATACATTGCAGAATTGGCCGAGGTCTTTGACACCGACACCAAAACATTCCTCAGTGGACGTCGCGACTTGGAAAACCCCTATGACGACAAAGCCGTAGCCATTTACGACGACAAAGGTCGCCAATTGGGGTACCTCTCTCGCAAGGTCAACGAAACGGTTGCCCCTTGGATGGACTCGGGCTCAGATTTGCTCGTCGAAGTCGTCAATGTCACTGGTGGCGATGGTTCTCACTGGGGATTGAACATCTGGGTCGAAAAGAAAAAGCAAAGCGCCTAAGCATTGCTCAGTGAACCGTGAATTCAAAGGGCGACCACATTCCCCTTTTAAGAAATTGATGCGCTCTCCGATTCGATTGGATAATTATACAATTGATGAAGAGAGTCATCTTTTTTGGAGTTCACTTGTTCACACGTCGATCATCCCTACTGTTGTTGCCCTTTGTGATGGCCACTGCCTGCAATCAGGATTGGGATCAAGATGGTGTCAAACGACGGGATGACTGTGACGACAAATCTTCTTTGATTTATCCCGGCGCTCCAGAACTGTGTGATGGCATCGACAATGATTGTGATGATTTAATTGATGAAGAGGACACGTTGAGCCTCCTCGTTGGAAGAAAAGTCTACTTTGATGGAGATGGAGACGGCTTTGGATCGGAAATCAATGCCATCGGTTATTGCGAAAATAGACCAAATGTCGATGGCTATATTGATCAAGGCGGTGATTGCAACGATGAAGATGCAGATATTCATCCGGATGCCAATGAGGTGTGCGATGAAATCGACAACGACTGCGATGCCTTGATCGATGATGAAGACGACTCGCTGGATGGTTCAACTGGCACTGTGTTCTATGCCGATGTCGACGACGATACCTATGGCGATCCCAACAATATCATTGAAGCCTGCATTTTACCGAGCGATGCTGTCGAAAACAACGAAGATTGCAACGACTTGGACAATACTATTCGACCAAGTACGTGGGAAGACTGCAACGATCAAGTCGACAACAACTGCGATGGGTTCATCGACACAATGGACAGTGACTGTGTCGCGCAAAATCCTTTCAACATTACGATGCTGCTGCAAGGGGTTCATGAAGGTGGTCAAACTGGATTTGCTGTCGCATCGGCTGGGGACATCAATGGTGACCAATGGCCCGATGCCCTGATCTCTTCCCCTGGAGTGTCCAACAACACTGGAGAGGTTGCTTTGATCGTCAGCAACCCCATCTTAAATTCCGGATCGGTCTACCACACCCGGCACATCTTTCGTGCCGCACACAGTTTCTCTCACGCTGGAAGCGATCTGGACGGCATTGGTGACTGGGATGGCGATGGTTTTGATGATTTTTTAATTGGTGCTGACCAAACGGGTATGCACAACACAGATGGAACTGGAAACCCCTACGGTGCTGTCTATGTTTTTTCTGGCAGAGAAGTCATCCCTTGGGGTGTACGTGGACTTGAAGAAGCAAACTTAGAGATCACGGGTCTGGAAAACAGTGTGTTTGGCAATACCGTGTCGGGACTTGGAGATATTGATGGCGATGGACTGAATGATTTCATCGTTGGCGCACCCACAAATGGTACCGACGATACCGAGTCCTCTGCATACATTTTCTATGGTGGACGCAGTTACAGCGTCGCCTCGGATGCCGATGTACACATCACCATTGGTGCAACCCCCGACAACCGGATTGAACTGGCCAACATTGGAGACGCTAACGATGATGGACGTGCAGACGTTCTTCTTGGTGGCACAGGTCTACAAGCCCACAGTTATCTTTTTTGGGGTGGACTGACCCTTCGAAATGAGTTGTCTGTCGCCGATGCAGACATTTTCTTTATGCCAGAAGATGCTGAAGACCAAGCCCACCAAGTCGCCTCCGCCGGAGACTTCAACAACGATGGCATCCTTGACATATTTTTGGGCGCCCCCTACAACGACAGCAATGGTCGAAACGCTGGAGAAGTTTACGTATTCTTTGGGGGACAACTCCCAGAAGCCGGTGTCGTTCCAATGCGCTCTGCCCAAGTCCAACTCTACGGGGATCAAGCAGGTCAACGCGCTGGCTATGTCCACGATGCTGGAGACATCAACGGCGATGATCAAACAGACCTCTTCATCGGCTCTCCTGGATACAAAGAAGACTTCAACAATCAGGGGAAACTCTACGGACTGGTTGTCAACCCCTTGAGCCCCTACCCATCACCAAACCTCGAAGATGTGGCCACCCAATCCATCGTGGGTCCACGAGCAAACAGTCGATGGGGAAGAAAGGTCGCCTTTATTGGAGACTTGGATCGCTCCAGTTATCCAGATATTTTGATGGGAGAACCATCGACCGACAGCCCCTACGCCAACATCGGTCAAGCCAAATTGCTGTCGCTCAGTCAATTTGAGTGCTTCGACTGTACAGAGATTTGCGACAATCCACTCGACAATGATGGCGATGGACTCATCGGCTGTGCGGACCCTGAATGTGCTAGTGGACTGGAATGTTCAAGTCCAATTGAAGATTGCTCTGATGCGGTTGACAACGATGGCGATGGTGGTGTAGACTGCATTGATCCCGACTGTGCTCGTTCTCCAGACTGCCCTGTCACCGTTGGGATTGAGATCACAGGAGAACAAGCTTTTTCCAGATTTGGTTTTGCCAGTGCCGACGCGGGTGATGTAGATGGCGATGGTCTACACGACCACCTGTTTTCCGCACCCAACTCTTCGCAAAATGGACAAAACAACGGCAAGGTGATGCTCTATTTGGGGAGCACATTGGATGACAGCGTCAGCCTGTCTGCTCAAATTGCCGACGTAGCGTTTCGTGGTGAAAACGATGGCGATTTACTGGGCTGGGCTGTAGACTCTGCTGGGGACATCGACAATGACGGACTTGGGGACATCATCTTTTCAGCACCACGAAGCAACCGTGCGGCAGACGACGGAGGCGCTGTCTATATCTTTCTGGGGAGCAGTCTTCAAAATGCGGTTGTGCTGCCCACCAATCAAGCAGACTACATTTTTGAAGGTGTAGAAGCCAATGCACAAGCGGGCTACAACATTCTCGGAGGTCTAAACTTGGACAATGACGGCGTGTCTGACATCGTCATTTCAAGCCTGACCACCAATCAATGGAACGAACCCATCGCTCAAAGCCACGTCATTCGCATGGGAGGCATCACACCTGGAACCTATTCGTTGAACGACATCGGACAGGTGATTCAATCACACCCCTTATCCACAGATGTTGCTCTTCAAGGAGTCCGACTGGCAAACATTGGGGACATGGATGGCGATGGACGCGACGACATTGCAATGGGTGTGCAAGCTGTAAAAACACCTTACCTCAATGCGGGGGGTGTCTATGTCACCAAAGCGACGAGCATTCTCCTTGGTGGAGATCTCGTAGACTGGGATGCACACTTGTCTGGAGAGTATGAAGGAGACCAAGTTGGCTTCGTCAAAGCTGCTGGCGACATTGATCGCGATGGCTACAACGATCTCCTGATCGGCATGAACGGCAATGAAGACAAAGCCTACATTCATCACGGTACGCGCATCGGAATGGGCAGTGGTGGAATTCGAACGGGCGCCTATGGCTTCGACATCACTGGAGAGGTGTTCGAAGTGTTGTCAGACATTACTGGGGATGGTGAGTCCGACTACATTTTTGGAGATGGCAATCAAGTATACTTGATGGATGGTGACAGATTTCCGGAGGTGGGCTGGCTCAATGTCGACTTTTCAGAAGCCATTTACCACTTTGATCCACTCGACGGAAACATCTCCGTCAATGAAGACTTCACGGGAGATGGTCTCAATGATGTGTTCTATCTAAATTACGAATTCAATCAATCTCGTGGACGCATCGGTCATCTCGAATATTAATCCATCCCAAAATAAAAAAGTCTCAAATATTATCGTTTTTTGTACGAACAGAACAGTTTCATCGTCTACACTGTATATTGGCACTCAAGCCAGTACAACTTGGAGAAAATCATGTTCATGTTCATTCTAAGCACTTTGACGATGGCATTCGCTCAATCCCCTGAAACAACCCAACCGGTTGAGTACGCCAAGGAAACGATCGTTGACTTTGTTGGCACTGAAGTTGAAGGCGCCGTTGTAAAACCACAAATGTCTTTCATCACTGCATGGGAACCGACTCGTGAAGGCTCATTGCTGACCTTGCGTACTTCTTTTGATATGGAAATGACACAGTCAATCGACAACATCAAATAGTCCATCACCTTTCAGAGTCCACACACCACACTGTAGTCTTGCTGGGAACATGTTATGATGCCCAAAACAATTCTACAGCTGTGGGTTTTCTATGGACGCATACATCTATCAATACCTCGTTGGTGGCATAATTTTCGCCATCGGTTTGGTCTACGGGTTTAGACAACAGTATTTTGACACTCAGGGATCTGGCTTGCGCAACCTCATTGTTGTGTTTGCCGGTTTGTTCTTTTTTGCCGGTGTACAAGGCTATCTTCAGTATGCACCGATGGGTGAGCAAGAACGCTATGTGGTTCTCGATGATCAAGGCCAACCCAAAAGCACAGACACAATCCTCGCAACCGATTATCCCGCACCAAAGTTCCGAGAGTCGAAGTCCCCAACTGAAATTGCAAAGATTCAAGAAACTGCCGAACAGATTCTACATCCAAAGGAAGAACGTAGCAAGTTGGGCACCAACCTAGATTATGGGATTATGATCGGCTATTTCGTCGCCATGATTCTAATTGGTACTTGGTTTGGACGCGGTCAAAGCAGCACCAAAGACTTCTTTTTTGGTGGACAGCGCTTTTCTTGGTGGCTCATTGCATTTTCCTTGGTCGCCACCACGATTGGCTCGTCGTCCTTTGTCAAATACTCCAAGATTGCCTACTCCTACGGAATCGCCTCTTCGCAAACGTACATGAATGATTGGTTTTGGGTTCCATTGCTTCTCTTTGGGTGGTTGCCCATTCTCTATTTCTCAAAAGTCATCAGCATTCCAGAATATTTTCAACGTCGATTCAGTCCAGTGGCTCGAAATGTCGCGACGTACTTGTTGTTGGCCTATTTAATTGGCTATGTTGGAATCAACCTCTTTACGATGGGTCAAGCACTCAACATTTTGATTGGGTGGGACATCTTCACTTCCGCCATGCTGGTTGCCGCAATATCAACAACCTATGTCGCATTTGGAGGTCAAACATCCGTGATCATGACCGATCTGTTTCAGGGTGTCATGTTGTTGATCACCGGCTTGTTGTTGCTTGTCTTCGGCATTGAATACTTGGGTGGTTTTGATATGTTTTGGACCCATCTCCCAAGAACACATCGACTCGCGTTCCCCAATTTCAACGAAGACCCCTCTTATCCAGCCGTGGGAATTTTCTGGCAAGACGCAATGGCCAACTCTGCAATGTTCTACTTTTTGAACCAAGGAATGGTGATGCGGTTGATGGCCGCTCGTTCTGTTGATGACTCACGTAAAGCCGTCATGACCATGTTGCTGGTCTTGATGCCCATTGCTGCATTGGTGGTTGCATCCGGTGGTTGGGTCGGACAAGCCCTTACTTCTGCGGGTGTTTTGCCTGACATGGAACCCAAAGAAGCCTTCTTCATCACCTCGAGTTTTCTGTCTCAACCAGGTGTTTTTGGACTCGTCATGGCGGCTTTAACCGCAGCACTGATGTCAACTGTCGACACCCTAATCACCGCCATTTCTGCCATCGTGGTCAACGATATCTATCGACCGTTGAAACCAGATGCATCTGAAAGTTCCATGCTCAAAATGGCAAGAATATCCTCTGTATCCATCGCAGTAATTGGGGTGCTACTTGTGCCAGTCTTTCAAAGTTTTGGCTCGATTTATTCCGCACACGGAGCCTTTACGGCGGCGATCACACCACCTTTGGTCATCACTTTGCTGTTGGGGGTGTTTTGGCGACGGTTCTCGACCAAAGCCGCCATCATCACGATGTTGCTTGGACTGTCGATCATTTTCTGGTCCATTCTCCAACCGGAGATCATCACCCCATTTGCACACGGTGTCCCGATGAAAGAAGCCAAAGAAGGTTTCTTAGCCGGCAAAGATCAGTACAAGTTCATGCGTGGATTTTTCGGTATGAGCGTCTGTATGGTGATTGGACTGGTCACTGGCTACCTATTACAAAATAAAAACAACGACTCCATCAAAGGTCTAGTATGGGGAACCATCAAAGACGCCATTCGAAATTATAAGGGTTCTGACGGTACAGAAGACATGAGTGATTGGATGATTGTCGATTTCGCGGTCGGTGAAGAAGAGATGCAAGGCGATCGCCCCGTTGCCTACATTTCCAGCAAGGTTGCCAAAGAATTGACAGCAAAAGAGGGAGATATCCTCTACATCAGCGACTCTCGTGCTTGGTTGGGTGGGCTTCGTTCCACACACGCCATCATCGGTGGAATCAAGGACAACCTACAAAATGACCAGATTCAAATCACCCCCACGCTGAATGGCATTGCGGGTCGCCAAGGCTTCCCTCTTCGAATTAAGCGCATGTATTAAAGCGTTTACTCAACGTTCATTTGTGCTAAAGTGGGCTCATGTACCATACTCAAACCTTGTGTATGAATTGGAGAGCCCATGCGTATTCTGTCCATTGGTCTACTGTTGACCGCTTGCCAAACTGAAGTCAAAACACCAACTACAGACACCGATGAAGTCATCGTCACCGAAAGTGATTTGGATGGCGATGGCTATCTTGAAGGAGACGATTGCGACGACAACGACGCCAGCATCTTTCCAGGAGCCACAGAAACCTGTGATGGTGTAGACAACAATTGCAACGGAATTGTCGATGAAGATGTCACCGATGTATTCTATATCGACGCCGATGGTGATGGATTTGGAGATGCAGAATCCACTGTCGAAGCCTGTGAGGCGCCCGATGGCACTGTTCCCAATGGCAATGACTGTGACGACACTCAAGCAACCGTATTCCCTTCCAATACAGAAGTGTGCGATGGATTGGACAACAATTGCGACGGCGAGATCGACGAAAATATTCCAAGCGAATGGTATTTGGATGCCGATGGCGACGGGGTTGGAGATGCCAATCAAGTGGCAGAAACCTGCTTGCCTGAAGATGGGTATGTTGCCCTGAGTGGAGATTGTGACGACAGCGACCCAGCCATTTCTCCAAACGCAGAAGAAGTCTGTGACAGCGTTGACAACAACTGCGATGGGCAAACAGATGAAGGTCTACTCTCTCTGTTCTATGTCGATGCCGATCTAGATGGCTATGGGGACAACAGCACAATCGAAGCCTGTGAACTCACCGAAGGGCTATCAACGATTGGTGGAGACTGTGACGACGCCGCCTCTCAAATCAACCCCGGTGAACCCGAAGTATGTGGCGACAGTCTAGACAACAATTGCAACGGCGTCAGCGATGAAGCTGGTGCCATCAACGCCACCACTTGGTATTTGGATGACGATGGCGACGGGGTTGGATTGGACGCTCAAAGCCAAACCTCCTGTGAAGCACCCACCGGCTATGTAGCCATAAACGGAGACTGCGACGACAGCAACTCCAGTATTTACACTGGAGCGCCGGAACTCTGTGATGGCATCGTCAACGACTGTTCAACTACAACGTTGCCCGCGGATGAGACCGATGACGATGGCGATGGATACGTCGACTGTGCCATCGACACCACTGGATGGTCAGGAGACTCGAACGTGGTCGGTGGAAACGACTGCGACGACAGCAACCCCAATCACCATGAACTCTTGGACTGGTTTTTTGACGATGATGGCGACGGAATCGGTGTGGCCAGCAATGTGTTTACCGTCTGTATTCCCCCACCCAATGGATACGTTCTCACGTCTGGTGACTGTGACGACAGCAATGACCTGATATTCCCATCGGCACCAGAATTGTGTGACGGCATCATCAATGATTGCAACTCGACCAGCCTGTCGACAAATGAACTGGATGACGATGGCGATGGGTACGTCGACTGTAGCATCGATGCCACTGGCTGGACTGGAAGTGCCTCCGTCATCGGTGGAGACGACTGTGACGATACAGACGGAGCTCATTATGAAGAACGCACGTGGTATTACGACAGCGACAGCGATGGATTTGGGGACGCCTCCACTGGAGTTACCTTCTGTGTACCTCCCCCAAATGGCTATGAACTCGATAATACAGACTGTGATGACAGCAATGCCGCATCGTATCCCAACGCCGTAGAAATGTGTGACGGATTCCAAAACGACTGCTTAGCCAACAATTTGCCCATTGATGAAATCGACAACGATGGAGATGGATACGTGTCTTGTACGACCTCTGGAACCACATGGAACGGTGCCATCGGCATCTTGGGAGGTGGAGATTGCGATGACACTGAGGCTTCCATCCATCCCAATGCGGACGACATCTGTGATGGCACCGACAATGATTGCGATGGTGGCATCGACAACAACGATGCTTTTTACGGTTTGGATGCCTCCTGTCCAGGAGACAACTGTCTGGATATCATCACTCAATACGCTGATGCCGAAGACGGGGTGTACTGGGTAGACCCTGACGGGAACAGTGCGCATGAAATCTATTGCGATATGAGCACCGACGACGGTGGTTGGAGTCTCATCTCTGTTGTTCGAAACGACGATGTCTCTCAAGTAATCGTGGCAGACAACTACTGTACCAGTATTTCTGAAACCACCAATTGCAAAGGAAAAATGCCGGCCGTAGAAGCCAGTTTCGCCGATGAAGTATTGGTCTACGACTTGGGAAGCGATGAGTATATTGTCTACGAAGGGTTCGAAACCAACGGCGCTTTTGGATATTTCACCCTCAACAAGGCCTTGGTGTACAGTTCAGACTGTTATGGCTATGGACACATTTGTTCGGCAGCGATTGATCCCAATCTGAGCATTGCAACCACTTCTGGGTTCACCTACAATTACAGTGGTCCCCTATACCAATGGTGGCGGTATGGTGGATGGTGGATTGGTGCAGCACCAAACAGTGGAAACGCCGCTGGTCGGGTCCATGCCAGCAGTTATTCATCCTCTCACGACCTTCGCAGTCGTTCCGTTTCAAGTGGCTCCACCAACCAAGTGTCGGCTGGACACCAAGCAATATTTTATCGATAAACGCGATTGCTTCAAGCACCATAAGATTGTACATGACGGGTTTTATATCGTGAACAGCATGGAGTGTTGTTGGCACTCGTTGCATTGACCTCGCTCACACTCATCACTCATCCACTCATCCACTCATCACCCATCACTCATCAGTGGAGACAACACGTCCTCAGTCAAACAAAGACAGTTGAATTTCTTTGGGTGGCTCTGTGGGAGGGCGTAGGACTTCAACCTCAATCGCTCCCTCTGCAAGTTGGATGATCAATCGATCACCGGGACCCACTTGACTGGCAGCCGTGACAGGCTTATCGTTGTGCATCGCAACCGCATAGCCTTTCTGTAAAATGTGCTGGGGCGAGAGGGTTTCCAACTGGATCGACAACGACTCAATGTGTTGGCGATTGAACTGCAAACGATGCGCCACCCGTTGCGCAATTCTCTGACGCAGATGCCCCAATCGCTGACGTTGAACATCCAACAAGTGCTGTGGGGCTTTCAAGTGCACATGGCTGAGCAGTTCACGTTGATGGGCAATTTTTCGAAGGGCTTCTTGTTGCAAACGCTCTCGAATTGTGAAGAACCGCATCGCAATCTCAACCTCGGAAATAGAGGCGACTCTTTGCGCGGCTTTTGTAGGTGTACTCGCTCGTAAATCGGCAGCCATCTCAGCCAAGGTGTAATCTGTTTCATGTCCGATTGCGCACACCACCGGAACATCGCAGTTGGCAACTGCTCGAATGACCCCTTCGTCGTTGAAGCCCATCAAAGACTCTCGCGAACCCCCACCCCGAGTCACAATGATGACGTCACAATCTCCTTCCAATTGCAACCGTTCAATGGCCCGCAAAATCTCAGGCGCAGCCTGTGCACCCTCCGTCATCGTATCCGACAGAAAATATTGAGCTGTCGGCAACCGCTCTCTCAAGACATCCAAGACATCTTGCAAGGCCGCAGATTCTTTGCTGGTGACAACACCGATGCGACGTGGGTACTTGGGCAACGGGCGTTTGCGGTCTTCATCAAAGAGCCCTTCGGATTTCAATTTTTGTTTGAGTTCTTCTAACCGAGCCTCGTGGTTTCCACGCGATTCCAATTTCTTCACTTTAGACACAACAAATTGAACATTGCCCCGCTTCAGTTTGAACTCTCCTTGCAGTGAAACGCGATCTCCAGTGCTTGGACGGGGACTGCCTTTGGTGTGTTTTTGAAACATCGCACACCGCAAGGTCACTTTCACATTGTCAAAGTCCTTGACGGTAAAATACCAGTTGACCCCACGATATACCGAGAATTCACTGATTTCGCCGTCGAGCCACATCCGTCCCAAAAAACTCATCTGGGATTGCAGCATTCGAATCGCCGTTTCTACACTGAAGGTAGGATCCTCAAACCCAAACTCTTGATGCACACTTTGCTCCCTAATTCATGACATGACCCATGACCCGACTCATGACTTTGTCCTGTGTTTTCTTATCCCACCCAATTGAAATTGCACGAATTGCCATCGATTAGACACATCCAAGTTTCAAATTCGGAAAAATATTGGATTCAAAATCTGATTCTTCTTGAATAAAAGACATAGGTTTCATACAGTTAAGACACATATGCGCATACCCTTAGCCAAGAGAAACCAATGGACTCTACCGAAGCAAAAGCCCTTGTCGACAATCTCCGAAAAGCCAAAAACGCCTCCAAACCTTTCTTTTGGTCCTTTGTATTAGAGGGCGGCGATGGTGAACCCTGTTTATTTTTCGAAAAGAAAGAAGCCGCCGCCAAGAAAAAAGCAAAAGAAGCCCGAAAGACCGCCCGAAAGAAAAAAGTAGCCATGGGCATGATGGATTACTCCGATGGCAAAATGATCTTGCGCAGCGATGGTGCCATCGCCGACAACCTCATCGAGAAAGGCATCAAAAAATTGGTCAAAGCCCATGGGGAATTGGGTCTACTCAAACGCCTCAAGGTAGACAGCAGTCCCATCGATGCCGGTGAACCAGAACCCGTCAAAGAGAAGGGTTCCAAACCTGAAGAGCCTTCCATCGAAGAGGTCGAAATCGAAACCACGGATGACTCTGCACAGTGGGCCAATCAATGGGAAGCCCAATATGAGCAAGGCAAAAGTCTACTCAAGCAGGCATCGAAAAGTGAAGCGGCAAAGAAAGACAAAGTTAAAAATAAAATCTCTGATTACAAAGATCGCCTCAAAAATGCCCGTTCTGCGTTCAAAGCGGCCAAGCCACCCTATGATGACCCTACACGAGTGGAACTTCAAACCCTGCTTGACAAAGCCTGGAACTCCATTGTCAAAATGGCAGACAAACTGGGCATTCCAACACCGGCTATCCAACGAGCCGACGCAACAGACGGAGACGGTAGCCACGCCGATGAACTCGCAGACAACATCATGGAAACCCTGTTGGAGCAAGCCGCACAAACCGACGTCGAACAAAGCATGGATTTGGACAAAAAGCTAGACTGGCCGGCACGCAGCGCTCGGTTGGTGACGCGCTTGAACACCGCATTGCAAAATTACAACAGCGAACTGGATCGTTTCCAAACAGCCTTGCTCAACCATCCTGAAGTGTCGAACGACCCAAGGGTTCTACAAGTGCAACAGGCTTTCGCCAACATCGACGCTCTGTTGCCAAAACGTTCAAACAAGTTGCACAAATATCTTGAACAATTGGGAAGCATCACCGATCGAGACGATCACAAAGTCGCCCTCAAAAAAGCCAAGAAAGTCGTTGAACACGAACGGAAAGAATACGAATCGAATCCAGTGTTGACCTTTGTAGAGTCCAATCTGGTCGGGCAGTTTCCCGCCAAACAGTCTATGCTGGACGCCTTTGCCTATATTGAAACCATCTTACACGCCTAAACCCACTCTTTGAGGTCTCCATGTCTACCACCGACGCACCGACCATCCTGCTAGAAACATCTGAACTGTTAAAATTCAAACTCGGCATATTGGATGCAGACAAAACAGCCAAATATGAGTATGACCTTGCCAAATCAGAACTGGAACACTTGCTACTTACACTCGAAGGTCTTCCCACATCGGACAGTGTAAAGAGCAACATCGAAGTGCTCAAAACAAACCGCACCAATGCTCAAAAGCAACTGTCACAGAACCCAAACACACAAGGGTTTATCGACGCCAAAGATTGCCTCGAGCACCAACTTGAAAACATACGCAAGTTTACAGACGCGCAAGCCAAAGCATTCGTGGAAAGCCGCAATGCAAAAGATGCCGACAATGCTCTTCAACGCACCATCATTGAAGCCAAAATGCGTCGAGAGTCACTGCTTCGCATTCACGCCAACAAAGAATCCGCCTTTTTGACGGAGGTTGGAAAGGACTTGCTGGGCTTGATTCCAGAAGCCAACACGCGTTTTCAAGCGAGTCTGGATGAGGTGGAAAGATCCAAACCCGATTGGGAGGCAGCTTTGGGAGAAGCCCCCACACAGCCAGAATTGGCCATCAAGAAAATCGAACGTTCAATCGCCTACATCCAAGCTGGTATTGAACGCATGGATCAAGCGCGCACTTGCTACAACGACGCAGTTCGAAAAATGCACAAAAGCGACAAGAAGGGCTTCCTTTTTGACACAATGGATGTCTTGCTCAAAGACCTTGACGCTTCAATGTACTTTACGATGGTAGAAAAATCGGAAATGAAAGCAAGAATCGCTTCTGTGCAATTGAATGCCTTCAAAAAGACGTCGGATGAGGACATCGCAAAAGTCCAAGCAAACCTTCAACAAATATCCATCGACTTTACCAACACACAGGAAAAACGAAAACAAGAACACAGTGTGCTGGAGAGCAAAATCAATTCACTCGAAGAACGGTTCAAAAAAGTCCTGTTGTACACAGAAGCAAAGACCCTTGCCCCAGTCGGACAAGGTTTGCGTTCGGCCAAAGAACAATTGGGGATGTGGGAAATCACAACCGCCAACGCTACGCTGGACTCTGTTGAAGGACTGTTGAAAACCATCGAGGCGGACACCGAAAACCTAGAGCGCAAAGCCCAATGGGACAGCAAAATGGAATCCTTGCTGACACCTGCCGAGGGCAAACAGGACCCCGCAATTGTTGAAAAGTTACAGCGATTGATGGACGCATCCAAAACAAATGCTGCATTGACAGGTGTATCAGAACAAGCGACCGCCCTCAATGTTCAGTACACAACCCTGATCAACCAGGCCTTCTTTGAGCCAGAAAAGTTCTCTGAATATCTCGACGAGATACAAGAGATTGAAAGCAAAATCGCCACATTGGAAAAATCCTATGCAGAAACGGCAAACATTGAAGTGGACCTCAACAACCACGAGGCTTCAAAACAACAAGCATTGGACAAAATCAACGCTGCTCTGGACTTGCTGAGCGCCGATATTCCAGAAGTACTCAAGCCTGCACTCGCACAAGTACGCAAACCTTTTGAGTCAGAAAGAGACAGACTGGTTCAAGTGTGGGACAAACTGTGCTGGTCTGGGCTCAACAAAGAAACGGTAGCGACCTTGCAAGGTGTTCTCTTTGAAATGGATGCGCTAGAGAAAAATATCCTCAACGAAGTAGAGTCTTACAAAGGTGCCGAAAATACACTCACACCAGAATATGAAATTTTACTCGGCAAGCAAATCCAAACAGAAATCCAAGAAATCAAAGTCCAATGTGACAACATCACCGACGAACTGTTGATGTTTGGCTTTACCCCTGCCACAGTCGCCGAAAAACTTGCCAATGATGCTTCTATGGACAGTACGCCCGCCGTGTTGACCCCAATCAAGGAGCAAATTCAACAACAGCGAGACTTCTTAAAAGGACAACTGAGCAATAAGAAAAGCCAGTTTACCAAAAGACAGAAAGATGCCATCGCCCTATACGGTCGGATTGACATGGCCATCTCAGGATTGATGCTGGACGTTGAAGAATATGAGTCATCGTGGAAATTTTGGCAACCCAGCAAGAAAGAGTTCAAAAAGTTGGCTGACGTCATTCAAACAGAGTTGCACGGTTTAGAAAGTGCCATCCAATCCGATGTGGAGATTGTTTTTTCAGAGGGTGAGAAAGCACTCCCAGAATTGCAAACGCTCATCGAACAAGCCCGAATGGACTTTGATGGGATTGAGAACCCCAAAAGCAAGGATGCATCTTTGACACAGTTGCATGCTGCGGTGGCAACCTTGAAAGAGAAAATTGATGGTGACACAGCACTCAAAGAGCGAAATGACAATCAACGCAAAGAATTCCTCAGTGGAATCGAAGACATCGAAGGCAAAATCGGTGAAGTGTTGCCCCGTAAACTGTACGAAAAATTGACATCATTGGAACAGGATTACCAAAAAGAAGCCGACATCGCCCGCGATGAAGTACAACGACTCGAAGCTTTCACACCACGATATGAAGCCACCCTCAAACTGCTTGAAAATGAACAATCCAAAGCATTCAACGACCATGGAGAGTACTACGCAAAACTGCTGGGTGGACTCAAGCAAGCCAAAGGAACAGCTGGCGCACACGGTATGATGACCCAAGCTGAGTCGCTGTTGCAACAATACGCCACAGAGATCAACATGGTTCTCAATGACGGTGCAAAACTGACTGCAAAATCGACGCAAGTACACGACGCCAGCGAAAAGAACAAAGCGATGCAGGTGGAGTGGGAAGCCAAAATCGACGCCTTCAATCGAGAAGAGTTCCAACGACTGAAAGACGCCATCAGTGCCAAACAAAGTGTTGGAGACGCCATTCAAGCGTTCTTTTGGACACCTGAACAATTGGCGGAAGTCGAAACATTGCGGGAACAATCTTCCGAAGCTGCGAAAAAGGGAGATTTTGAAATGGCGCTCTTTCGTCTCGCGGATGCCAAATCGCGCGCCCAATACCACTTGGACTTCCCAGATGGATCAACCACCAAACAATTGGCCGAAATCCAAGAGGTCAAGAAAATATGGCGAGCCGCCGTGGATGCGTATCAAACCGATCTGGACAACGTGTGCAGCAGCATTCACTCCTACCTCGTTGACGCTGGTGAAAGCGCCTCCGCAACCAAAATCAAAACTGTCCAGAGTCAACTCGAAGCGTTGTTCGCCAAACCTGTCTTCGATGGGTGTGTCAACATTCTTGGCAAAGACGGGGTCGATGGCAAAACCGCTCGCAAGTATGTCAAGGATGGTTTGGCTGAAGTTCGTCGTCTACGAGATTTGCTCACGGATGGACGCATTGTTCAATTGCACAAGCACCCTTTCAAGTCTGCGCCCACCTTCAAAGGGCATTACCACATCGGAAAGACATTGACCGACATTGAAAAGACCTTCTTGATGGCGAATGGTCGCGACTAATCCACATCGAATTCACTTGAATCCCACTCACTGAGAGAGTACACATGGCACTAGAAGAAAAAGAAATCGTCTGGCTCAAAATATTTACCGGCATCACTGCCGTACAAGATGATGCTGCCCTCACTGAGGTGTTGGAAGACGACAGCCTCTCCGTTGACTCAAAGTTTCGCATCGTTCGCGCCGCTGAAGAACTTGAAGCCGCAAAGATCCGTCAGGCTTTCATCGATCAAACCCGCGTCAAGGTCGAAAACAAGATGGCGGACCTAGAAAAACTCAACATGGAGATTGAAACCAAGCAAGGCGACATCATCAAGACTTTGGGCCGCGACCAAACGGAAACCTTTGATTACGAAAACGACAAAGAGTTGGTCACTTTGACCAAGGAACAAGAAGCCGCATTCTCCAAAGCCAGTATCGACCTATTGGCCATCGTGGACCCCTTGGAGCAAAAGATGTTTACTTGGTCGAGAATTGATGGAGAAAGCATTGTTCGAGACAATGAACAGCCACTCTTTACCAAAGATCAATTGGCCCGTGAAATTTACACACCACTGGTAAAAGAGTTGGTCCTTCCAGAAAGCATCGTTCCCGATGAATATTCTGAAGTACACAAGATGATCACCGAGACCAATGACTATTACATTCAAGAACTGGAAGAAGTTTCAGAGTGGCAGGCCGCTGAAGACCACATCTCCTTTGCTCAAGAAATGGTGTCTGGAACAGCCTCGCTGATGTTGGATGGTCTCGAACTGGGCATGGACGACAGCGAAAGTTCTCAAGAGAAACTGGAAATGATCAAGGCAGCGACAGGATTGGCAGAATCCGCCGTCAACGGTGGAATGGATGCTGCACTGGCCATCGCCCAAAAAGACCCTCAAAAAGCCATTCAAGGTTTCGTGCTGGGAGTTGCCGACTCTTTGGGAGAGACTGTCGGTACCGCAACGGGCAATGAGGCTCTTGGAGCCTACATTTCGCACTCGTTGAATGCCGCAATGAAGATTCCAGACTTGGCCAGCAACATCAAAGAGGGAGACCCAGCCTCTTTCATCGAGAACATGGTCGACATGGTCGCAACGGGCTTGGACATTGGTGGAGAAGCTGTTGTGGACGGCAAGGACGATGATGAAGTCGCCGAAGCCAAAAAAGAACTGCTCGAGAAGATCAAAACAGGAATCACTGAAGGCTTTGCCATCGCACTCAAAGGCTATCGAGATGGTATCGTAACGGCCATTGCCAATGGAGACTGGGGCGCCATTCGGGTCATTTTGACCGATGCGGCCTTGTCTGCCGGAAGCGTCGCATTTGACGAAAAAGTAGACATCATCGATGGTGAAAGTGGCGTCATTGATGTGGACGGGCCGAGGGCAGCCACCAAAAAGGAAGCCAAAGCGCAAAACAAAGCCCTCAAAGGATTGGCCGGCGGTGGATTCGATCTCCTCAAGGACATCAACGCCGACAGTTTACCCAAAGCCGAAGAATACAAGCAAAAAGCAGAGGAAGACAAGAAAGCGGTCTACCTCAACAACGCTGAACGTATGGAAGCCGAATTGGCCTCTGAAAAAGAAGAGTTCCTCGGCGCTTTGGAAACTTTGGGACAAAAAGAACAATTGGACAAGAATGAATTGAAGTCCATTTCCAAAATGATGGAGCAAATGAAAAAAGATGCTGCCATGATGGCTCAGGTAAACACCTTGGCTTCTGGAGGCGTCGCTGTCATTTCCAAATTCATCAAGCCACTGGCAATTGCCGGTACTGCAATGGCGTTCATGAAAAGTTTGGGGGCTGCTGTAGAACGGGCGCAAGCGATGCGCAAATGGATGGAGTCCAGCGATGAGGCATTGAATGCCGTCAGTCCCTATTACAGTTCCATTCAGAACTTTGTCAAAAATCAAAAGGAACAGTTTGCCCATGAAACCATCAAAAGCGCCCTCTTGATGCTTCAAGTCGCCGCTCAGGTTACAGCTGCCGCAGGGACAGGCACCCCCGTTCAGGCCATTGCTGAGATTGTAGACACAGGACTCAACATGGCATTGAGTTTGGAGGAACTGACCTATTCTGTGTATCAAAAAGTACAAGTTGAACAAGCTTGGGCATTGACCAAAGATGCTCTAGACCACCCTGAAAACCGAAAGTTGAACCTCAAAGTGCGCAAACTCAACCCCACATTGGCGAAATACTCCATTGCCTTTGGGGCCATTGTACAGAAAGATTTGATTGCCATCGATGCCTTGAACCGCATTGGACTGGATCGCGAAACCTTGGCACAAAAAGACGCCAAAGTCGGTTCGGTCAAATCCTTCTTGGAAGCCAAATACAAAGATGACAACAAAATCCTACGTAAATACAAGCCAAAGAAAGGCATCTTGGGAAAATTGCCCGAAGTAGACCTCACCATTCGCAGTTGGAAAAGTGCGCACATTCTGATGGAAAAAGAAGGCGATGTCAAACCAGACAACACCCGGCGCATTGTACTGGCTCTAAAAGCCGTCATGGAAGGCAAAGAGAAAGTCGACAAATATGCCGACGACCTTGCCTTGATGAACGTCAAAGAGTGCGATGAATACATCTTGGCACTCGAGGAAGCATCGGCAGCATTTGACGCCTATCGTCCATTGCACCCAAATGACAAACCCAATGACGTCATGAAAAAAGAAGTTGTTTCCACCTTCGGTAAAATGGTCCAAACGGAACGGCGCATCGCCATGGTCACCCGCATGGAAAAAGAGCAATTCGACAAAGAGAACCCACAGGAGGGCTAGCCGACAAATTGCTTGTGTACCAGTCGATGGTATAGCCCTTCTTGAGCAAGCAACACGTCGTGACTGCCTTTCTCCACAACCTCGCCATCCGAGAGCACAACCACAGTATCGGCGTGTTGAATCGTACTCAAACGATGGGCAATGACCAACGAAGAACGGTTCTCCATCAGACGCTCTAAAGCTTCTTGAACGAGGTGCTCACTCTCCACATCCAAAGCAGACGTCGCCTCATCCAAAATCAACAGTACGGGGTCTTTGAGAATCGCTCGTGCGATGGCAATGCGCTGTTTTTGACCACCACTCAGACGCACCCCTCTCTCCCCAACCAGTGTTTCATAGCCCTCTGGAAATTCAGAAACAAAGTCGTGGGCATTGGCGGCTTTGGCAGCGGCAAGAACGTCCTCTTTCGTGGCTGAAGGACGACCATATCGAATGTTGTCCAAAATGGTGGTGGCAAAGAGAATCGGCTCTTGTCTGACTACAGCGACTTTCTCACGCAACCAGTCCATCTGCAAAGTCGAAATGGACACGCCATCCAGCGTAATATCACCGGATTGAACATCGTAAAATCGACTGATCAATGCCGCAACTGTGGATTTACCGCCCCCTGAAGGCCCCACCAACGCTACAACCTGATTGGGCTCAATGTCAAAAGACACCCCTTTCAACACCGGTGCATCTGGGCGAGTTGGATAGGCAAACGCCACTTCACGAAAAGTCAACGCCCCCACTGGGTTTGCAATCTGTTCTGTGCCGTCCACTTGTTCACAAGGTCGCTCAAGCAGTTCAAAGACTCGGTCGCTGGCCCCAATCGCTTTGGCAAAATCTTCGTAGAGACCACTCAAGGCCCCCAGCGAAAACGCAACGGTAAACGTATAGAGCATAAAGGATGTCAGTTCTCCAAAATCCATCTCTCCACTGGCCAACAAATGTCCACCATACCAAAGAACCGCAACAATGGAACCATACCCCGCAAAGGAAATCAACCCTGAAAACCACGCACCAACCCAAGCCCGCTTCTTGGCCAGCGCAAACGCGGTCTCAATACCAGCTTTGTATCGGGCGTGTTCTTCTCGCTCTCTCGCAAAAGAGCGCACCGTTCGTATACCACCAATGCTCTCCTCGGCGATGGCGTTGGCGTCGGCAAAAGCGTCCTGCACCGAACGCGAAATCTTTCTCAACATTCGTCCATACAATCCAGCTCCTACAGCGATGACCGGCACAACAGCCAGCATCAACAGTGCCAATTTCCAACTGGTCCAAATCAAAATCCCAATCGCGCCCACTCCAGACATAGCAAAGCGCAACCCCATCGAAACATTGACCGTGACGGCCTTTTGAAGCACCGTCGCGTCAGATGTCAGTCGATTGAGCAACTCACCGGTTCTGCGCTGATCAAAGAACCCAATCTCTTGTTGCAACACTTGCTGAAAAAGACGCTCTTGAAGCCTTGTGACGATTCGCTCGCCGGCAACGGTAAACAAATAGGAACGCAAAAAGGTTGAGATGCCCACCAAGACAAAGATGCCTATCATCCACATCGCATATTGATTGACCGCCTCTTGACCACCGCCGCCTTTTACAGAGTCGATCAACTTTCCAATCAGCATTGGATAGGTCAAGTTCAAGCCAGACGCAATCAACAGAAACAACGTTCCCCACAGCAAAGAGGTGCGTTCTTGTTTTGCGAGGGACAACAGTCGTTGAAAGGCACTCATAGAGACTCCAAAATAGTAGACTCCCTAACTTAGTCCCCACGACACTGTTTGACCAGTATACCAACGTCATCCAACCCAGTGGGCATCATGCTTCTCCAGCGCTCCCAGGCTCTCTGTGCAACCTCACAGTTCCCACGATCAATAGACACTTGGACAATTTGACGAAGCACAGCAATTTCATCCACCGGCAAAGAATTGGCCAAGTCGTTCAACCATTGGCTCTCATCCGACCATTCTATGTTGTGACGTCGATGCAATTCCAATCGTTTCTGTGCACCGCGCCATCGATACCCATCAAAGCGATCTTCAACGGTTTTCAACAACGCATCTGCATCCACGATGCGACCATAGCGTTCCAAAGTTTGGGCATAGTCCAGTGTTTTTGTCGCCACTTGGTCCTGATCTTTCCAAGTCTGCTGGGCTTCTAATTCTGCCGTTGCATGAGTCACCTGAACCTGCGACAACCAATCTTGGCATAGGGCTTTCACCTGTGGTCCATCCACACGACAGCCCACGCGCAACAACAGTTCTCCACGTTGCAACACACGCTCAATAAATTCCGCATCTCCAACACATTCCACTGTAGACCAAACAGCCGTCGAAGGCAGGACCAATCCGTTGATGGTTTGAACTGAATGGGTAGAGCCAACGGTGCAGGTTACTTGTTCAACCCCACAGTCATGCAACCTCTCAGTACTCAAGGCGGACAACGACTCTCGAGAGTCTTGTATCCAAGATCCGCTCGAATAAAGCATCAACCCATCCGTTTGCCACACTGCTTGTTCACACCAAGTCTTGGATTGCAAACGCGTTGGGACAGGCAACACAAATCCCGCATCTGTTGTCAGGGCATTGCCGATTTGGGTGACACTGGTGCTTCTGCATTGAATCGATGCAATGAGTGCAACCACCTGCAACACAAACAACCAAGCCCAATGTCTGTATCGTTGGCTTGTTGGTTCTGTTGGACGTTGACAGGTGCTCGGCCAAGACCAAACGGCAAACGCTCCACCGATGAACATGGCGGTCCAGTGTGCAACATGGGACACATCAGCAGAAAGGGTGTTGAGTATCAGCGTCGGTACAAAAACTAAGAAATTGCCCCAGCCATATTGAGACTGCACGTTGGGGGGGAGATTGTGGGCAAAACGAAAGCCCAACACCACTTGCATCGCCCAAAGCCCAAAGACCAACGTAGACGCCCCCACTACAGAACCCGTTTCAAGAGCCCACACTGAAAAACCCGACGCCAAAATTATACCAACGACGTAGAACAACAATGATGTGGCACCCACCATGCGTTCTACGCGCTGAGCACAGAAATAGGTCAACACACCATTCCCAACCCAATGCATCCAATCCAAATGCACGACCCAATAGGTCCACGGAGTCCACCACCGCTCATGGATTGAAATGGCGCTCCAGCCCACACCGAGCATTTGTACATCAAGCCACCCACGTTGCTGAAGCAGTCCCATACACAAAATCACCACCAGCAGACTCAACGCCACAACGGGTGTTTTGCCCTTTCGAAAGTGCGACATCATTCGGGCTTCTGGTGTGTCTCCAGCCTTGGCAAAACGCTCAATCATCCACAGTGGCTTGGCACCATCACCAGTGATGGTCGGACAATCAATATGGGCATCCAACCCAATTTGTCCCAGTGCAATACGGTGTTCTATTTCATCCAAGGGCAGATACAGCGTATCTCCACCGGTATGTACATCGGCATATAGACGCTCAGTGGTCAACTCTCAACCAACTGACGAACCACCACACTTGCACAGGTCATTCCAAAAACACTGGTCACAAAACCCGCAGTTCCCCAAATGACATTGCGCTCTTCACAATTGTGGTACGTGTTTTCGCCACTTGGGCACACGCATTGAAAGTCCCCATTTTTGTCATAGGGCAAAACAACGGGGTCTTGCAGAGGTTCCGCAGAGTAAACAGCCGGTATGTTCCACTTTCCGTTGCGTGGAAAATTGTACTGCTTGCGCAAAATCTTGCGAACGGTTGCCGCCAATGGATCCACCTTTGTTTTGGTCAAATCTGCCGTCGCGATTTGAGTGGGGTCCCAACGTCCAGAGGCCCCTGTGGAAACCACCAATGGAATGTCCAACTCTCGACAAGCGTTGATCAAATGGCACTTCGCCGTCACGTTGTCGATGGCGTCCACCACAAAATCCGGCTTATTTTTGCCCTTGAGCAACAAGTCTGACGTTCGTTTGTCATAGAACAACGGAATCGCCTTGATGGTTGCTTTGGGGTTGATCGATTCCAATCGCTCTGCCAACACATTGGCCTTCAAATGACCGACTTTACCCTTCATCGCTTGAATTTGTCGGTTGGAATTGGTGACGCACACCATATCAAAATCCACCAACGACAATTTTCCAATACCCGATCGAACCAAACCTTCAGCGGCAAAAGACCCCACGCCTCCAAGTCCGATCACCATTACGTGAGCGTTCTGCAAAGTCTCAAGTCCAGAGACACCAGTGAGTCGAGCGATTCTATCAAATCGACGATGAACTTTAAATTGTGAACTGTCAGGCATCATCGCCTCCTACAATACGAAATAGACAAGGGTAGACAAAGGAATGAACTTCAATAACCATATAGGATTGAATGGATCATATAGATCAATGGATCATATAGATCAATGAACCAGTACGCATCATCACTTATCCCCTACCGATTATCTTGGCGAACTGGGCTTTGTCAATGGACTTCTTCAAGCCTTCTTCTGCAGTGATCACATTTCGGCGCACCAAATCTGCTAAAGATTCTCGCAACAATTGGTTCCCCAGACCCTTACCAGTTTGCATCGCCGTTTCCAACTGATTGCTTTGACCCCGTCGAATTTGTCCAGATACAGCTTGGTTGACCACCAAGACTTCGAGCGCGGCGATTCGACCACCGGTTCTCTTTTTACACAAGGTTTGTGATATCACCCCGCGCAGAACTTCAGCCAAAGAGGAGCGAATCTGATTTTGCTGATCAGCGGGGAAAATGTCCACAATGCGATCAATCGATGAAATGGCGTTCATGGTGTGTAGGGTTCCAAAAACGAGGTGCCCAGTATTGGCCACTTCCAAAGCGAGTTGCACCGTTTCCTTGTCACGCAACTCTCCAACCAAGACAACATCGGGGTCTTGACGCAACGCAGACCGCAAAGCCGCCTTGAAAGAATCGGTGTGGGTACCCACTTCTCGTTGGTTGACCAGTGCCTGTTGGGACGAGTGTACAAACTCAATTGGATCTTCAAGTGTGATGATGTGAATCGGCTGGGTTCGATTGAGGTAGTCTACCATTGCTGCGAGTGTGGTGGATTTTCCAGAACCTGTTGCACCCGTCACCAACACGAGACCTTTGGGTTGCTGTGCCAGTTCCAAGACCACTGGCGGTAGCCCCAACTGTCCCACCGTGAGAATCCGACTTGGAATCAAACGCAATACGGCAGAAGTACCGTTGTTGTCTTCAAAAAGATTCACTCGAAATCGAGCGTGATGCTCAAGAGAAATGGCAAAATCGGTTTCCTTTCGGGTCTCAAAATCTTCGATGGACTCTGGGCGCATCACCGGCTTCAACAGTTCATATACTTCATGGATGCGACTTTTTGCGACATCTTGCATCGCCTTCATCGTACCATCCACTCTCCAATGTGGACGACGACGGGCAGACAAGTGCAAATCCGAAGCCCCTTCCGAAACCATACGCTCCAACAACGTACGCAATTTTGAGGGCATCACTCCTTCAACGATCTCTTCGCTCTCTTCTTCCGATGTGTCTTCTGCCAAGCCACTGACCGTCTGCAACACGGCATTGAAATATTGACTGGTAATGGAACACACTTGAATCTCCATCGAGGGCAAAAAGTGCTGAATCCGTTCGACGATTTCAGGCTGGGGCTCATCGACAAAACCCACCGTCAAACGATTTTCTTCAATGGAAAGGGGCAATACACGAAGGCGTTGCATCAGTGGCTGGGGCAATAGATTGACCACTTCCTGTGTCGGCAATTCAGTGTCAGAAGTCATGGTCGGTACTTGAGTCAACGTATCGGACAGACGCTGAGCCAAGAGTGTGGACAGCAATTTTCCAAACTCTGGAAAACGTTTGAAACACTGAAAGAACTGCGCGCGCAACACACACATGACCTTGACAGCACTGCCGGCGGTCACCGTTGCTGAACGGGGTGTGTCCAATAGCAAACCCACCTCTCCAAAGCCATCTGCGGGACCAAGTGTGGCAACCTGCTGACCACCTTCTAGAGAAACGATGGCTTCCCCTTCAATGATCAAATAATATGTATGACTGTCTTCACTGTGTTCAACGATGACCTCGTTGGGATTGAAAGACCACACCTCCGACAAATCAGCCAAGTATTGATAGACTTCTGACGGCAAACCTTTAAACAAGTTGTTCTGTTGCATTCGAGCGATCAAATCGCCTCGAGACTGCATTGTGGTCGCGACTTTTTCCATTGTTTACCTCACAAATGTAATTTCATTCACCCTTAGTTCATTCAATCTTAATTAATTCAACCGTATCGCCACAATTGCCGTGCGTCGATTTGCTTACTGGACAGTGATTGTGTACAACTAAGGTATCATTATACAAGACCAAACGGTACGAATTCCCAATGCTTGTCTTGAACTCAAACCACTCTTAGAGGTTCTCATGCACACACTCTTTTCGACCTTTCTACTGATCGCCTGTGGAAACAAAAATCAAGAGGACACCAGCACTGATGAAGCCGTTGTAGAAAACACAGAACCCACTCAGCCCGATTCCGTCACCATTCAAACCAGTGGCACAGAATCTCTGTCGTTGATGTTCGATACACCCAGTTGTCAAATACCTTCGGCGGCACCCAATTTCAACGCCTTTTGGAGAAACGGTGGTGGCGCGCACGTCTTTGTGTTGCGGGTGATGATTCGAGGAGACTATACAGGCGCGGGCACCTATACCAGTTCCGACAATGAACTGTTGGTCACACTTCAAGAAGAGGCTGGCGGACAAGGTCGATACTATGCTCTAGATGAGGCTCAAGGGGACACTGCTACCGTTACGTTAAACACCGACACAGAAGGCATCGTGTGGGGGACATTGACCGTCAACAGCCTACACAACCTTGATGGTTCAATCAGCATCAGTCCCACTGAAATCCCGTTGTGGTGCGACTCAGAGAACACCGCTGGACTCGAACAAGGACAATAATTGAGTCAATACCAGATTGCTTGTTTGTACTCTGTTAACCTTTGACCATCAGCGACCGACTGTTGACGGTTGAGAGTGGACTTTAAGGATACTTCATCGTGATCGTGTGCGTATGACCGACCACACAGAACTGTTTAAGAGTTTACAGCAGACTGGATAGACACGTGATGGACTTAGCGCAACCACTTTGCCGGTTTCTGGCGCTTGAGCATGCGAGAGACATCACCCATTGAAATGACGACATAGTCATCATAAGGATTTTGTCCGTCCCCTTTCCACTCTCGATCATAATGGGGATGCAGAAACAAATCCGACCGCTTGTTGCGCCACAAATATTCACCGTCGGTGTAAAAAAGTCCATTGCCTTCGACCACGCGAAACTGATCGTCCAAAAATATGACAACAGGATAGCCTTTGACCAAAATGCCGGGAACGGTGGACCAGTCGGTGGGAATGTAAGGAGCCTTGTAGGGCATGGTAATCTGAATGCTCATGTCCCCTTCTCCACGCATCCAACCAATTACCTCAATGTAGGCTTCACGGTCCAGCTGTCCGCCCGAAGACAAGCGATTGATGTGAAGCACTTCTCCAATCACGACATACTTTGACCCTTTGGCGTATCGCTTTAGAGTGTCTTCAATCTTCTTGGCGTCTTCTGGTGACTGCTCGTGCCCCGTCAACAAAACGCGTGGATCGACTTTACTACTAAGCAAATCCTGCGCAGATGCATGTTGGTTTCCCACCATCATCCACAACATTGTCATCCAAATCCACATTTTGTCTCCACACTCTCAGTTTACCAGATATCAGTCCATCCAATTACTTGAACACCGCTATCATGGTTTTTGTTGCCCCTTTTCCAGCCGCCTCTGCAACTCTTCCAAACCTTTATCCAGATTCAACGCAATTTCACTTCGGTGAAACCATGCCTGCAATCGACCAATCGGTGCATATGGAGCTTCATAAGTATACTCGCAACGCACCCACAATCCCTCGGGAACTTTTTCCAAATACAAGCGTCCTTTGGCATTGGGTTCGACATCGAACCGAACCTCTTTGACCCCTGTCGACTCGTCGTTTACCACTTGAATATTGCTCACTTCCCCACCATCCCATGAGATAATCGCGTCCGTGGGGCTCGTAGCCCAAGGTTGCCAAGAGTTCCACTTCTTGGTGTTGGACACTTCAGTCCACACGGCTTCTATTTCAGCATCTACTTTTACCCACCGCGTGGTTTCCACTTCACGGGGTAAAATAAAGAGTCCCAAAAATGCCGAGACAATCATAACAGCGATGGCAACAACAATCTTATTCATATTCTTTCCTATGTCTATACTCTAGTCAAAATATATTGACAAGTCAATACCTTACTCTCTAACCCATTGTCCTGTCATCCAGATGTCCAAATGTAAGGCATCCAATTGAACTTGCACATCCACCCGCGCAGACTTGTCCTCTGCCCATGTAGACCACGACCACTGCGTACTCCCATTGGCGTCCCATTCCATTTCTCCACCTGTGGATACGAAAACAGCAGTTCCACTTCCCACGTCGTCAAAGACAAAATTTTCTGTCGCTGAAATGGTCAACGTCTCTCCCAACAACTGGTTGGCTCTTTCTTGTTGTTGATCAATCTCACAACGGACAAGTAGACTGACCTGACCCGAGATTCTTTCTAAGGACCCGGTACAGGCTTGAGAAAACATATACGGCTGACCTTGATAGATGGCTACGGCTTCAAAATTTAACTCTCCGAGGTGTACACCATCGGCATCCACATATCCATCACAATCATCGTCTTCGTTGTTGAACTCTTCGACGGCTCCCGGAAAAATGTTTGGATTCCAATCGTCGCAGTCCACATCCTCAGCAAACCCGTCTTCATCAATATCGCGCAACTCATCCACACCGTCTTCTTGAACATCTTCAGAACTGGGTTCATCATCCGGTCGAATGTCGATGGCAGGCTCTGCACTGTCCACTGAATCCGTTCGACAGCCCAGCATCACCACAAGTGTCGACAAAAAGTACACCGTCATCAACCTGTGTACCGACACACAACCAAACATTTTCACACTCATCATTGCAACCATTTCTTAAATCCCAAAGTCTCAATAACTGTTGGTCATATTGACCAAACTGTCTTGGAAGCGCAACATCAACCACAGTACGCCCGACAGTGTACCAGCCACAACCACCATCGCCATCCACCAAACCAAACGACGGAAACTCGACGGCCCTGCCAACTCATCCTCGGGCACATCTTCCATCAAATCGATGCCTTCCAAATACCCACACCGTCCACACGGTTCTCCATCGCGGTTGCCTGTTAAAGGCTGATTGCAGTTGCTGCATCGTTGCATTGGGACATCCTTTCTAAATTCAGTTAGTGTAGTGTAACGCATTTGATGCGACTACGGCATGAAAATGGATACCAGCATGACCTTCGATCTTCTCAACGCTTTTGATGACAACCATCGCTTTACCGCGGCAGATATCTACACCTCAACGGCACCGCTTGTATCATGCAACACCTCCTTTCATGATGCCCTAAAGAACTTTGCGTCACAAACTTTGTTGCAACACCGATGGCTATTCTACGTTCAAGGTTCTCCGTTTGTGACGCATCAAGATATCGTCGGGTGTGTGTCCATCGACACACTCAGACGCACAGAGCAGTACCAATTGAACGGATTCTCGCTCAAAGGTCTGGTGGAATGTGAACCAGTCGACATTGATGCCACCACCCCCATTCAAAAAGTCCAAGAACTGATGCAGACACACCAAGTCTGTATGGTGTACAAAGACAACGACAGACGCGCCGATGCACTGTTGGGGTACATAGATTCTGTCACACTGAGCACGCTCCACACGCGACACAAACTGTCTCAAAAATCCCAAGCCTACATTCGACGCAATGAATGGATTCAAAAAGTAGAGCGTGTCGCGACGGAAACGGGCATACACGTTTATTTAATTGGTGGGTGGGTTCGAGACTTTTTACTCGGGACGTCCAGCAAAGATTTGGACTTTGCGGTGGATGGTGACCCAGTCGAACTGGTGTCAAGCCTTGTCGAACACTATGGCGGGATCTTGCATCGATTCACTGGCTTCAGAGGGGTGCATTGGGTTGTGTCAGATTCACTGACGCTGGATTTTACTGGGTGTCGATGTGAAGTCTATCCTCACCTTGCTGCGCTTCCGACTGTATACCCAACACACATTGAAGGGGATTTACAACGGCGCGATTTCAACATCAACGCGATGGCCATCGCACTCAGTGGATTCCAGTTTGGACTGTTGCTCGACCCCTTTTCTGGGCTAAATTCACTGAGAACAACATCCATCTCCACTTTACACAGCCTGTCCTTCTTGCAGGACCCCACCAGAATCTTTCGAGCCAGTCGCTACTGTGCTCGTTTCTCCTATCGACTGTCTGCCACGACACAGGTTCAAATAAACCACGCCATTCAACGAATTGAGCCCCTCACCATGTTGAGCGCCCAACGCATTGGCATTGAAATCAACAAAATATTCTCCGAACACAATCCTGATCAAGCGTGGTCATTGCTTCAACAGTGGAATCTGTGGGTCTATTGGTGCCCCGCTTGGCAGAACGTAGGACTGCACACAACCAGTCAATTGCCAGTTCAAGTGACTGTTGAAACTTGGACAGAGTGCTGGTGGATGCAACTGGCACTGGCGATGTCACCAACAGAGCGTTCTCAGTGGCAATCCGTGATCGGCACGCGCCCTCAAGGACTGAAATTGTGGAACAGTGTGCCCAAAGACATCTCGAAGATGCACAATAGCCTACGCACTGTTGATGTGACCCAAGATGGATTTGAAGTTCAAGTTGGACACGCCCTACAAAACAGTTCCATCCTACATTGGCTGTTGTTGGAACAGACCCATCCAGACTTGCTCCCCTTGCTTCACTGGTGGATTGAAACGGGTCAACATCGAAAGCGGTGCACTACCGGTCAGGATCTCTTGGCGTTGAACCTACCACGCGGTCCCGTTATTGGGGAGTTGCTTACAATCGCACAACATACAGCCTGGCAAGGTGGTGATCTCAGTTCGGAACAAGAAGCCATTCAAGCACACCTAATTTCACACCCAATACGACAGCCGCAAAACACCGCACCCAACTCAACGCCATAAATTTACACCTTTGTGTTTGGACGAGGTTTTGTGGTTGCGATACGAAAGGTATACACTAGATTTTACAACGATGTACTCCACTTACAATGAGGACCCCCATGGCATCACCCAACTTTCCAGAACCCCCACGTGCGCTCCCACCAACCTCGACCGAAGATATTGACAACGCCTTAGTTCGTCTCAACAAAGTCAAAGATGCCTGGCTCGATGTTCCACCAGACAAACGGGTTGTTCTGCTTCAAGAATGCTTGAAAGATTTGATGACGCTCTCCGAAGAATGGATTGGGCAAAGTTGCAAAGGAAAGGGCTGGGAAAAGGGCTCTGCTGGCGAAGGTGAAGAATGGATTGGTTCATTTGCCGTAGTGGTTCGTGGGATTCAAATGATGATCGAAGCGCTCAAAGCAAACGGTCAACCAAAAATTCCCAAGACTCGAAAACGGGCTGATGGACAAGAAATCGCTGAGGTCTACCCCCGAAACACATTGGAAAAAGTCCTCTTGGCAAACGTCACTGCTGAAGTCTGGGTAGAAAAAGGCAAGCCTTTGACCCAAGGTAAAATCTACTCTACGCCACGAGACCAACAAACGGGCACAATCGCCTTGGTATTGGGTGCTGGAAACCAAGGTAGCATCGGTCCCTTGGACATGCTCTACAAAATGTTTGTCGAAAATGAAGTGGTCATTTTAAAGATGAACCCTGTGAATGAATATCTGGGTCCCTATATTGTTCGTGCATTCCGTGCGTTGATTGAAGGCAATTACCTATCGGTGATATATGGAGGTGCTGAAGTTGGCAAATACGTCTGTGCGCACGAACTGGTGGACACCATCCACATTACTGGCTCTTGTCACACACACGACGCCATCGTTTGGGGCTCCGAAGAGAACAAAGCTAAGGGCGAACGTCAAAACAACAAGCCTATCTCCTCAGAATTGGGCTGTGTCACGCCCATGCTCATCGTACCCGGCAATTGGAGTGCAGCAGAACTAGATTACCAAGCCCGCCACGTCGTCTCCATGGTTGCCCACAACGCATCTTTCAACTGCAATGCTGGCAAAGTTCTCGTCCTTCCAAAAAAATGGGAACTTCGCGAACAATTCATGAAGCGCATTCAACACCATTTCGAAGCGAACCAAGCGCGCAAAGCCTATTATCCAGGTGCCCAAAGTCGCTACGATGATTTTTTGAAGCACTATCCAAATGCTGTGGTTCTTGGAGAGAGAAGCGAAGATGTGGTGCCTTGGACCATTCTCCCAGACGTACCGGCCAAAGAAGGAGAGTATGCATTGAACGTCGAGGCTTTCTGTGCAGTGCTCGCCGTCACGCACCTCGAAGACTACACCGACGCCACGGACTACCTGAACAAAGCCGTTGACTTTTGCAACGACCACATTTGGGGAACGCTTTCCATGACCCTACTCATCGATGACAAGACTCGAAAGTCAATGGGCACCAAGTTTGATGATGCGATTGCCAAATTGAAATACGGTGGAATCGGTGTCAACGCGTGGGCGGGTGTGGTTTACGGACTTGTTACGCCAACGTGGGGTGCTTATCCTGGACACACGCTCGAAGACATTCGCTCTGGGAAAGGCGTTGTGCACAATGGATTGCTGATTGACCATCCAGAAAAGTCGGTTGTCTATGCACCCTTCGTAATCAACCCAACACCACCATGGTTCTGCGACCACAAGAATCTTCCAGGTATGGGACGTGCTTTCACCAATTTTGAGTCTACGCAGTCTATTTTCAGTGTTCCTCGGTTGGCGTGGAACGCATTCAAGGGATAATACGCGGCTTGACCGATTGTGGGTCCTTTGATTGTCTAAGTTTTACAATCCGGCGGGTAAGTCCTACGACTCAAAGAATTACTTCCGTTCATTGACCGAGCCATGAATATTGAAACGCTACAGAACCAGTGTCAACAACTGTTGTTGAACAACCAAAAAATTCAAGCCATCAAACTGTGGCGAGAACACACGGGTCACTCTTTGAAAGAGGCTAAGCAGGCTGTCGAACAGTTTGAAGAGACTGGCGAGTGGTCGACGCTTCCCATCTCTTTGACCACAACTCACCAAAGAGTCTCTGTTTCCAACAAAGCACACTCGCAGGAACTGCCACCTGAAGCGATTGCTCTACTAAAATCTGGAAGGAAACTCGAAGCCATCAAAGTGCTCAGACAGGAAATGGGTGGGTCTCTATCCGACGCCAAAATGCTGGTTGAACAATTTGAGGCTGGATTGACGGTCGAAGACCCCACGGTTCTCAGTCCATCTGAATCTTCATTGGACAATGATGAAGTCCCTCAACCCACTTCTCAACAGGGCTTTGGGATTGGATATTGGCTTGTGGTCTTGGGTCTGTGTGGATATTTGCTTTATCTGTGGGCATAATTTCACTGTGAATCAAACAGCCGACACGGTTCCACATTTGATTGCGTTACAAAAAAGTGTTCGTTCCCTAAGGTTTTCATGTTCCCAAACGCCTCTCTCACTCCACTGTTCATCGGCAGTTTACTCAACACCACCACGCCACGATACCAGTCCAAACAGCACATCACCCAACAACACATCAACTTTCGAATGGGGGCTTCTTCTGCCACAACCAACGGCATGCCCACACTTTGTCTAGAAGGTGGCACGCCCAATCGAATTCCAAAGTTCTCTTTGGAGGCTTGTGGTACAGGTACAGGGTTTGTGCATCAGCAAGTCGGCATCGATGTTCTACACATGCGTGGTAAATACACCGTGTTCGAACGGACAATTGGGTCTTCTCAACTCAATACATCTGTCGGCGCAGGGTTTGCAGAAGTTCAAGTTTCCAATGATGAACTGGGCTTTCAATTCACCGAAGCCCGAAACGGCATCGAAACCTCGGGACCAGAAGTCAGTGGTTCCGCACAGTGGCTCATCCCCCTATCCCCAAATGGTCAATCTGAACTCATCTTGGACGTCAACGCGGGTGCTGCCTACTTTGAATATGGTCCGTCACTCACATTGCCACAACCCAGACTGTTTCCGTTTGTGGAGATCAGTGCGGGGTTTGGGTGGTAAGACGTTGGTCTGTTCAAGGCTTGTCCTTTGGTGTACCCTGATTCTATTGTATTCAGACCAAAATTAATATGGGTGATAGAACCAAGACATTTTGCCCCTTGAATCTCACGACACTTTACTCTACAGCAGTCCCTGCACAATCCACCTCATCATTCCTATCAATGCTCAAGGTCACTGTGTCCGCGGTGATGTTCTCACCACTGACAGCGATTGTGTATTCCTCTCCAACGGTCAATTGCAAAGGCACGTAAGCGCCATAGGTCGTTCCAAAGCGATTTGTCGCCGCACTCGCACCAGTATTGCAGTCAATCTCGCTTCCACCGCAAGAGTCAAACACCGCCAACTGAACATCTACGCTGTCTGAATGGGCAAACACCTGAGCACAGCCGTTGCTAACAGCCGTATAGGAAAAGGTCACATCCGATGCTCCAACCGTAAAACAAGAAGCATCCTCAGAATCTCCAAAATCATTGAGGGACTGCGTTGTGATATTGTCTCCATTGAGTGGGGTCACATAGTCAATGGTGTCCACCAGTCCAAAGTTGGGGCATTGACTGGCAGCACAAGCAGAATCAAACCAACAATCGCTTTCGTCGTCACAATCGAACAGACCATCTTGATCGTCATCATTGCCGTCAGTGCACACCAATTCATCCAAGGTCCACACTTCCAAATCCGCCACACTGCCTTCAGCACCTTCAAGGACCAGTTGTAGCACTTCGCCTTCAACAACGTCAATGGTGAGGTTTGCAGGGGCCACTCCCGATACCGCACAGGCCAACTCTTCTGCGCCACACTCTTTCCAAACCGCCAGACTCTCTACGCCAGACCAAAACACAAATGTACCAGACGCTGGTGCAATCCATCGAACAATGTGATCGGACGCGCCCGTTTGAGCACAGGAAGCTTGTACATCATCTCCCATCAATGCCGACATCGTTAGTTCACCGGTCACACTCGGCAACACTTCATCGGTACAGTCATCGCACTGAGCCAATCCGTCAGCCTGCTCGTCGATGACGGCATCACAATCATTGTCTACCCCATCGCACGCTTCCTCTGCATCAGGATAGACAGTCGCGTCTTCATCATCGCAGTCATCGGCAATGTCCACAACACCTTGTGAAACTTCACACCCATAAAACAAAGAGGCTGGATCACCAAAGCCATCTCCGTCCGCGTCCAGATAAAGGGCAAACAGTGGATCGGCAAAGTCTATCGGCAAATCATCGACCACACCGTTGCAATTGTCGTCCACCCCATCGCAATCTTCGAATTCTGCTGGATTGACTTCAGGGTTGTTGTCGTCACAATCGCTGTCGTTGTCAACAAAGCCGTTTGGAGCATCACAAGCAAGGGTTGCTTCTCCCGCGCCGTAGCCATCCCTATCCGCATCCGCATACCAGGCATCGGCCTGAACAGAATCGTCTTCAGAGTCGATCAAGGCATCACAGTCGTTGTCGACACCGTCACAGATTTCTTGTGCATCTGGAAAAATCGTCGCGTTGTCATCGTCACAATCCACATCCGATAGGTATCCATCGCCATCTTTGTCTAGGACAAGTTTGTTGGTGGGTTCTTTCTCCCCACAGCCCAACATCAGCAACAAAGCAATCATCGTTCTTCTCCCATTTTGATTCTTGTATATGTTCTTTCGACGTCTACGTAGGACTATCCATAAAATTTAGCCACAACAAATCTGGGCTCAAAGAAATCTAGCCCTATCAAGACATTGGATCACACAAAGAAATCTGGCATCAATTCCACAGAAGGGTCTACGGCATAGTGGCTCAAATCTTTAACACCAGCACGTGCCATCACATCTTCGTCAATAAAGAAATTGCCACTGGTGTCTATGCCCTGGGACAAGACCCAATGTGCTGAGTCCGCCATAATGCTGGGTTTTCTAGAACGTTGCATCATCGCCTTACCACCCAACGCAAACTCAATGGCCGCCGTCGCGATGGTTGTTTGTGGCCACAGTGCATTGACGGCGACTTTGCCTTTGAATTCTTCTGCCATGCCCAACACACACATGCTCATCCCGTACTTGGTCATCGTATAGGCTACGTGTGAACCGAACCATTTTGGATCTAGATTCAACGGTGGAGAAATGTTCAAAATGTGTGGGTTTTCCGATTTCAACAAGTGTGGCAAACAGGCTTGTGAGCACAAGAAGGTACCTCGAACATTCACCTGATGCATCAAATCATAGCGCTTTGCTTTGGTTTGAAGGGTGCCAGTCAGGGAAATGGCAGAGGCGTTGTTGATTAGGATATCGATGCCTCCAAAGGTTTCCACTGCCTTGTCGACCGCCGCTTGAATCATGTCGGGGTTTCGAACATCCACAACACAGGCAAGCCCTTTGGCACCAGCTGCCTCAATCTTCTCCACCGTTTCATGAATGGTGCCACGCAGTTTGGGATGGGGTTCACTGGTCTTTGCCGCCACCACAACATTGCACCCGGCTTCTGCCAGTCGGATGGCGATTGCCTCACCAATTCCACGTGAGGCACCGGTGATGAATGCTGTTCGGCCTTGTAGATTTTTGGTTGTCATGCTTTCTCCAAATGGGGTTGTCCCATCGTATCGTGACAGATTGTGGTTGCCAACTATTGCTGATTTGTGGTCTCCATCAACCGGTGTAGCTCTGCTCCTTCCAGAAGTAAATTGAGACTGTTCAAAATCCACTGCAAAGCTGTCGTGTACCGCTCTTCAGTCGTTGAACTATCCGTCCATAGATTGATTAGGGGAACTTGATGTTGGATATGATGGACAATGGACTTTGTGTGGATTGATGGTTCAACAATCACACCTTCGTGATCACTGGTCAACAATCGCTCTATCAGCTGATTCCATTCATCTGTTGCGACCAGCGCCTCTCCAGATTGCATCGAATGCTTTGATGTTGTCCGCACCGTCATTGTGATACCCAAGTCTATACCTCCGATCGGATCTAGCAATACACACTGCGTACTCTGCCTTGCGATTAAGCACCCTGCAAATATCTCTATTAGAGGTTCTTTCGACTCAATGACAACTCCTTTCCTCTCCCACATATCGTGCTTGGTTTCCTGAACACTTGAAAACACCGATTGACACGACTTACCCTCGATATACTCAAACAAATCTGCCCTCAGTCGTGGTGTGAATATCATCAACTCTTGAATCAGGGTATTCTCTGGCAATGATAAACGTGTCTCAGTGACCGGAATGCTTTGATATACCTCTTGTTGAATCATTGAAGCCATCTGTTCTTGCCAATCCTGTTTCAATACGCGGTGGTGATTTTGAACGAGCTCATCAATGTGCGGTTCAAAAACTTTCCAGCGTTCAAGCTGCTCACACACCTTCGTCGCAAATGCCTGCTGCAATTCAAGCGTCGTAAATCTCCAATCCACCCCTCCAGTGTCTCGAATGTCATCTGGCGTGGACGTATAAATCGGCCACCATTGAGACTGCTTCAACGCTTGTTCGGAAAAGTCTGGAGACTCTTGTACAGCTTGAAACAAAGGTATCCTCAACGCTTGATGATGATCATCCACAAATCGACCCACCACTCCGACAGCTGTAAGATTGGTGAAAAATGGACGGTTTGCCTCTATCCCTAAGGCCAACTTACATTCCTGATGGACACCATAGAGCCAAGATTGCTTGTAGACTTGAATCGTTTGATAGGAACCTAGGTGTTCAGGTGTATGGATCATCCATCCTTCATTGGGTGGAAACAGAGCCGTCAGTCCCTCTCGAATAAGTGCAAACGTTTGCTGCATCATTTGAAGGTTGACTTGTTGATCCTGAAACCACTGATTTAACAAGGTTACATAAGGTGTATTTACCCGGAGCTGTTCATTGTCTAGACAACACAAACTGTCGCTGGCAGAAGTCAAGGCACGATACACTTTTTTGGCACGACTGGATGAAATATTCAATCGTTTTGATACATCTGTAACAGGTATGGCAGCCTGTGTGACCTGTTGAATCAATTCATAGGCAAGGTGACCACTTTTATTGATTAAATACGTCATCCAAGCCCCAAAGAGGGACGATGATATCAAAAATGGATTGGTGAGATGCACATGCTGATAAGAGATCAGCTCGAGCAATGCCTCCAAATGATCGGCATTTTGGTTGACATTCCACTGAGCGAACAGCAATCCCTCTCGTTGAACAAATAGGACACTGGATTGTATATCCGCTGGCACCATTAACCCTTGTCGGCATCGCAATCCGATGTGAATGGTACTTTTACCAGTGTGATAGATGTACCCCCAACGATTCCCCATCGGTGTTTGTAAGAGTGATGCCTTATCATCTGCATCGAGTGTCATAAACCAAAGTCGTTTCTGATCGTCCCATAAAAAGCACAATCCTGAGTCAATCAATGACTGTACATGAGAGGTGATTTGGGCCATGTATTTTTTCGCACCACCAACTTTATCCTTCGTGCACATAGGATACATCCAGGCTTCTACCACAATATTCCATAGCTTCAAGCATTTCTGTTCTACCGTTTCCAGAGATTCTCTTTTCCAATCGATGCGGAAACCGACTCGTTTACTTACTCGAGTAGCTGCTGTTAAATCATTCTTGTAATTTTGATATCCCGCTGATTTTTGCTCATTCGATAATCGCAATTCCGTTTTCGGCAGCTCAAAGACAATATGTTGATGATCATAATTGGAGACATCCACTCGCAGACAAATTTGTCCTGTAAACGCAGCATCAATTTTCATTCTATCGGCTGGCGAAAATGTCAATTCAAATGTGTCTTTGGAAAATTGGAGGGACTCACACCCGAGTTTTTCTGAGAGCAGCTGCATCAACCGCCGACCCTTCAAAATCTTCTTTAACGACTGCTCCATTCCCGTAAACCAGCGGAAAAAGAATCTGTCTCTATACTTCTCATCTTTTTCAATAACCTCATACGATATCCACTCTTGAATCAATGGAAGCTGAGGTACAGCGGCCTCTTTTTGGATGGCTTCTTTGCGCTCAAACGTACGCAGCCCCAAACATCGCGTGTCCTGCATCGGTTCTCCATTCACATCCAGTAGTATTCCAAATACAGGGATATCGTGTACAGAATAAACAAGCGTTCGATCTTCTTTTACATTCAGTTCTGATGGTTCAATGTCATAACCACTCAATTTCGATTTGAAGATTTCTACAATTCGATCTCTACGAACATTTCTTTCCATTTGTCGAAACAATAACTCATCTACACTGCTTGTTTTGTCAAATAGAATCTGCAGCTGTTCTTCTTCATGGGCTTCCAAGTACAAATCCTCATAGGCTTGTCGCATCCTATACTCCAGCTCTTTTCGCTGGTTGGATTGAATCAGCAAATACATCTCCCGAGTCGAACTGGAGACAAATCGTTTGCCTTGTGTCCCTGTGTACGACACATCGCGTAGAAAAACATTGTAGACCCCAGGTTTCCAACATACCGCGGTAATCGTAAATGCTTTGCTTTCCCTAGGATTTATAGTCGTTTGCAATACCTTGTGTCCCTGTACAATCACAAGTTCATCTGGTAAAACCAACTCAACATCAACTTGATCGGCAACCGCAAACCCAATGTTTTGAATTTCCAAAACAATCTCCACATGATCACCAATATCTATATTATACATTTTTGGAACACTGAGATTGGTGTTCAAAATGGGACGAAAGGGTGTTGGAGAATTGGGGTCTATCACCTCTATACCCGCTCCCGCTATCTCGATAAAATCCTCTCGGAGCGACTCATCTTCATTGAGCATTCGAGAATACTGATACCTGATCTGTACTGGTGGAAGCTGGTGATGACCTTGTTCAGTAAACTTCAATGCAAACAGCTTCTCACTGCATTCTTCTCCGGTTTCGAGATCATCAATATGAAGCCTAACAAGCCCCTGTTCAGTCTGAATCAGGGACACTTCTATATCATCCGTTTCGTATGCCTCTATCGACACCTCACTTCCAAAAATCAGATCTGCCTGAATACTATGCAGTGTACAGTCATTGGATTGATTTCGTATGGTAAACGAAACGATAAACACATCGTCATTGATCCGTCCACTTTGCTGAGAAAGACAGAAGGATGCCTCCACTTCTGGAGCGGTCAGTCTTGATGGACGATAGCGATATAAAAAAGCATAAAATGCCGAAGACAATCCCTGTAGTGGCGTTTCTTTCACTGTATCCAGTGCCACTCTATTTGCGCCATCTGTACTGTTGTACTCTAGTTTTGGTTGACCGCGCGTCAACAGCTTCGAAAACAAAGTCATTCTTGGAGGAGAGCTGTTAAACGACCACAACAAAAGGGGGGATAGGGTGTAACACTGGCGAGTGTCTGTCAGATTGACAAAGTACAGCACATGTTTGCGAGGCTTCGTTTCATCCGTGAGTCCAGCGACGCGAATTTCTAATGGAGATGGATTTTCACCACGAAGTCTAGACCCGACATAGACAATCTGTCCAGCTTCAAAAATGGTATTCTCAAACACCACAAAGGACCAATCTGAGAGCTGCTGCCAAACCTGAAGTATTGGAATGATCAGCGCATCTCGTTCAGCCAATTCTCGTTCAAGATCGTTCTGAGCGATTGGATTCCCATGCATATCGTGATTGCGTTTGCTGACGAAGGTCCCAACGGTATCTAAAAGATCAGACGCTCCAATCTGATGAAACACTTGAAGTAGCTTGTTGGCTCTTATCTCCTGCTCAGACAGTGTGTGTATTTCTTTGCAAATCTCTCTGAGAAGGGACAACCACAGCCCCATACTCATTTTGCTATAATCAATATCGTACTTTTTGGATGGCGTTTTTCGATGCGTTGACAACACCGCATACCCCAATGCACACAACACCCCAAGTGAATACTCTACCGCGAAGTATTGATAGTCCTTGGTCATCCTCGGATCTTTCTTGGACATTACGTAGGTCTTGGCGATAATGGTTGGCAATGTTTCAATCATAGGAGCTCCCAAGGTACAATTCGTACAAAATATGTAAGTTACAAAACTCGATCCTGCACATTGACGTCAATGTCAATAAAGTACAAAGCGATGATTGATTATCGACCCAAAAACATCGCCATCTCCACTTCCGTCAATGGACGCGTCTGACCAACCGCCAAACCACCCAACTCAACAGAACCATAGCGAACCCGTTGCAAATCGAGCACCGAATGCCCAGCATTGTGCAGCATCCGTCTAACCACCCGATTCCGCCCCTCGGTCACCACCAAACGCACTACGTTGCCTTCGATCGACAGCACTGTTGCGGTCGCCAGTCCAACACTGGTTTCTACACCTTTTGCCAATATTTCAATCAGCTCTGATGTCGGTTCCCCTTCCACTTTGGCAACATACTCACGCTCGATGGCACGTTTGGGATGCAACAGATGCTGAGTCAATGAACCATCTTTGGAAAACAACAGCAAACCATGGGTATCCAAGTCCAAGCGACCGACGATGTGGTATCGATGTGGCAACCAATCTCCCACACAAGGACGACCGTGTGGATCAGACTCCGTGGTCACCAATCCCACAGGCTTGTGAAACACCAGCAAATTTGGTTGGGGAACGATGGGCACTTCATCCAAGCACACCTCCACCCCTTCAGGCAAGTGTGTGCGGGGAACATTGCACACCGCACCATCAACGGTCACTTGTTTTCGACGAATCGCTTTCGTGGCTTCTGAGCGAGACAATCCACCATGTTGAGCCAACCATTTGTCCAGACGCATAAGAGTCTCCTAATTGTGATTGGCCAAGCGCCAAACTTTGTACCCTTTGCTGTGCTGTACCACTTCACAAATTCGATATTCATAGTCGGTGGCAAAGCGTTGTACTGGGATGTGGTGCTGGGTAACCATCAACAATTGACCTCGATAGTGAAGTCGACTTTTGACATCTCGAATCAACCCTTCCAGCACACTGTAATCTTGATCTTTGCCGATGTGAACCGGTGGATTGGAAATCACCAAGTCGTATCGACAATCTCTGGGCATGCCCGTCCAGCCGTCCGTCAATCGGTGTGTCGCACTGGGGGCGTTGAGTTTGGTCATCTCCATCGCCCAACTGTCGGCATCCATCGCATCCAATTGTGCCTCCGGAAACCGATCGGCCAACCACCGAGCGATCACCCCTGTTCCACAAGCAAAGTCGGCAAGTTGATGGGTGCGCTTGATGGGATAGGCTGCGAGCACTTCAAGCAAAAACTCCGTACCAGCATCCAATTTTCCTTTGGCAAACACACCTGGCACGGAAGCCCAAGATACGGTTTTGCCATCCAACTCGATGTCGTTGCGTTGCACCCACTGCTCGAAGGACAATGAGTGGTTGTTGCTGGTCCCTTTGAGCAACCTCGCCCGTTTTCGCATATCCATCGTTTCAACATCTACAACATAGTCTTCTGCCGTTTTGGGAAAGGACTTGATGCCTTCATCGTTGCAACCCAGTATCCAAACCGTCGCGTTCTCCGCCAACACCTCGTTGAGCAAGGACAACATCATTCGGAGTTGGTCTTTGTTGGTCGAGATGCGCAACACCGCAGCTTCATACCCCCCTTCGCACTTGGGTGGCGTTGCCTGTCCGGGCTCTCGGTCGTGCGCATAGACGGACCACCGCACACCCGCTAGGTGATCCAACGCATTGGTCGTGTCGTTTACAATCAACGTGCGTTCTGGTAGACTGGGCAAGGCCTCGGAAACTTTTTGCAATCGCTCATTTCGTTCAATAATGTTATGGGACATGTTCATCTCCTGTTGGATTCTTCTAACGTTGTATTCGCTCTACTGCACCCCCACCTTTGGTGTTTTATGTCTCCCCTGTTGCTTTCTAGTGGATTGGTATTTCTCGGACTCATCTTGTTGGTCAAAGGCTCTGATTTCTTCATTGAAGGCGCAGCTGAAATTGCCAAACGAATCGGAATATCAGAAATGATCATTGGCTTGACACTGGTCGCTTTTGGAACTTCCTTACCCGAGTGGGTATCGAGCATCATTGCGACACTGCGTGATCCTGCAACACTTCAATGCGTAGAGGGGCTGCCTTGCAACACAACCGATTTGGCATTGGGAAATGTCATTGGCTCCAACATTACCAACACCGGTCTGGTTGTGGGAGCAGTCGGCTTGATGGTCAAAGACGGCATTCCAATCAAACCCGCTTTTCTAACTAGGGATATTCCCCTGTTGATCATTCTCGCGATTACAACGTGGTACTTCTCATTGCAAGACAACCAAATCGGTCAGTTTGAAGGCGCTGGAATCTTTATAATGTTTTTATTCGTGATGTTTCGATCGCTGAAAAGCATCGCCAATGAAGAAGATAATGACGAACAAAACGACGCCTCTCAATCGGATTCAACCGAAGAGGATGGACAATTGTCTGACAGTCCAATGTGGAAATTGGTCGGTTTGACCGTCGGTGGACTGATTGGACTGCTTGTCGGATCAGACTTTTTGGTAGAAGGCGCGTCCACCATCGCCATTTCTTTGGGTGTATCCGAAAGTGTTGTTGGGCTCACCATGGTTGCCTTTGGAACCAGTGTACCCGAACTGGCGACCTCAATTGCGGCTGCCAAAAGAGGCAAACACGCCATGTTCTTGGGGGGCATCATTGGCTCAAATTCAGCAAACTTGGCCATCATTTTGGGCTCTGTAGCATTCTTGGTTCCCGTGGAAGTTCAGCCCACGTTCGCGATGGGGCAATTTCCAATTATGATTGCCTTCATTTTGGGAATGTGGATCAGCATGCTGGGCGGACGCATCAAAAAGTGGCAGTCTGGTCTGTTGCTTCTGGGCTATCTTTTGTTCACCGGTCTTCAATTTCTATGAGTTCGGCATCGAGAATGACCGAAGCACTTGCACTGTGTCAAGACGCAGACATCATAGACCTTCACTTGGATATTTGGATTCCAAAGCGCTTGTGGGGCTACAATCCAAACCGTCAACATCGACGTGCGTGGTTTGGCAGACACTTCTTCGGACACACGGACTTGCCGAGAATGCAAAAAGCCGGCTACACAGGGGCTATGTGGTCCATCACAACCAACCCAGCCAAACTCAGCAATGCCCGATGGCAGAGTTTCTTGGAGAACCTCTTCTCTCTTGAACGGTTTTGTGATGAGCAAGAAGATGTCTGGCTGTGTCGAAATTATCAAGACTATCAGTATGCGAAGGCAAACAACACGCACGCCGTTATTCCTGCTGTACAAGGAGCCAACGCCATTTCCGGTGCACCAAATGGGGTGTCGTCGTTGCCTGAAAATCACGGCATCTCCAGAATGACGCTGGTGCACCTAACCCCGTCTGTCTATGGCAACACCTCGTCTCCTGCTCATATTTTGCACAGCAATAAAGGTCTAACACACGCTGGAAAAGAGTTGGTTGAGTCGATGAACGAACACCGAATTTTTGTAGATTTGGCACACATCCACCCAGAGGGCTTTTGGGACGCCGTTGATGTCCACGATCCGACGTTGCCAATTTTGGTGACCCATACGGGTGTTCAAGGGGTCACACAGCACTGGCGCAACTTGGATGACGACCAAATTCGCGCAATCGCCAAGTCAAATGGGGTAATTGGGATCATGTTTGCCACCAATTTTTTGAAACACAGTGGCAAAAAAGACGCTTCGATCATCCTTGATCACCTCGAACACTTGATTCAGGTTGGTGGTGAAGATATTGCGGCCATTGGTACCGACTTTGATGGCGCAATTTCAGCCCCAACCGACCTACAAACGGTGGAACAATTTCCTTTCTTGGTCGACCAAATGCTCCAACGTGGATGGTCGGAAACACGAATTCGCAATGTACTTGGACAAAACTTTCTACGCGTGTGGAAAGATTGGCATCCCAATAGATATTGAGACGTTCAACATCTTTGGACACTGACATCATCAGTCAAGAGAACCCGCACTGTTTACGAAGTCGACAATTTGTGAATCTCCAACATACAGACCAACAGCACCCAATCCATCAATCCAATACCCAGCCAGAGCACAGGCAACACCTTGGCGACGCGCCCCACTTCTTGGGCTGGCTGCGTGAAGACAAAGGTCAAAACCAGCAACGCAGACCAACAAAGGGCAATGCCCCAACACAACTTGATGTCTCGGGGCATTTGTGGCAGACGATCCCAAGACTGAAGTAGACGCTGGTGAACATAGAGCACAACCACCAAAGCCATCAGTGGCACTGTCAACGTGACAGACCCAATCCAATTCCATTGAATCCAACCGGTCAGCAACACCCCTAAGCCCTGCGAGAAAACCAGCATCCATGGTGAATAAATGATACGCATGATTACTCTTAGAACATTTTGACAATCTTGGCGAATCCATGAATGCACCACAAACTTTCCCATCTGTATTTGCCCCTTTGACAAAGCACATTCATCGCCTACGCTTAGAAGTTATTACAGAACCAACAGCATGGATCATTCAAGACAATAAATTCATCAAGTTCAACAGTCCACACTCGCGTCGACGCATTGAACAGTGTGAGCATTGGCTGAGCCAACAACAGAATATCGGTTGTCTATCCTATGTGGCCACCATCCGAACAGCCCTGAGCATCGACGAGCATACCATCATCCAACTCTACAACGGAGCACAGTTCTCTCACACAGTGTTTCAACCACACACCCCATCACGTATAGAATCTTGGTGGATAGAACCGTGGCAACTGGATCATTTGTTGAGGTAGACAATCGTGGACTGCACGTATATTCAAACACATTCCGTTGACAACCAAGTCATGCTTATCATTTATTGTCTTCGTCGCTAGAGGTCATCACAAAGAACTCTTGTGGCGATTCTTCAGAGGCTTCTTCGCCGTCCCCACCCATCAAGGTAAACTCTGGTGGTTGAATCCCTTCTTCAACAGTGGTTTCTTCTGCACCTGTTTCATCAGGTGGTGCTTCTGCATCCGCACTTTCTTCTCCACCTGTATCTTCGCCTTCTTCAATCTCCACCGGTTCAAAGAAAGGAATGTCTAGAGTGCGCAAAAAGACAAAGCAGGCGATCAGCCCTGTCAATATCGCCCCATAGAACTGATGAACCCAATGACTGTCTTGTATCTCATGCAAGGTCAACAAAGATAAATGATTCAAAAAGGCTTCGGTTTGCAAATGATTGCTCAACTGTTTGGCCAAAACCAAATCGATGCCCATGCAAAGCAGAACGATCAACAACATCATCACCCGCGGTGGAATTCGCGTTCGATCAACAAATGTTGCGCCCGCATAAGCTATAAAACCAGTAATGACGCTCATGATCATCAACAACAACCACAACGAACTCTTTACCAGTTTGTACAGTTGTTTACTGTGTGGTGGAATCAGTTCAACCTCAAGAACGGCCTGTGACGGATCCAATTGAAACGTGACCACATCGTTGCTTCTCTCAAATATCTGGGGACTTCTCACCTTCCAAGAGGGTGGAACCAACACCTCGACCCGCACTTCCCAAGCCCTCAACAGCCCTGTCAACTGCCCTTGCCACTGCGGATTCAACAAGAACAGCGAATAGCGTCGGGTAAAGTGGGTGGAGTCGGTACGAACATCAAACCTTTGTCCAACTTTTAGAACATGCTGTCCAGCCTCTATCGTTTGTTGAGGTATGGCATACCCAACCAGATTCTCTTTTTTCAACAGCGCACCCAGAGGTGTGTCCTTGGTATTTGCCTCCCGAAAACTGTTCTCATAGAAAATCTTGGACAGTGGATATTGAGCAATCAAAGGGCTCAACCGTTCTTCGTCGAGCAAAACGATGGGCTCTCTGGTTGAATTCAGAGAGAAGAGAGACAGACGCTCACTTGTCGGAACAGACAATTGATATGTGGTTGCGGCAGCCAACACCGGCTCCTGTAAACTTGGCAACCATTCTCGTACGTCTACCACCGTCGTTTCCGACAAAACATTGACGCTGGGTTCAATATCCACCACCGTTCCGATGGCCTCTCCTTGAAGGAGATAGTCGTGCACATAAACTGGCTGGGCTTCGACATTGATGCACAGTCCAAAGAAATACAGGACCATCAACACGATCGACTTTAGGGACATTTTTTGCGTCATCATCACTCTCATATGCTTTTATTCGATAGCATATCAAAAGATGCAAAAATGCGACAGAAAAATGATAAATGACCGATGCGCACTCGAATGCAAGAGTCGATGGACAAATATAGTGGATCAAAGCACAGACTGTGATACACTTATGAATATTCCACCGTGGATGCTCTTTAACCAACAGTGTACCTGCGGTATTTCTTGATGAATGACAAGCACCAATTCACCAACGAGGATGCAGTATGAACGCAATGTTTCTTTTGTGGATGTCCCCAAGCGCCGAAGCCACAACCATGGTACCACTCAGTGTTGAGCAGATGGTTGATGTCTCAAGCACTGTAGTACGGGGCACCGTCACCAACGTTTGGACAGAACCCGATAGCAGTACCAAGTCTGTTTGGACCTATGCGCAAGTTGAAGTTGAAAAGGTTCTCAAAGGGCATACCGAAACAAGTGTACTCGTCCTCGAACAACCTGGTGGTGTATGGGGTACTGCAGAAACAATCGTTGAAGGTGTCGCACGTTTCAGTGTTGGAGAAGAGGGATATTTCTTCGTGGAGAACCTAGACTCAGGTCGATCGGTGACCGCTGGAATGTTCCAAGGAAAATACAACGTGGTCTTCGACCCATACTCTCGTCAAGAGTTGGCCGTTCGCTTCCCGGTGCACCCGAAAAGAGACTTCGACCATCGTTTCATTCCTTTGCCACCAGAAGAGCAACGACTCTCTGTTATGGACTTTGAAGCACAGATTGAAAGTTTTGTGTTGGACGGCTGGGACGGCGCACCGATTCCAGGTGTTTCAAACGCCAAGTTAGAAAAAATCAACCGCCAACCGTAATTTGAGACAATTAGTTCAATTCACCGACCAAGACAGACCAAGATATTCGGAATTGTTTGAAGGAGTAGATCATGATTTCACTGTTGATGTTGAGTTCAACCGCATGGGCATGGAAACACACAGGAAATATTTGGAGCCGAGACGAAGTGCCACTTCAATGGTACATGTCCGACTACATTGCAGAGAGCATTGATCCAGGTGCTACGGACATCGAAAGCACCTACCAATTTCAAGTTATCAATGAATCCTACCAGAACTGGCTCGATGGGGCGCCCTGTGGTCAGTTGGGTGTAGCCTATGAAGGGGTACGAGAAGGACACCACACATTGGGTCGAAACTCGGCGGATCAGCAGAACACTTTTTATTATGACGATCCCAATGACGAACAAGGGGGCGGTGTACTCGGTGTGACATACACCCAGTCAACGGGTCAGATTGCCTTTAACCGCGATGGTAAGATTTATCGATACAACCTAGATTCTGACATTGTGTTCAGCAAAGACGTCAACTGGATCAAAACTGAAAATCTGGAAAATGACTGTAGTGGTACCCCTTTGGAAGCCGTGGCTACACACGAGATTGGTCACCAGTGGGGTATGGGCCACTCTTGTGAAGAAAACGAGGTATCGGCTGGACTGTGTGAAGACCAAGAACTTCGAACAGCCAACATGTTTTGGGCTGCACCCTCCTGTGTCTCCTTTGATCCTGAAAATGTCTTTACAGGCGATGACATTCAAGGAATGACGGCACTCTATGGTCCTTACGCATCATTTGAAGCCACTACAGAAACCTACGGTGGTGTTCCGTTGGAAGTCTGTTTTGAACTCAGTTCCACTTCTGCCATCAGCAATGTGGACTGGCTCTATGGCGATGGACAAGGTGACACTTTTGATGCCACCAGTGAAAATTTGATGGAAACCTGCCACACCTACACCGAGAAAGGTCAATACACCATCAATGTGACCATCTCTGGAGAAAGCGAAGAGTGTGACGAATGGTCTTACACCGAACGTGAAAGAGCAATGGTTGTGGTCTGCGAAGTACCCACGATTGCCGAAGGATTTGAGGAACTGTTTTCCTATGAGCCCGTTGAAGGTCTCGTCGTTCGAATGGTCAACCAGGCTGACACCACCGTGTATGGTTGCATTGATGAAATACAGTGGGATGTCTACGACGGGGAAACGTTGATTCGTTCTGTCAATGCATGGTCACCCAAAATTGATTTCACCGAAGAAGGGGCTGGCGATTACAAAGTTGTGTTGACTTTGGGTGGACCTGGGGGTGAAACCACAACAGAAATGCCCATTACAGTTGAAGAGTTTGATGCCAATGCGGGGTGCTCAAGCACTGGAAACTCAGGATTGAGTGGACTCTTGTTGTCTGGGTTGGCATTGATTGGTTTGGCTCGACGACGCCAAGACTAAATCTGCTGTTGTCTTGTTTTCACATCGCCCACTGACACTAACATTGACACCAACGTCTTTAAAATCGTTGAACTCGTTGACTATGTTGTATAGACCGTATCAATTGATGCCCATCACCCCCCTACTCTTCGTTGTACAACTGGGGTGCTTCTCTACAGCGGTCACTGAACCGGTCAGTGCAGAAAATGGTGCAGAGAATGCTGTCGGCAACAATGCCGATGAGCACATAGCCATTCCCCTCGATCGATCCACTGACAAAATGGTGTCGGTTGAGTTGCCAGACAGCACCTACACTGAAGACGACGTCATTCCGATCACCAGTGGATGGAAGTTGGTTGGCATTCAAGATGGTTTTCGGATTTGGGAAACGGCGTTGCCCATTCGATCCCGCTCTCTGTTTTTCTATTCGGCTCCTGCTGGAATGAAACTCTTACACAGGGAAACTGAAACGGATGAATGGAACCCAAAGGTTGGCATGAAGTTCAACAAACGGATTCCCAAAAGTCCCAACACGTGGAACATGAGTAGCCACTCTCTCCGCGTTCACAGAAAAAGCACGGACGGCGCACCACAACCATGGGAATATGCCGTTCATTACCCCAAGGCCGAGCAAAGAGAACGGGTTTTGGCAGACACCAAGACCAGCGATCCAAAGGCCTATGTGTTGCGTCAACAGCAAATTGAAGACGACACCAGACACGGTCTGTATTTACCAGCTCCCAGTTCAGTTATCTACACCGTAGAGGTGCCGAGCAACGGAAAATTTCATGGTGAATTGGTACTGATTCCACCCGAGGCAGCCGATCCTGCTTTGCACTCTGATGGTGCCACGTTGGAGGTATGGGTAGAAACGCCAGACGGTCAAGACACCCTGCTCTTGGAACAAGAGGCCATCGAGGGACGCTATCAATCAATTGATGTATCGCTGGCTGATTACGCTGGACAATCGATCTCGCTGAAACTACGCAGTCAACCCAATGGTTCTACTGAATACGACTACTTGTTCGTTGCTGACCCCATCGTATATCAACCAAAAGCGGACCCCAAACGAGTTGTTTGGGTGTTCATCGATACTTTGAGGCAAGATCACCTGTCTATGTATGGCTATGAACGAGACACCACTCCAAAACTGGATGCGTGGGCGCAACGCAATGCTGGCATTTATTCAGAAGGTCGCTCCATCGCACCTTGGACATTGCCCTCTGCTCGAACCATGGTCACCGGTTCGATGCCTGAAAAATGGGGTACAACCCCCACGTTCCAACAACAGTTGGCTGAAAATGGATGGTACACAACCTTCTTGGTGGGCAACATCTATTTGTCCAGCAATTTTGAGTTGCAAAAAGACTGGACCAGCCATCGCTGCATCAACTGGCCGTTGGCGGAAGTGCAAATCGATCGCGCCAAAGAAGTCTTGGACACATATACGGACCGCGACGTCTTCATGATGTTGCACTTCATGGACATGCACCTCCCCTATACAGAACCACCAGCCTATAAAAAGACCTTTGCTGGAGAGCGTCCCAAATTTTTTAAGAGCGATGCATTTGGGCGCTCTGAGATTTTGCGCAACAAACGCAAACTGGGTCCAGATGGAAAACAATATGTCATCGATCGATACGACAACAATTTGAAGTACATTGACGATGTTCTCACCCCATTTTTGGAAAGCCTACCCGATGACGCCATCGTAGCCATTTTCAGTGATCATGGAGAAGAATTTTGGGATCATGGCGATTTTGAACACGGACACACCCTGTACGACGAATTGCTCAATGTACCGTACATCTTAAAAATGCCCGGCATCGAGAAAGGTCAACATGATGAACCCGTGTCACTGCTGGACCTCGTTCCCACGACGGCACACGCGCTGGGTATGAAACTCGAAGACACTCAAGGGTGGGCATTGCAAGAGCACACCCCGGATGAACTACGCGAGCGGCCACAGGCTTTCGGTAGAATGCTCTATGGGGATGATGGTTGGGGTTCTTTGCAAAATCAGTTGAAGTACGCTTCACTGGGTGGAGAAGAAACGCTCTACGATTTGTCCAGCGATCCAGACGAGAAAACCCCCTTGCCCAATGCCCAAGCCACGAATGGTCGAGAGGCGCTTTCACAGGCTTTGGATCGACCAGTTGAAATTGGGTTTCGCCTAGAACTGTCTCAGCCACGAACCGCCAAAAAAGAAGTCTCTGCCATCATTCGCGTACCCAGTGGTCTCAAACGCGCTTGGCGTGGCAGTGACCCCACGGCTAGAACCCCGATGACGGTTGACTACACCGACGACACCGCGGTGTTTACTTGGGACGCCAAAAATAGAGGGGCTCGAGAAGCATTCTTTGTAACCACCCTCGATGCCATGTCCGCACTCGATGAGTTACAAATCACGATGTTGGTCAATGGAAAAGAACGAGACCTCAACGCCCTGCACATCGAATATCCAGAGTACGACGGACGAGAGAGCAAACTGATGCGTGGCAAACTCGAGCAACAAACCATGACGCTGAGTTACAGTGTGGTACCCATTCCTTCAGATGAAGACTTGGAACTTGATGCCTTTGACGACGAGGTCTCCGAAGAACTGAAAGTTCTGGGCTATATGGAGTGAGGCTTCGCATATGAAGACGGGAACCTCCAGTAATCTTCGATGGTGGGACGTTCCAATTGGATTGATGCTGGGACTGCTTTGGACGTTGCTATGCTGTGACTGGCTGTCTCACTTTCATACCGACCCCAACGGCATATTTTACGCTGATCTTATTGAATACTGCAATGGTGTGAGTACGCCAAAGCCCTTGGGTGTGGGTGCGTCGAACAAACGATCGGCTTTTGCGATGCTGTTGCCACGACACTTTGCCAAATCGGAAGGTGTATTCGATGGTCTGGCACTGGGAGCCGTGTGGGGACAGATTGGAATTGGCGCCTTGCTCTATTGGTGGGGAACTCTGATCTCCAATCGAAGAATGGGGGTCTCGGTATTGCTACTGGCAACGGTAGCCGCACCCCTCACCTTTATTTCTAGGGTTCTGTCCTCGTATCCTGCGATGAGCCTCTGTTTTGTTGCTGGTGCCGTTGGAACGATGTGGAGCATAAAGAGCAAACGCGTCCTACCCACCTTCTTCGCTGGGATTGGGTTGGGCATGACCTTGCTGGCGGACACACGAGGTATTGTGTGGGCACTGCCTTGGCTGGGTGGGATAGTGGGGGCAATTGCGCTGAGGGGAACCGTTTCCAACAAAATGCTCCGTCTAATGGCCTTACTCATTCCGTTGTATTGGAGTCACCAACAGGCACCCAACTTCTATGTGTTTGATGCGATTGGCATCGAACCACAGGTAGACATCAGACCCTCTCTGTATCACTGGTTGGGGATTTACCCACCTCCGTACGAATACGACTCAAATTTTACTTGGGGCATGGCACCCTTGTCAGATTTGCCCAAGACCATTCAATTTTTGTTTGAACAAACCCAACTCGTTGTGCCACCATCTGAGCGCGATGCTGGATTGGAACTGGGTAGAGCGATCGCCAAGTTCTATTGGGAGTGGGCGCTGCTTGGTATGGGTGTTGCACTGTTGTGGTTTGCTCGACAACCGTGGACCTTGATGGCAATCTTGGTGTCGGTCAGTCCCTTTGTGATGACCTTTCACGGGGGACTGACGATGCTCGAAGAGCACATTCGTTTTTACATCCAAACCTTGCCAGGAATCGTGATTTTGTGGACCATCTTATGGGAACAAGGCGTCTGTTTGTGGGATTACCCGATTCAACGGTTGACTGAATCGTGGAAAGGATGGATTCGACACCCTGTACAAGGCCTGTTGTTGTGGCTTCTCCCACTATATCTGTTGAGCAGTCTTGTATTGGGTAGCATAGACTCTCCACTCTCTCCAACAGCAAACTGGAGACGAGATTGGGACCCTCAACCCAGTGACTTTGGAGACATCATCAGCAATTACAAAGATGGTCGTATGATGCGCATCAACAGCATTGAGGCTTGTGGCAAAGGCATTCAACAAGTAGAAAGAATGAACAAACCCTTGGAGACCACCCTATACCAAGACGGTCTCCGCAATCATCTGGATGTGGTGTTTGAATCGGTTTGGAATACCGATGCACAGAAATAGAATCAATCGTTGCTGGCACCCGGTGTGACTGCCACACCATTCTCCCATTCGAAAGCACCATTGGGTGTACGAGCGTAACTGGTGTCCTCTCCAAGTGATTCTGGCACATCAATGCTCCATGTGTCTGTAAACATCGTTACAAAAAGCGTTTCGCTACCGTCTTTCTTCAACCCAAACCCAAGTTCGGTACCGTCTTCTTGCACCACCTTGGTCATCAACACCAAATATCCGCCAGCCGGTACAATGGTGTCGTCGTGCAAGTAGGAAATTGGGTACATCTCGGTTTCGACGTCGCCAAATGTCCAATCCGCAACATCGACAGGTTGCTCGCTCGGGTTGTAAATCTCAATCCAATCTTCGGTGGTACTGGCATTGACACAGATTTCGTTGACCATTGGCATCATGCTTGGATCAAAGGCATCGGTATCTTCACCAGACGGTTCGTTGGACGGCTCTGATTCGCTCGACGGTTCATTTTCGGTTGATGGCTCTACTGTGTCCATCGAGGTATCTGTATCTTTGACTTGTGAACAGGCTGTCAGCATCGCCGACAAAATTGACAGTGTGCGCATTAGAATCTCCCATGCTGTTGTGAATGTCTTTTAGGGTGACGATTGAACAAATCGACCGTCCAGTTGCAAAATGAATTGGTGTGTGGATTGGGCAACATCACTGCCCGACAAAGCAGTCCACTGCTCTGAATTGGACCATGCTTTCCAGTAGATGCCAAGACTCCCTTCTGTAGGAATCGGGTGTGCGATTCCCAAAAATGTAGACAGCGCTTGAGACTCGGCGAGAGAGATGTGCTCTATGCGAGCCAATAGTTGAAGCCACTCTGTGGGAGCCACACTGCCCCACCCCTCTATCAACAAAGGTGTAAAGGCACCGTCTCCACGAACCCCCCAAGACTGTAGACCGGATATCCCTACTCGCCAGCTCTCATTTTCGGAAATGGAGGAAATCCGTCCACCCAACCGATGGTTCCTTTGACTGCCAAAACCATATGACCCATCTTGGGCATAAAATTCCATCGACAATTGAGCGGCATCCAACGGAGACCACCGTACATAGATGTTGGTGTTTTTGCCAGAATTTCTCTCTCGTCTGTAAGCGCCTTCTCCCGTATGTAACGATGCAGCCACCACAAGTTTATCCCTTGACCAAACAGCGCTCATGCCTACATTCCCACGGTCCATCCACCCCAACGTCTCAGTTGCCGTCGCTTCGACATTGCGAAATCTCCAAATGTGGTTGCCCGATTCAACCCAAAAATCTTCTATGATTCCTGCTGACAATTGCAAACCGTTGATCGGTCGATACTGAACGCTGGCAAACTGTATTCTGTATAGATTGGATTCGCCTCCCACACCGATATAACTGTTTGGGATACCAGTCTGAATGTGCCCCACTTGCACTCGACCATGCAAGTCTCCTTGGTAAAAGCCCAAGCCAATCCCTGCGCGGTGCAAGAGAAAATCTGTCGCAATACTCGTTGAGGGTATCGGTTTCCAAGCCCGACCGGCCAAATCGAGAGAGACACTTCCACAGTCCGACGATTTTTCAATCGGTTGCCACAACACAGACAGCAATGCTACGCACTCGACCATCACCACACTCCCAACGCATCAAAGCCCAACAGAGGACCCCGTTGTTCCAACGCATCGTTGAACCAAATAAAATCCTGAGATTGAATTGTAACGTCCACTGCGGAAATTTCTAAAAGTTCATTCCGCAACGCATCAAAACCACCCCCCATCTGAATATCTTCGGTCACCACGGCTTGCACACTCTGTCCGTCAAAGGTCTTTGCCTTGCTCCAAATAAATGCGTGGTGCTTCCCCATGGTCCTCGCCAAAGTTTGCACGTCGCT
>CBFIFY010000013.1:71987-73281 GCA_965661985.1 uncultured Myxococcota bacterium | reverse complement strand
ACCCATCTCAAAAATGTTAGACAATAAATTAAGAACGGAGAACAACATGATCGATTTAATTAAACAGTGGCAAGAAGAAGGTATCGAACAAGGATTCGAAAAGGGTATCCAGCAGGGTATCGAAAGAGGTATCGAACAAGGGCAATATCAAAAAGCCATAGAAACAGCGCAAAATCTCATCAAAATGGGTCTCTCTGATGAGCAAATCGCCGAAGCAACAGGCTTAAGCATCGATGAAGTAGGAAAACTTCGATAACCTATTAAGATAGGCACTTGCCAAACCTACGCAGACAACCGATTCATTGACGCGATACCAAGCGACCAACAAGAGTACCACCGGTTCTAAGCTGACCATACTCTCAATGGTCGATCAACAACCGAAGGTCTCTCCGGTTCATCGGCTGACCTTCGCTCTCCAGACTCGTGTACGATTGTACACTTCGCTTGGATATCAAAGCCCATCCTGTGAACCTGACAGCCTTCTACAATGCTCTTGACTGCCAGAACAGCAACATGTCCAAAAAACAACTGCTAGATCGACCCAAACTATCGACTTACAAGCCAACAGCCAAGTTACGCAAAGTACGATCCTAATATCGGGGCAAATACCGACACACTAGCAAACAGACAAGCCATCAAAAATACCATCCTACATCCACCCAACTACCGACATCCTAACACACAGGCAAGTAAACAACCAAGTCACCAAAAAGCCCCATCACAAGCCCCCAATGCACAAACCAACTCATTTTCAAGGCTGAGAGTGAATCTGAAGGGGCAAGAATCTCCGCTGGACTGAACGGTTCGCTATAAAAACAAACTGCTAAATCGATCCTACCATCGATAGAGTAGCAAACAACCAAGTCACCAAAAATATCAGCCTACATCGAGCCAATTACCGACTTACAAGCAAACAACCAAGTCACCAACAGTCTCCCAAACCCCACAAGTTTCCAACACACAAACCAACACATTTTCAAGGCTGAGAGTGGATGATGGATTCAAAGGGTAACACAGGAGCTGAGAGCGAGGTATACTCTAGTATCCGAGCGAGCAGAACCGAAGTTACCCAAAGAAGACAGCACCGCACATCAACTTTTAGTGGTGGTATGCCCCCCCCCCAATAATCGTACTCGCTCGGTACAACTGCTCTGACAATACAACCCGCACCAGTTCGTGGTTGAGGACCAACGGCGAAAAACCAAGCACTTTCCAAGCCTCGGATCTCAACTGCGGATCGTGACCAAATGGACCACCAATAACGAATACAACGCGCTTGACGCCGCTGTTCATG
>CBFIFY010000013.1:0-71977 GCA_965661985.1 uncultured Myxococcota bacterium | reverse complement strand
ACGCGGGTCCAGTAATCATCCAACGCACTTCGCACCTTTCCAGAGAGCAAGAACAGTCCCAAAATGTTTGGAAAGGCCATTCCCAAAATCATCAAGTCACTGAAGTCAAGTACGTTACCCAGTTTAATGGTCGACCCCATGATGATGAAGAACAAGAATACAAACTTGTAGGGTTGTGAAGCATTTTCACCAAAGAGGTAAATCGCACAACGCTCACCGTAATAACTCCATGAAATCATAGTCGAGAAGGCAAAGAAGAAGACCGCAATCGACAACACCACTGGGAACCAAGGGATGACTGAACCGAACGCCGCAGAGGTCATCGCCACGCCGTCCAAAGACGTATCCAAATACGCACCCGTGATCACCACAACCAGTCCGGTCATTGAACAGACGATGATGGTATCAATAAAGGGCTCCAACAGGGCAACAATCCCTTCACTCACTGGCTCGTTGGTCGCAGCAGCAGAGTGTGCAATCGACGCAGACCCAACCCCTGCTTCATTGGAGAAAGCCGCCCGACGAAACCCTTGAATCAACGCGCCAATCAAACCACCAAAAGCGGACTCTGTTGCAAAGGCTTGATCAAAGATGACCCCAATGGCCGCAGGTACCGCACTGGCATTGCTCAACAAAATGAAACCACCCGCCAGCAAGTACAGACCACACATCAAAGGCACAATAATCTCTGCAACCTTACCGATGGATTTGATACCGCCCAAAATCACCACGCCAGTCAAGCCTGAAAGAACCACCCCGTACAACAAGGCACCGTATTCAAACTCTTTGAGAAAGGGAACCAAGTCTGCCACCGCCGCGTAGGACTGATTGGCTTGGAACATATTTCCACCACCGAAGGACCCACCCACACACATTACAGCAAACAGCACCGCCAACACCTTGCCGAGTCCACCAAAATTCATTTCCGCCAGTCCAACGTCGAGATAGCGCATGGGACCACCGAGTGTATTTCCCTTGGCGTCTTTCGTTCGATACAACTGCCCCAGTGTACATTCGGTAAACTTAGACGACATCCCCAGAAATCCAGCGACCACCATCCAAAACAGCGCTCCCGGACCACCTACAGATACAGCAATGGCAACCCCTGCGATGTTTCCAAGACCAACCGTTGCCGACAACGCCGAAGACAGAGCCTGAAAGTGTGACACTTCCCCTTCGTCTTCTTCATCGTCAAAGTCTCCCTTGACCACTTGAATGGCGTGAACAAAGCCCCGCAAAGAAATGAACCCCATTCGGAACGTAAAGTACAACGCCCCGAGTACAAGCCAAATCACAACAGCCGGTAGAGAAATGTTGCTGGGGTTGTTCAGTACAGAAGATTGAGTGGTGGCGTCTACGCCTCTGAGAACAGCCTCCGTGACATTGGTATCACTGCGCTGATGCCCCTTTCCTTCTACTTTCGTAAACTTGGTAACGGTATTGGCTCTGCTCTCTACGAATGTCGCTTCTTGCCATTCCGACGCGTCCTTTTCTGAACCGCGCTCAACCCACACACTGCTACCAGATTCGATGGGAAAGCGCTCCAGTCCAACCGATAGACTCATTGGCAACACCTCATACGGTGGCAATGGCTCTGCTTCTTCTTTGCCCGCGATTTTGCGATCAACCAATACTGGAACGCCCTTCTCCGTCAAAGCCTCGGTCACAAAGCGTTCTTTGCCTTGTTCAAGTTTGGGCGCCGTGGGCAACGTCCCCTCCCACTCAGCGACAGGAATCAGTTCCACTTCCAATACAGGAATGCTTGTAGCAGGTACTTGAGCGACCAACGTGCGGTCTTCTTGCTGAGAAATGGTCCAGGTAAAAAATTCATTCTGTGTGCGCAAGGGCTCGTCCAATCGTACGACAACCTTCTCTTGTGGAGCGGTAAACTGTGGCAACAACATATAGGATTGAGATTCTGCATCAAAAGCCGACACGTAATTTCCATCCACCACTTGACCCGTCCCCTCACCAAGTGGAAGGGTATTGTCCCAAAACATCACATCCCAAAACAGGACACCAGCCAGTGGGCCCACAAAATACTTTCCAAACGCATCGTCGACCACTGTGAAGAGGTCCTTCTCTTCGGTCTTTTTGGTCTCTTGGGTCTTTTCGGTCTCTTCGGTCACAGCATCTTCTGCGACTGCAACATTCAGCATTCCCAACAACAAGGATGTAAACATAGAAACTCCTTGGCTCTATCGCCACTACACAAACACGGTTCGGTGCTCGCTCTTTCAGTACTAACTACATTATTCGATCGGTGAGTGGGTGCAACAATCTTGCAACACTACGCTATACAGTCTCAAATCTGCCAAAACAGATTGTTTACCGAGTTCTCAGCCACAAAATGGTCTCCAAAGACAATGATCATCGACAAAGGTGATCATCGAGAAAAGTAACCATCGGGGAACATGATCATCGAGGAAAATGATCATCGAGGAAAATAATCATCGAGGAGACAAGGGATTTCGATCGGCAAAGGCTTGAACCAATCGGATGCTTTCTGCGTCAAGTTCGTTAGGCACCACGATGTGCAACGTTACAATATAGTCTGCACCGTCCACGCCCTTCCCTCGAATTCGCATTCTTCTGCCCGAAGATGTCCCCGCTGGGATGGATACAAGCACCTTTCCCTGTGGGGTGTCTGCTTCCACACGCCCCCCCAAAACGGCTTCTGGAAAGGTAATTTGCAAAACCCCGGCGTTTGATGTTGGCACTGCCCCACTGGTAGTCGATGAGTTAGATGTACTCGATGACTTTGTGGTTCGATTTTCAGATGCTGAACTTGATGTTGAACTGTGGGCCGATGTCTCACCATCTTCATCCGCAACCAACCGTACAGTACAGTGCAAGTCACCAGAACGACCACCGTTCAATCCTGTGTGCCCCATTTTTTCGATATCGAGAACCTCTCCATCCCGTGTGCCAGCCGGTACCCTCAAGTAGAACAATTCCAGCACAGACTGAACTTCCAACCCGTCCGTACGACGATTGCGCCGATACTCAAACTGCACCATACCGCCCTTTTGGGCTGTTCGACGTGGAACATCCACATCAACATGAATGTCTTCTCCGTCACTGCGCTGACCAGCCCGGGCTTGATTTTGAGCATAGCGCCCACCAACTGAGCCTCTCGATGACTGCTTCTTGGGAGATTCCTCTGTTGTTCCTCCAAACAAATCGTCCAAATTGAGGCTGTTCTGGGGTTGTCGCCACGATGGATTGCGTTGATTGGTGCGCTGTGTGAATTGCTCTTGCGTGTGTGGCTGCTGACTGGAAAAACTGGCTCCCTTTGGAGGTCTCCAAGAGGAACGGTAAAATGTTCTTGCCCTTCTCGGTCTGTCATACAACGCTCGTTTTTGTGGGTCGGACAACACTTCGTAGGCCTTGCATATTTGAGCAAAACGTTCGGTATTTTCGGGAGTCTGCTCTGCTTTGTCTGGATGATAAATTTGCACCAACTTACGATAGGCGCGCTTGATTGTGTCTAAGTCTGCACCTTGTTCAACACCCAATATCTCATACAAACTTTGGTTGATTTCCATTTTTGCTCCTTTATTCGGGATATTCTCTGGGTTTTGATTTGAAAATGGGTCCAAAATACTCTATGTTATTGTGGCTCTCTATCTTTTCTATCACCAGTATTTGAACGTTGCTTTTTCATTTATGGTGCTGATAAAGAGTATACCAGTCTAATCTTGTTGTCAGTTCAATATTTTAGGAAACCAGTAAGTTCGCTTGCTGTACAAGGAAACGCATGTCAAGAAATTCAAAGAGTCGAAGTCCTCGATGCTCATTTTGTGCCAACCAACAGGTCAAAGGGATTAAAATCATCCAAGGTCCAAAGGATGTGCACATTTGCTCTGAATGCATCCGTTTGAGTATGGATATGATTCACAGCAACAACCCTTCGCAGATTCAGGTCGACGGAGAGTTGCCCACACCAAAAGAAATCAAAGCCCACTTGGACAAGTATGTCATCGGACAGCATCAAGCAAAAAAGCGATTGTCTGTCGCCGTGTACAACCATTACAAACGCTTGGAAAACGTTCGACTCATTGAAGAGAAACAAGAGGAAGTGGAAATTCAAAAGTCCAACCTGCTGTTGATCGGTCCCACTGGAACTGGAAAGACGTTGATGGCCCAAACACTTGCCAAGTTTTTGAACGTTCCCTTTGTAGTTGCCGACGCCACAACGCTGACTGAGGCTGGATACGTGGGAGAAGACGTCGAAAACATCGTGTTGAATCTATACAGAGCAGCAAACGAAAACATCGAGCAAACCATTCGCGGAATCGTATTTGTGGATGAAATCGACAAACTGGCAAAGAAAGGTGCATCTGGCTCAACCAGTCGAGATGTCTCGGGTGAAGGGGTTCAGCAGGCTCTTCTCAAAATCATCGAGGGAACACTTGCCAACATCCAAGCCAAAGAAGGCAAACGCGTATCTTCACAACAGGCCAAACAAATTGACACAACCCACATTCTGTTCATTTGTGGTGGGGCTTTTGAAGGTCTTGACAAAATCATTGAACAAAGAACTGGAAAAGGACGCATTGGATTTAGAGAGGACAACGAGGAATCCCAAGAAGCCCATGAAGAACGCCTCATGAAAGACGCGTCCCCTGAAGATTTGGAAAAGTTTGGACTCATTCCTGAGTTCGTTGGTCGCTTGCCGGTCATTGCCGTGATGGAACACTTGGAAGAAGAGCAATTGGTTGAGATTCTTACAGAACCAAAAAATGCCTTGGTCAAGCAGTATCAAAAGTTGTTTATAGACGAAGACATCAAACTGACCTTCACAACGGAATCCTTGAAAGAGATTGCGAAAAAGGCAGTGGAGCGAAAAGCTGGAGCTCGTGGCTTGAGAACCATTTTGGAAGAAATCATGCTCGACATCATGTATGATGCACCGTCACAGGACGACTTGATTGAAGTCATCATTGACGTGGACACAGTCACGACAGGCAGTGCGCCCAAGTGTGTATACAAAGAATCCTTGGGTGTAACCAGTTGACCTGTTAACGACTCGACCTTCTGCTTGACCTTATGGAGGTGTCGTGCAGTCACTACACTTTATCAAAGTTTTGGGCACCGGAGCCATGGGGTCTGTATACCTCGCGGAAATGGCCAGTGGTCAAAATTTTCGTCGCCAGATTGCCGTCAAAGTCATGAAAACAGAAGAGGCCGATGCCTCACCCTTCATTTCTCGAATGCGTGATGAAGCGAGATTGCTGGGTTTGTTACAGGACGATGAGATATTGCAAGTCATCAATTTGGTCAGCATTCAAGGTCGAGATGCCATCCTCATGGAATATGTGGAAGGCGAAGACCTCAGTAAGATTGCATCCAGTGACATTCCTCTATCTCCCAAAGCCATCACAACCATTGGCGCAATTACGGCTGGCGTTCTACACAGAGCCCACACGGCTGTCGATCCGAGAACACGACTGCCTCTCAACGTTGTCCACCGAGACATCAAGCCTGCCAACATCATGATCACCAAAAATGGTGGCGTAAAAGTCTGTGACTTTGGGGTCGCCAAGGCACACTTTGAAGGACAAGAAAGTCGAACTTCACCAGATCAAATACTGGGAACCTTGCACTATATGTCTCCAGAATACCTGCGTACTGGGGAAATATCCCCTGCTGCAGACATACTTGCTCTCGGAATCACCATCATTGAACTGCTCAGTGGCAAAAAGTTTGGACGCCCCAAACTCAAACGAACAGAACATGAAGACGCCGTACAGAAGTTGTTGCAAGCCGCTCGTCTACCCTCAAGACTGAACAACATCTTGCGCCAATGCTTAGACTGGAATCCAAACCATCGCCCTTCAGCCGCCAAACTCGAAGATGAACTGTACAACGCGGCGGACTCCTTACCGGGTCTCAGTCTTCGCCGCTGGGCTGCCCAAGCCATCCCACAACTTGAACACAGCAATGGTCCCAAAAGCGACCCCTTACAACTCTTGGGACAAACCATCACCATGACCGAACAGGCATTCATTCTGGACGCCAGTTCGACCTTGGACACACCCATTCAATCGGAACCCGTTCAGTCGTCCCTCAAAGAACCTGTTGAACAAACATTTTCGGAAGACGCTCACCAAAATACCGACAACTATGTTATTTTAATGGGTGTCGGACTGGGACTGATACTGTACCTACTGACATTTCCCCTTCATTTCCTTTTCTAGGTGACCTCAAAACCTAGTCATCCCTCTGCACTCCATCCCCTCAAACTCGTGAAACCAATACATACCATGATCTTTTCAGCGATTGTGACCCTTTCGCTGGTACTCGGATATCGCTCTTTTGTTGACCGCACGGTACAACAATCTAATTCTGAAAAATCTGAAACAGTCGCATCGACAGGCACGACCCCCGCCACTGTAGAAGATGTTGAAGATATTCCAGAACCAGAACCCGAACCTGAATGGCGTTCCTACCGTGTCCAAAAGGGAGATGTATTGGGTAGCATTCTGCCAAAATTTGGCCTGCCCACCGCCAAAATTCGAAACGCGGCGCTGGACATCATCGATTTGGCAAACCTTCGAATTGGTCAAGAATTCCGTTTTCAATTTCAACCAGGAGCTGAAACCCCCGATGAGATTCGATTTTCACTCGGTGAAGACGACACTTTGGTGATTCGAAAAACAGAAGACACTTGGACTGCGGAGCAAGAACGGATCAATTTTGACATCCAACTTGGCTATCGTCATTTCGTTGTGGAAAGTTCTTTGTGGGCTGCAGCCGTTGACCAAGGGCTTCGAGCAAGGGACATTGCCATGATGGCAGAGGTTCTTCAGTATGATATTGATTTCAATACAGAAATCCGCAAGGGTGCCAGCGCGGAATTGTTGGTCGAAGAGATGTGGCAAGATGGAAAGTTTGTCAAACTGGGCGCTCCACTTGTCCTGTTGTTTACCAACAAAGACAAAGAATACCAAGCCATTCGATTCACCAACAGTCGAGACATCACAGCCTATTACGACAAGGACGGTGTCTCAAGAGAAAGTCCTTTTCTACGTTCGCCACTCTCCTTCTCGCGTGTAACCTCCAATTTCAATCCAAAACGATTCCACCCCATTCACAAAACAACCCGCCCACACAACGGAACGGACTTTGGAGCCAAAACGGGTACCCCCGTTCGATCGGTCTCTGATGGTGTCGTTACCTACGCTGGACGGAATGGCGGTCATGGTAAGTTCGTCAAAATCAAGCACATGAGTCCCTATGAGACATCCTACTCTCACCTCTCTGCCATCTCTGTCAAGAAGGGACAGCGAATCAAAAAAGGACAAATCATCGGAAAAGTCGGTTCAACTGGTGCCTCAACGGGACCACACCTTCACTATCAGGTTTGGAAAAACAAACGCTTTGTGGACGCCATGAAAGTGAAGTTCCCCAAAGGAAAGAAATTGTCTGGGAAAGAGTACACTGCATTCAAAGCACAAAAGAATGAAGTGTGGACGCAATTTGAACAGTACAAGTCTCAGAACAACAAAGCAACAGACTAATTCTGTTCAATCCCGTTTCCAAAGCAAATCGGTTAAGGAAACTTTCAATCCATCGAGCTGTCTAAACAGCAAAAGGATGTTCGATAGAAAACAAAGGAGAGCCCTATGCTTTGGTTATTGGCCACACTGCTGGGATGTTCAAGAGAAGACTTTTATGCCGAACGGTCATTGTACAACAACATTCGAGAAGTCTATGAAGATTGTGAAGAAGGCAAGATTGGTTTTTTAAAGCGCAAAGCCAATATTCAAACCTTGTTTACCGACTGTGGGTCAAACAACATCTACCATTACAATTGGTCTCCCGATGGACGCTTGTTCTACTTTCAACTGTTCACCAACAATTTCATTTTAAACCCCGAAAATCAAGGGGTCGACCAGTTGCCCATCGGCAAACCCATCGCGCGTGGGGTGTGGATGCACGATGCGGCCATTGTGGTCCCGACCATCGAAACAGACGACGGCCCCCCTCAACTCAGCGTGTATTTGACTGCGGGGATGATTCAAAACCACGAGATTCCTGGAACCAAACCTGCTGACTTACAGGTCTACGAAAACAAAACGATGCTGTTGACTTTCATCGACGATTCCGGAAAGCGACGACCCTATTTCTTCTCAGAAGCAGATGGTTTCTCTCGGGCTTTTGACTTTTTGGATCAGGTCACCAACATTGATGTTGCCCCCAAAGCAAACTTGCTGTCCTACACCGATGAGAATGGAAATCATCTGGTGTCTCTCGATGGCACAAAGATTGCCGACTTCCCTGACGCCAAGCGAGGCATCCCCCATCCTGAAGGCAAGTACGTCGCATTGGAAACCGATGGAGCCCCCCTTCCGCCGGTCGATCTCGGCGATGGGAAATACAAAAATCCAGAAGTCCGAAAACGCGAGGAGAAGCGCCGACAGCAAAAGATAGACAGCCTTCCAGATTGGGTACCCAAAGAAATCATCCCCCCTGAAATCAACATTTACAATGTGGAAAACAAACGGAGATATCGCATCAAACATTTCTTTGGAGAGCGTTTTGAATGGTACCCCAACCAAAAGTATTTCTGTTCATTTTTCCTACGTGGAATTGACGGTCAACTCATTCAACAAAACATTGCCCTCACCGATATTGGTGTTGCCCTCTTGATGGCTGACAACGACAATTATCCATCCAGTGTCGAGCTATGGACACCCATCGAAAAAAAGACCGACACGACGGACTGACAGGCTCACAAAATCACAGTTCTCAATGAGTGATGTCGAATGAGCCATCACAAAGTAAAATTCATTCGACACGACAATGGAATAACTCAACAAGAGAACGTCAAAAAACAACAAAGGGGAGCCAATGCTCCCCTTGTTCGTACCTGTTGTTGATTGCGCCTATCCTAACCAAATAGCCACAACCAATTCAACAAATCAAGACCCCAATCAGCGAATTAAAACCTTGTTGCAGGTGGTAATTTTCTTGACTGGCTTATCTTTACACTGAATATTGTGTGTTGTCATCACAACTTCAGCCGTTCCACGCTTGCTGGCCGTGTCATACTTCTTGGCATAGTGGTAACGGTTTTCCTTCTTGCCTTTTACATCCACCACTTCTGGTGTGAGACCAGACTCAACACGCTTGTAATTGTGGAATACGTCGTAGGTGTAGGTGCACCCTTCTTCAGCATAGCGCAGTGGCTCGTGCAATACCCAGTAATGGACTTCTGTTCCAACGGCATGACGTCCGATTGGCTGAACTTCTTCCGGTTTCTCAGGGAAAGTGGCGGTGATCGTGTCGAAGATTTGTGGTGTTTCACAGTCTTCCCACTGCAATGTTCCCAGTTCGTTTTTGACAAAGCCGTTGTTTCCATTTGGATTCGAATCCTCTTGGCGCTTCTTCTCCACGTAGGCCACATAGTGATCGATGACGTTCAATCGACAATTGTTGGTGTCTACATTGACGTAGATGATGCCTTGAAGTTTGTTGGTCAAGGTATTGAACTGACGCTTGTAGCGGGTGAAACTGTCTCCAGATTTGGCTTCTTGGAACAGTTTGGCTGCTTCTTCGATGCCTTTTTGGACCTCTTCAGAGTCTGTCAACGTGTCATCGATGTATTGCAATGTTTTCAAATTGCACTTACGGTTGCTGCTCATCAAGGTTTGGCACCACTGCACAATGTCGGGTTTTGTACGACACACCAACTGACCGTCTTTCAACTCTGAGCCACACTCGTAATCATACATATCAGACAAGGAGCCCGCTGTATATTTGGCGACCATTTTGCCATCTTGACTGACGAACTTCAAACGACTTTTTGGATCTGGCTCGGGATCCTGTCCATTGATTTCTTTCAAAAACAACCATTCAGAATCGGTCAACTCATCCAACGACAAATCGCACTGTACCGCTTCGGTTTCTGTACTGGCTTTCTCTTGTTCACCACAGGCAACGAGACCCAAAACGGCTGTTCCCAACAAGGAAGATTGAATTATTTTGTGCATCATGATTACCTCAAATCGATAAGATGAATAGATTGTATAGTATCTTATAATTGATCGCACCAATTATCTCACGTCAACCAACACCTGAAACCCTTTTTCTGACAATTTGTTGATGATTTTTTTCCTGACCATTTTGGGATGTCAGACACCGTCTCCCACCCAAACCTGTGAAAATACGACCCTCTCGTTTTCCAAATCCGACTTCGTCACAATTGGCAGACAAAGTGAGTCTCCCTACCACAATGAGGGTCCACAAGTGGTTGCTTTTGACGTCAACAAGGACGGTACCATCGATGTACTTCAGTGCTTTCCATTTGAGTCTTTGATTCAATACGAACGCGCTCATTACACAGAAATCAGCGACCACTGTGGGGCAATGGCGATTTTAGATTGGAATCAGGATGGTTGGGACGATCTGGTCATGGAGGTCCAACCCAACGGAATGAGAAATGGAACGGAACTGTGGTGGTTTGAAAACGACAACGGAACCTTATCCAAGTCTCACAGTACAAATTTTGGATGGGATCAAGCGCACATATTGCGCGTTGGCGACCTAAATGGAGATAACATAGACGACATCTATGTGGGCGTTCTGTCTTTCTTGGCAACCCAATCCGATCAAAATGTCATTCTTTGGGGACACAATAATTTCGCCATAGATAAAAGTCTTCAATCAGACCACGCTTCTCGAAAAACATTTGATGCCGTTGTGGCCGACTTTGACATGGATGGACAGGTCGACATCATGGATGCCAACGACCGAGGGGCTGCGTTTGGTGGCAACGTTTTGTGGTGGAATGAAGATGCCAATTTCAGACCAGACCACAGTTGCCATTGCCTACCCATTCAAGACGCGATGGGAATCGATGTTGCGGATGTCAATCGAGACGGTTGGCTGGATGTTTTGTCTGGGGACCTGACACAAAACCATCTTTTGATCAACGACAGCACCAACACCTTTGTTGATGTGTCTTATTCATGGGGCGTTGCTCAAATGGAGCCCAAGGAAATGAGTTGGGGCGTTCGATTGGTGGATATGAACAATGATGGCGCGGTGGATATTTTTACAGCGATGGGAGATCACACCTATGAAGGCTTGGTAGAACCGGAATACAGGGGTGACCTTGGAATTTCGGCACTCATGCAAAGTCCAGATGGCTTTATTGAAAAGTCTGAGGATTGGGGGTTGACCCTCAGTGGATCTTTTCGCAGTATCATCCCTTTACACTGGAACGACGATGGAGTTTTGGACTATTGGATCACCGATGTGGAAAAGCCTCCAGAACTCTGGATTTCCGACAGTTGCACCCGAAACAACTGGTTAAACATCGAAGGTCCCAATGGGACGATGGTGCGAATCACTGCCAGTGGCGTTACTTGGACAGGTCTCATACATGGACAATCCAGTTATGGTGCCAACCGTTCGCCCCATTGGCACGTTGGTTTTGGTCGAGCCAAAGAGATACAGGACATGGAAATCCGCTTTCCAAATGAACCTTGGCTCAAGTGGGACGAGCTCTATTCAACTCCATTACCAAGTGTAAACCAAACACTCACACTGACCCGTTAAGTCACCCTCAGGATACCTCATGACAACCCTTGTATTTGCCACTGCCAACGCCCACAAAGTCACAGAAATCAAAGCCTTCTTTGCAGACACTCCTTTTACAGTTCAATCTTTGTTGGACTTTCCAGAAATTCCAGAAGCCCCAGAGCCTTATGATACCTTTCATGAAAATGCAGCGTCCAAAGCCCAGTTTGTCCATCCCTACACTGGTGGCGTGGTCATCTCTGATGACTCTGGCTTAGTGGTGGATGCGCTGGATGGACGTCCTGGGGTTTTCTCAAAACGATACAGCCCAGAAGGCACCGCAGAGTCCAACAATCAAAAACTGCTTGGTGAAATGAAAGCCAAAACAGAACGCACCGCCCGCTTTCAATGTGTACTTGCCATATTTGATGGAGAAACCACCGAATATATTGAAGGCAACTGCGAAGGCCACATCGGACTCGAGCTTTCTGGCGCTGGAGGCTTTGGCTATGATCCTCTTTTCTATCCGACAGACCACGCGGGTCGTTCAATGGCAGACCTCTCGATGGCAGAAAAGAATGAAATCTCGCACCGTGGTCGAGCATTACAGAAACTCAAAGTACGGCTGATGGCTCAATACAGCAATTCTTGAATGTATTCAAACAAAAGTTCATTGGAGACATGCAGTTTTTCAGCGGCAACTTGCATGATGGCAATCTCAGCAGGATTCACGGCTCCGGTCGACGCCGCCGCACCAAAGCACAACCCAATTACCTGAAGTTTCTCATCTTCACTCAGTGACGAAGGAAGTTTTTCCAAAGCGACCTCCAACAACGCCGGAAAACCAGACGGATCCGTCAGTCCCAAAACCGCCAACAGTTCTGAAGGAAAGTGCTCTCGAACAAAGGCCAACTCTTCGGGTGCTGCAACATCATCTGACCAGATGATCTTTTGCACAAAAAACATTGCAAACACATATTTCAACCGATGCAACTCCCAGTCTATCGATTGTGTCTCGGAATCATTCATGACAAACACATATCTTTGCACAAGAGAATTGACCAATAACTGTCCGAACTAATCCAAGAGATTGGTTGAATGGTTAAGATAAAAGTGGAGAACAGCATTATGAAATACTTTACACATCCTTTGGTCATCGTAGACGTTGAAACAACAGGCTTTGGTCCAAAATCTGAAGTGATAGAAATTGGTGCGGTGTGCATTGATGAGTACGGACGAACGCGAAGTGAGTTTGGCGCCTTGATTCGACATCAAAATACGCTCGACGGCAACGCCTACAGGGCTTTACGCATCAACAACATCAAAGAAGAGGACCTGTTGAAAGCCGCATCGCTCGACACCATTCGCAATAGATTTATCGACTGGTGGAATGGTTTACCAAAAGAAAATGGTCTGTTGGCATTGGCCTTCAATCAGCCATTCGACAGTCGAAGATTGTCAGAAATTGGCATTCACCTACCTTGGGGAGAGTGCTTGATGAAAATGACAAAAGAAGTCATGACGGCTCAAGGCAAGCCACCACTAAACGCCAACGGAAAACGCAAAGGCAGTGTTAGACTTGAAGAGGCTTGCAACTTTTTGGATCTAGAATATCCCGAAAATGCACACAGAGCGCTGGAAGATTGTCGCGTAACGGCACTGGTGGCCTGCAAACTGATGCAGTACCTTCACTCCAACGAGCCTGCATAAGTCCATCGCAAAAATCACTCCGTTCAAGACGATCAAACAAAGAAAGAACATGGAACGGAGAATGATGCAAGAAAGATATAAATGCCGAGGAACGCTTAGGGACATTGGGTCGCTTTTATCTGTGAAACAATGATGAAAGTGGGTTACAATTTGTGACAGCCGACGACCTTTAACCATAGCCTCTGTTACCCGTTCTATATGTCTTCCTCCAACGAGCCCATCTCGCATGCAAATGCATCCTATCGCGCCCAAAATTTGGTCGGTATGGAATGGTCAAATGTCGAGTACAAACGGGGAGACTTTAGTCAAAGTCAGCTTCATCAAACCCACTTTGAACACGTCTCTTTTCAAGAAACAGAGTTTCACGCTGCCATCGTTCGTCAAGCAAACTGGCATCATTGTCGATTTGAACAATGTACTGGACGCTTTATTGAAATGGAGCAAAGTACACTTTCTGGCAATCACTTTGTACACGCAACATTCGAAGATGGCAGTTTTTATGAAGTCCAATTTACAGACACCGTTTGGACAGACTGTTCACTGAGTGGCTCAGACCTTCGATACTCTTCCTTTCGAAACGCCCAACTCAAGAACGTCAATTTCAACAATTGTGACTTGGCACATGTTGACTTCACAGGTTGCAACCTCGATGATGTCTCTTGTTACAATGCCCGCATCACAAATGCCATCGGGCTAAGTGACGAAATGCGAGAAAAAATGCTGGCTGGCGGTGCGTACGAAGGTCTGCCACCCACGCTCAACAAACTTAGAAAAAAGGGAATTGGTTTTCGAAGAGACCTCGGTTCCAAAATTGAAACTCTCAAAAAGAAGATCACGCCAAGTACATGGCTTGACACAGCCAAGATCACCGAACAAGTTCGCAGCACATTTCAAGAGTGGAAAGAAGAACGGGCCCGCCAACAAGCCGAATTGCAAAAACAAGAAGAAGCTTGGAGACAGGAGCAGGAAGCTCGACGCTTAAAGGGCATTGAAGAAAGGAAGCGACGCGAAGAACAACGCCGCCTAGAAAAGGAAGCGCAGAAAGCAGAACGCGAACGGTTGTTGGAACGAAAAAAGCAGGAACAAGGCATTCAAGAGTTGCTTCAATCGCAACAAAAGGAACGCCAAACGCTCCAACAAGACATCCAAGCGTTCTTTACAAACCTTGAATCGGCAGATCGACTGCCCGAGCACTTGCAAGAACTCAACAGTCAATCGACAGAACTCTACCAGCAAACAGAACAGGCATTAGAAACAGAAACTGCGCTGCGCAATGAACTCAAAGACTCTCCGTTGGATGCCGATATCCAAGAGCGTCTTGAGTCTCAAATCCAAGAAACGCAACAGTTGGCACAACGTGCAATGGATGCACAACAAGAGTACTTCGATAAACTCCAAGCTTGGAAACAAACCGAAGCGCAATTGCTCGAACAATTGCAACAAGAGGCATTGCTACGCAGCAACCAAATCTTGTTGGAACGACGAGCATCACTGGACGCTGAACAAGACACGATTGATACCCTGAACAGACAAAACATGTTGCGGGCTGAGTTGGAGTATGAACGGAAGTTGATTGAGACAGAGATCCAGTCTCTCTCAGAAAGTACATCCGACAATACGATGCTGGAGCTCCAATCACTGGATACAGAATCGACAACACCCATTGTTTCAACATTGGATAAAACACTACCAGACAGTGAACAGGCGACTGACCAAGACAAAATAGACGACTCTGAAGACTATCGTTCATTGTTCAACCGAGTGTATTCTTGGTTTTCTGTTCAAGCTGCTGAAGAAAATACGGTCCTTGAAGATATAGAAGGGACAGAAGATACAGAACCAACAGAACTGGATTCTGCCACCGAACCTTCTATCTCAACTGATATTGCGGAAGGACCTACAAACGAAACTTTTGAAGGTCAAGAAGACAAACTTGTTAGCAGCGCCAAGTTACAACAAGTTTCAGAAATCTCAATCCACGCCATTTCTAAACAATTGCACGCAGAAATGGAGATCATCCAACAAAATCTCCAAGATGACGATGAACCATTGCGGGTATCTCCAAATACCCTCCAAGACTTGAGGGCCATTCAAGAACAGTCCATCAAAGATATTTTGTCGACCACCCTCACAACCGAGTCTTTGTCAAAACAAGAGTTGCAAGACCTACAAACGACATTGATCACCCGCTCATTGGTCTCCTTTCAAGAGCAAATTGAAAAAGAGAAACGTCTTGAACAGGCCAAACTGACACAGCAACAAGTCGAACAAGAGAAACAAGAGAACAGAAAACGTGAAGAACAGGCTCTCTTAGACAAGCGTAGACAAGAGCGCGAAGAAGAACAAGCTAAAAAAGCAGCCATTGAAGCACAACGAGCGGCTGAACTTGAACAAGCACACAAAGCACAGCTCCAAGCCATTATTGACAAGCGCTATCAAAATTTTGAGAAAACGCAAAAAGCAACCGTCACCGAAACTGAAGAAACCTTTGTAGACTCCTTTGAGTTTGAACGGTCCGGCAAGGCAATCCAACAAGTACAAAGACTTGCGCTGAACAAATCAATCGAAGCATTGTTGGAAGCCGAGGCTGACAAAGAACGACGTGAACAAGAACAGGCTGAACAACAACGACTCGCAGAGGAAAGGCAACGACAAAAAGAAGCAAGACAACGAGAGCAATTAGAGGCTCAACAGCGAAAGAAAGAGCATCGAGAAGCCCTTCGTCAACAAGCTGAAGAAGCCAAAGCCCAGGCAGTTGCCAAAGCCCAAAAAGAACGCGACCGCAAGAGACTCGAACAAGCCGAAGCCGAAGAGCGGCAACGACTTGAGCAAGAACAAAAAATTCAAGAACGCAAGGAAAGGCAACGTCAAACGGAAGAAGCCAAGGAGCAAAAAAGACAGGAAAAGTTGGCGAAGCGAAAAGCCCGCGAAGAAGAAAAAGCCAAAGAGGCAGAACGGTTGGCTCAAGAGCGGGAACTGCGTCGTTTGGAAGCACTTGAGAAAGAGCAACAAGCCAAAATTGAACGTAAAAAAGAGCGACTCTCCAGTCTCAAAAATCAGTTGTTGGAGGAAGCTCGTCGTCAAGAGTATCAAGAGTTGTCTGCGCAAATTGAGGCTGACATTGAGACCCAACAATCTCAAAGCCTTGAAAGACAACGCAAACAAGAAGCCTTTCTCGAACAAGTACGCGCAGAACAAGAGCGCCGTGCCAATGATCCATTGCTTAAAGAGCAAGCCCAACAACGAGAACTCTTTGCTCGTAAGCAACAGCGTTTGGAACGTTTACAGGAGAGAGAACGTGAAGTTCAAGCCGCTTTGCTTGAATTACAAGTTGCCTATGAGAAGGAAAACATCTCCGTCGAACCAAACGACTTCTCCGTACAAATACAACGTCCGCTTCAACAGCGTTGGTACCAATTTACCGATAAAATCTCGACTCAATCACCCGCGTTGGCGCGTAATTTAGATGAACTTAAAGAACGCCTTGAAGAGTTGTACCTCTCCAGACAAGCCCAAGCGACATTTGAACGAGAGCAACAAAAGCGTCAAGCTGCGAGTGCCCTTGAAGCAAAACGCCAACAAGAGCATCAGGCACGTCTACAAAGATTGGCTGAGATTCGAGCCAAAGAAGAGCAACGTGAGGCGAGGCTGCTCGATGAAGCAGAGCGAAAGGCGCGCCAGCAAACAGAAGCCAATCGTCGACGTGAACGTCTAGCCATGAAAGCAGAAGAACGCCATCGGATTCATCGAACCGAGGCATCTTCTTTCAATGAACCAATGGACTTGTTTCAACAAGATTTGCGTGGGGGCAATCATGTCGCCGCTCGATGGATTGACAGCAATGCTTCTAGGGCTTTACTCAGTGGCATCAAACTCGAAGCGGCCAACCTCATCAACAGTAATTTCACGTTGGCGTTTCTCGATTATGCCAGTTTGAATGGCGCAACGTTGGATCAGGCCGTTCTCAACAAAAGCAATCTGCAAGGCATCAATCTGTACGAGGCATCACTGAGACAAACGCAGATGCGCCTCTCACGATTGTACGATGCGGATTTGCGTTTTGCTGATGTTCGCCAAGCAAAATGGGAGAATGTCGACTGTACTGGTTCAAAAGCCCAAAGTGCCATCTTTGATGGAGCCGTTTGTGTTGGGTGTACTTTTGTGGAAATGTCTTTGCGCACAGCCTCATTCGAAGGTGCTGATTTACGGGACTCCAACTTTCATCGAAGTGACTTACACAACGCAAAGTTTCACAATGCAACGGTCACCAATACGGACTTTCGTGGCTCTCAAGGACTAACAAGCGAACAACTTCAAAATCTTGAGCAACGAGGCGCGTTGGTAGATTTGCAAGACGCCGTTGATCGCTACGGCACATGGGGAGCACCACAGTTGCAAGTCGCCTTGGTTCTCTTTGCCTTGGGTGTGGGCTCTATCTTGCTGACCCAGGTTCTGGATGGACAAAATGCAGATCTTGAGTCTCTCGAAGCACAAGCACAAGAAATGAGGGAACAAGATGCCGGTTTGGCTTCTGAGCAATACGAAAAATTGGCTGAACAAAGCCAAATACTGGATGAACAGGTCCAATACTACATCGAGTCGGCAATATTGGCAGAGCAAAATGGCGATGTACAGCGCAGTGAAGTGCTGTTCAACAAAGCCTTAAAGGCAGCTGATCTCAACACTGAACTCAATACCAAGGTTGGTCTGCGCTTTGCACAGTTTCTCTTGACGCACTCCCAACCCGACAAAGCCCTCGAGCGATTAAAGCCACTGATGACATACCAAAGTTTGTCGACCTTTCAACGCGCCAAGTTGATTTTTTATACAGAACAAAGTTGTGAGATCGTGCAATGCAAAGCAGAGGAAGAGTTGGCATCGCTGTATACCTCCATGGAGGCACTCCCAGAGGTTCAGGCAGATTTGCATATGGCCTTGTCAGATTTACGGTTACAACATGGACAGTCTGACAAAGCCCTGGCGGAATTGCAACAGGCCGAACAGCTTCCCATATCTGATGGATTGGCCCTAAGACTCATTGAGTCAAAGGCAAGGGCACACGACAGATTGGGCAACCTAAATGAGGCAATCTCCGCCTATGAGCAATTGCAACAGCAGGCAGAACCAAACAGCCAAACCACGCAAACGGCCACGTTGGCATTGGCAGACCTGTGGAGACGCATTGGAAACATAGAAAAAGCTATGACATTGCTGGAAGGTCTCACAGAAAGTGCGAAAGCGGACGGCCGTCTGCGATCTCGCTCCTTACTGATTCAAGGGAGGCTGCTTGAAGAACAAGACGACATCTCCACTGCAGCGGACAAATACAAAGAAGTGCTGAACATCAGCGAAGTAGAACCCGAAACACAGGAAGAAGCACGGGTCTCTCTTGCACGACTGTTGCTCCAAAATGATGCTGAAAGTGTTGGGGATTTGCCACCAGAAATTTTGGCTCAAGCAAAACTGGGAGAAGCTAGAAGCATTCTTGACCAGGGAGAGTTCGAAGAAGCGCTAGAGTTGTACAGTTCTATCATAGGTCGAAAGTCCGGAGACTCTGAGGCAAAAGATTCTGATAAAGATGATGGCATCCGCCGTGCAGCCCAAAGTGGTATGGCAGAGGCTCTGTCCAATCTTGGAAAACACCAAGAAGCCAATGAAATTTGGGAAGGATTGCTCAGAGAAAGATTGGACCCCGTTGAGTCTCAACACATTGAAGTTCTATTGGCTTACAGCAAACTTCAAGCCAATGATATTGAAGGAGCCCGTTTGGCTTTTGAATCCTTGCAGCAGTCCAACGATGGGATCATTCGATATCAAGGGTTGATGGGGTCAGCACAAGCCTCTGTCTTGGCTGGAGAGTTGGAACGAGCCAAAGACGCCTATCAGCGGATTCTACAAACGCAACCCAGTGAGGAAATCCAGATTCAAATCTGGCAAGAGTTGGCACAGATTGCCCAAGAACAAAATGCCATTGAGGATGTACTGTTGGCGTGGCAAAACATTCTTCGATTTGGCGTAGATGATGAAGCCCTACGGTCTGAAGCCCACACTTCGATCGCGCTGGCGCTGGCGCAAATGGATCGCCTAGATGAAGCCATCAGCGAATGCGAACTCAACTTGTCGACCCCTGAAGCCCAGTTGCAATGTGCGACGATCCTCGAAATGGCTGGAGACGATCGTGCTCCCGATCGATATCAAGTCATTGTCAACAACGAGCGCATCTCTGATGCACTACGGTCAGAAGCCGCATTGGGATTTGCGCGTCTAAGCAGTCCTGCGGAACGAAGCGACGTTTGTCAAGTTGGCTTGGGGCTCTCTCAAATCGATCCAATCGTTGAGTTGCAACTCATTCAATTATACTTGGAAACCCCCTCTATCTCGGACGAAGAAATCAATACGTGGCAAACCCGTCAGCAAAGCCTCGCCCAGGCTTCTCCAACAGTATTGGTGCAATATTTGATGGAACGAACATCCCAATTGCGCATAGATGGAAAATTCGACGATGCCATCCGAACGATGGAGCAAGGTCTTACAGGACTGCCCTCTGAATTTTCGGCACCGCTGACATTAGAACTCGCCGACATGCTGGTGGAAAATGAGCAACCAGCGCAATCCATTCCACACTATCAAAGCCTACTCGAACAAGACACAGAATCAAGGTTGGTTCGCTCTGGACTGGCACGCGCCTATATGATGACAGAGCAATGGCAAGACGCTCGGACAGTGCTGTCTGGTATATCAACACAGGCTGTCACAGGTTCTGAGATTCAGATGCTGATGGAAGTCAACCAAGCCTCCCCCTCCGCAGAAGGCCTCGAATTGGCAAATTCATGGGCAACACAGGCTTCCAATCCAGACGTGCAATGGGAAGCTCTGATGAGTCAAGCCCACAGTGCGCTTGGTGACGACAACCTTGAACAAGCGATGGCTCTGTTCGATGAAGCGTCCACTGTTGGAATCGAACCCAGACAAAAGCAATGGGCAATCCTTGGCAAAGCACAGGTCCACATGACCATAGGAGAGTTTGACGTCGCTGTGGATGCACTCGATTCGATCGAACAGACTGACGATGAAGAGGTCAATGCCCAGACCCACATCCAAAAGGCAAAAGCCCTACTGTCCAATGAACAACTGACCGAAGCCTTGGACAGTCTCAATGGATACACTGCCTCCGAATTGGGTCCAGGTTGGGACATGAGTGTTGAAGAACTTCGCACTCAAATCTACACAGCCCTTGAACAGTTCGACAATGCCCACCAAACTTTGGTCGCCATTCAAGAACGCTGGCCCGATGAGGAACAGGTACAAATTCCCAGTGCGATTGCCAAAATCCATGTACTTCAACAGGAAGGAAAATCTACCGATGCCCAAACCCTCGCACAACGTTCTTTACAACAAGTACAAGACCCTGTGTACAAAGATCAACTGGATGAACTCTTGGCTTCTTTACAATAAAAAATCAACCCTTGGAACCCCATGCTCCTCACATTACTTGCCTGTGCTCCAAGTCCATCGTCGGACGTCGAAACCAATACAGAACCAGCCTACCCAAACGTTGTTTTCATTTCCATGGACACCACACGAAAAGATCGATTGGGCACCTATGGGTATGAAGGCGCAAAAAGTGATCGCATTGATGCCATCGCAGAACAAGGCTATCGCTTTGAGAATGCGTACTCTGCAATTCCATTGACCACCCCGTCTCATGCCTCAATGCTGACTGGGCTTTATCCTCCGCACCACGGCATCCGAAACAACGGCGATGCAATATTGCCCGACGCCATTCAAACGTTGCCAGAAAGATTGAAAATCCACAATTTTCAGACTGTGGCATCCGTTTCTGCCTTTGTCACCACCAAAATCTGGAACCTAGACCAAGGATTTGACGTCTACTTTGATGACATCGATGAACAAAAAGGAGGTCGATGGGCTCAAGAACGCGTTGCCGAAGAAGTCATTGATGATTTACTCGGCTGGTGGAAGAACGATAGAGACACAAACAAGCCAGTCTTCATGTGGGCACACCTCTATGATCCACACCATCCACACATTGTTCATGAGGGATACGAATCCATCGAAAACACCTACGATGCCGAAATCGCCTACATGGATGACCAAATTGATCGTCTTTATCAACAGATTTCAGCCGATGCCCCCAACACAATCTGGGTATTGATTGCCGATCATGGAGAGGCTTTTGAGGGACAACATGGCGAAAGTTCCCATGGACTGTTTCTGTATGATGAAACCATGCGCATTCCATGGATTATCCAACCGTACCCTGCCCTCACCGAAGTTCAATCGATAGACACACCCGCGTCCGTTGTCGATCTCTCATCCACAGTGCTGGGTTTACTCAATCTGCTCCCCATGGAAAGTGTCGACGGCGTTGATGCCTTAAAGAAGACCAGTAAAGCCCCAGTATATATGGAATCCAACACCGTTCAACAACGATTCGGGTACCACCCGGAGATTGCGGTGAGTGATGGTGACCACAAACTGATGCCTACTGCCACGACACACTTGTATGATCTCAATGCAGACCCCAACGAAACCAACAACTTGTGGGAGACGGTGGATCAATCCAAGTGGGCATATTGGCACGAACAGACTCGGACACTCTATGCCGATGCACCTCAATTTACGTTGGACGCGCCTGATGCATCCGTCATGAAGCAACTCGAGGCTTTGGGCTATATGGGTGGCAACAATGGCGCCTCTGCCAATCTCGCAGACTACGACATCGATGCCAAAGACCGATTGGCAACCATTGCTGAATTGACCGATATAGTCAAATCTAGGCGCTTGGCTCCAGGAACTTCTCCCGAATCCATCGTGGATCGTTTTGAAAAACTATTGGAACGAGAACCCCAACTGGGCGAAGCGCGGTTGATGCTGGGTCAAACCTATGCGGTCATGGGACGCAAAGAGGACGCGGTCAAGACTTTTGAAGAGGCTTTGTCCCTAAACCCTGAGTCGGTGGTGATCGCCCTCAACCTCGCCAATCAACTCGCAGACCTTGGACGTTTTGAAGATGGCATTGCCATCTTGAGTGGAGTATTGGAAAGGGTCCCGAGCGACAAAAGTGCCCAAAGCAACATCCTCCGCATGATGTCAGACAGTGGCGATCACGAAGGAGCCATTGCCAAAGGTTCAGCATGGCTTGAAGAAATGCCGTCACCACAATTGCAAGCGATCCTCGGTGTAATCTTGGTTCGAAACAAACAGTGGAAATTGGGAAAGGAATTGCTTACTGCATCACTCGCCGATGAAATTCCACGCGAACACGTCCACCGCTCTCTGGGACACATTGCGATGGTCGAAAAAGACGTCACTACGATGGTCTCAGAATACACAGCCGAACTAAAGCATTTTGAAGATCCCACACTGCGCGCCAAACTTGCCAAGATTTATGAAACCCAAAAAGACTGGACCGAAGCCGCCAAACACCGCTGCCAAATTCGAGAAGCCCAACCCAAGTCGGTTCGGGCACATCTCAACTGTGCACAGAACTTGTTCAATCAAGGTGCCTACGACGATGCTCAAAAAGCATTGGGACCGGCGTTGACACTCGCCCCAAAAGGTCCTTTCGTACTGCTGTTGTCTGCCAATATTGCCGCCAAACAAGGACGTGAAACAGAAGCCAAATCGCTATTTGAGCAAGCAAAACAAGCAAGAGAACAACAAATCGAACGGGGACACAAAGCCCAGCCAAATCCACACTGAGCTTTGTTAGGGCAAGGTCACCGGCAATTGTCCTTGAATCTCCATCTCGAGATTTCTTTGAACAGTCGCCTGACACTCTGTGTCGCAAATCGACGTGAACCATTCCTTTTCATTTTGATAAGCGTCCTGATCACCATCTAAATGAAATGCCCACATCAACAAATAGATCAAGTGTGGATTTTCTGTAGCTCGCCATCGTGGCTGATCCAACTTGTGAATCCAAAAGACATGGTTGCCAGACAGCACCATCGACAACCCATTGAGGATCATACTTCGATCGGACACGCGTTGTGCGCCGATGTACTGCATCTGTTGAAAAGCTTCGTCGTAATTGCCCTCAATTAGTGCAATCCGCGCCAAAATATCCCGTATACCCACATACTGATAGTGGAGTTGTGCATTGAAAATCGCTCGCCACGCTTCGTCTACATCTCCCCTATCTAAGGCCAAGTCGGCAGCCGCCAAATGTGTTTTGACCGCGTGTGGGAACTCCGAAGCCATCCAATTTTGGGCATCCATTGCCGCTACTGAATCTTGACAATACCGCTGAACGTCAACCTCAGTAGACAAAAGTCGAATGTTGGCACCCCGAGGCAAATTGCCAAAGTGTCGAATGCTCTCAAAATAGTCTAACGCACAGTCTCCGCGCACCGACTTTGCATAGGCATAGGCTTCACCATCTCGACCGTTCATTCGAACAGCACCCAGCCCCTCCTCAAAATCTGCAATCGCATATTGGTATTGCCCACGCAACGTCAACACCATGCCACGGTAGGCGTACACATCGGCGTCTCCAAGCCCTTTGGCAATGGTATCATCCAAACTTTTGAGGGCATAGAGATACAATCCTTGTTGGGTCATTCGTTCTGCCATCGCCAACTTTGGATTTTGTACAGGTCTGGACCAGCCAACACCCACCATCCAAGAAAGTAACCAATACATACAAAGGACAGACATGCCTTTCACCTCATGGGACAACGATTATGAAAAGGAATTGTAGAAAAAGATCAATACAACAAGGCCATTGAAAAAAGCAAAAAGCCCCAACTCCGAAGAACTGGGGCCTCGCATTCACAAAAGCGATTAGTAGTAGTAGTAGAAGTCTACAGTACCATCAGAGTAAGTGAAGTTTGTACCATCGAAAGATACTTCTTGAGCGTGTGCAGTTCCAGCCAAGTCTGCTTGTGACTCACCGTCTACCAACCATGGTGACCAACCGTATGCTTCATTTCCGTAGAACAATGTGTTCTCACCGTATGAACTTGTTCCAAAAGCGTATGAGAATACGAAGTCTTCACCACTGCCGTCTGGGTCAGTTGAAGCTGCAGCATCAAATGTCAAGTTCAAATCGAAAGAGAATACGCAGTCTGCACAATCTGCAGGATCTTCTGCAGGTGTACCCACAACGCTCCAGATCAATTCAGTAGACAAGTTTCCTGTTCCAGCTGTGTCGTTCACGCCAACAGACAATGTTTCTGTACCTTCGTAAGAAGTTCCAGGCGCTACAGTGGCAGAACCTGAGAATGATTGTGTGATGTATGCGTAAGAAGGTTCAGCGGCAGGCTCTTCTGTTGAAGGCTCACCAGCGGGTTCTTCTGCTGAGGGCTCTGAAGTAGGCTCTGAAGTTTCTTCGCCTTCCTCTTCTTCTGTTTTTTCATCGTCTAAACAAGCTGTACCGACTGCCAAGATTGCAGCCAAAGACCAAAATTTTGTGTTCATAACGTCTCCGTCGTTTGTAGGGTTACCCAGTTACAATACTAAAAAAACACGCAAACTGCAAGCAAAAAGACCGTTTTTGTCTTCCTTTTCACATTGAGATCTAGAACTATTTCTACCAACATCGCTTATGGCAAGGCGTCTGGAAAGAATGATTTCATAAAGGTTTCAGCGATAACCGCCATCCCAACACGAATATCTTCCACATACCAGAAGCCTGCTACGACAACGATCAAGAAAAATACACACATCGTCACAAAGTAGTCCACAATGTGGTTTCTCGGTGCTTTCTTTGAACTTTTTCGTCGTTTTTTCGCCATTGTTGCCCGTGTTTACCGTATTCGTTGTGCAATCACATTAGATATCGAAAGTCACACCTTGTGCCAAGGGCAGATCCGTAGACCAATTCAAGGTACAAGTTTGACGTCGCATGTACGCTTTCCAAGAGTCTGAACCAGCTTCACGTCCACCGCCAGTCTCTTTTTCTCCACCAAACGCCCCACCAATCTCGGCACCTGAAGTACCAATGTTGACATTGGCGATTCCACAATCCGACCCCGCTGGCGACAAGAACCGTTCTACGCTGCGAAAAGAGTCTGAGAAAATTGCCGAAGACAACCCTTGAGGAACATCGTTGTTGGCCGCTATCGCTTCATTCAAGTCATCGTACTCAAAGATGTACAAAATCGGTGCGAAAGTTTCTTCTTTGGTGATCGGCATCGACAAGTCTGCCTTGATCAAGGTTGGTTTGACAAAGAATCCGTCTCCCTCGCAGGCTTCTCCACCCACAAGAACCGTCCCACCCTGTGACTGTGCGGTTTCTACTGCGTGCAAAAACTGATCCACAGCCCCCTGATCAATCAGCGGTCCCACCAAGACACCACTGTCCAAGGCATCTCCGATTGGAAACTTTTCATAAGCAGCAACCAGACGACTGGTAAACTCTTCGGCAATCGACTTGTGCAAGAACAGACGTCGAGTTGTAGTACAACGCTGACCTGCTGTTCCCACGGCTCCGAATGCAACCCCACGCAGCGCCAAGTCCAAATCCGCATTTCCATCCACGATGATGGCGTTGTTGCCGCCCAACTCTAAGAGGCATCGACCAAGACGCGCAGCGACTACTTGATTGACATGTTTCCCCATGCGGGTCGATCCTGTCGCCGAGATCAACGGCAGTCGTTTGTCGGCGATCATCGTCTCACCAACTTCTGCGTCTGAACCAATAATCAATCCCAGTGCGCCTTCAAACCCATGTTTGGCCAACACATCGTTCATCAACTTGTGTGTGGCAATCGCAGTCAAAGAGGCTTTCAAAGATGGTTTCCAAATGACCGTATCTCCACAGACCAAGGCCACCATTGCATTCCATGCCCACACTGCGTTTGGAAAGTTAAAAGCTGTGATTACACCGATGGGACCCAGTGGATGCCACTGCTCGTACATTCTGTGCAACGGACGTTCAGAGTGCATACTCAAACCGTACAACTGTCTAGACAAGCCCACACAAAAATCGGCCATATCAATGCTTTCTTGGACTTCGCCCAGTCCTTCGCTGAGCACTTTGCCCACTTCCATACTGACCAGTGCGCCCAAATCATCCTTGTGGTCACGCAACGCCTCGCCCATTTGACGAACGATCTCACCACGTTTTGGCGCAGGCAACATTCTCCAACGCTCAAAAACATCTTGTGCCTTGTTGACCACTTGCTCGTATTCTGCCGTACCAGCCAATTGTACTTTTGCGAGAAGCTTACCAGTGGATGGATTGATGGATTCGACGGTTTCGGCTTGATCGTTGGAGATGTCAATCTCACCACCTGCCCATGCACCACCGTTGATTTCTTTCAAACCCAAACGTGTTAAAATTTCATTCATGATATGCCTCCAGTTGCCTTGGAATAAAAATTGGATGACAGTTCATAACCACAGAAGAAAACATTTCCAACCCAAACACGATAGATTGGACAACATTAGACCTAGATTAGCCTTAGATTAAACTTAAATTATACTTAAATTAAACTTGGGAGACCCTATGATTTGGCTGCTAACAGCACTCGCCTCGGCAGAAAATGCCGTGGACATTGAAGTAATTCGACATGGGCAAGTACAAACTCAAAACCCCGCTCTCATCTTAAAAGTGCGTCAACCGTTGACAATGCTGGATGTCCAAGTCAACTGTGCCGAAAAATCATTCTCCATCCACCGCAGCGCAGACCGTGGAGACATCAAACTGCCCATTGACACGAAAGTGGGAGAGCACACCTGTACAGGAACACTCTCCATTGAGATGGATGACGGGTCCAGTGGTTCTATGCCGTTAAAGTTTGGCGTCTCCATGCACCCTGCTTTGACACTGACTCTGCCTACAGAGTCCGTCAATATTGATGCGGGCACCCTCAAAGTCAAAATGGATCGACCTGCCGAAAGTTACAGCGTCTCTTTGTTGGACTCCGATGGCAGTCCCGTCGGAGAAGGCTTTGAACGAGTCGACCCTGCCTTCAACTTGGGCTTCGCTGAGGTTTCTTGGGAGGCTTTGTCAGACGACATCGCCGTCATTCAAGTGGAAGGCAAAGACGTATATGGTTTCACCACCAGCATGAAACTGTATCCATGGAGTTATGACATTCCACATGAAGATGTCATCTTTGCATCCAACCAATCCATCATACCATCAACAGAAGTCTATAAACTGACCGATGTCCAAGATGAAATCCAAAAAGTGGTCAATAAATACAGCCAGTTTGCCGTAGTCAACCTCTATGTGGCTGGGTACACAGACACTGTTGGCGATGCCTCCCACAACAAAACCCTCAGCCAACGACGGGCGCATTCAATTGCAAAATGGTTTCAATCCAATGGCTTCCAAGGCAGCATTCATTATCAAGGTTTTGGTGAAAGTGTGCTGGCCGTTCCAACCGCGGATGGCGTCGATGAAGCCCAAAATCGACGTGTACTCTATGTTGTAGCAGCCACAGAGCCAAAAAAATCAGAGACTTTTCCGACATCTTCTTGGAAAGTTTTGCAGTAAAGTTGTCTATCGTTGGCTTAGGGCTTTACCGCTGGGAACAGGCCGTGTTCTAAAGCCTCAAACTCACGCCCTGCTTCAAGCGTGCCTCGAAACAACCAAGGACGGGGTGGAAATTTTCCACGCTGATTTGGCGACTCATATCCAGAGAAATAGAAGTGCGTATTGTCATTTGACAACAATGAATGGCTGAGAGAAAACTGATCAAAGAAATGAAGGTAGAACAGTTGCTCTCGGGTTGGAATGAACTGATTGATGATCTCGTGTCCCTGTTGTTCTGTCCACAGTTGCCACTCCAACCAGCGTTGTGAATTGTTGACCGCCGAGATGAGCAATTTTGTTCCATCATTTGTCCAAAACATCGATTGCCAAGACAATCTCTCGTCCGAATCTTCCGTCAATGTCTGCATCAAACCCGTTTTCAAGTCCAACAACTGAAGACCTTTTTGTATATTGGATTGAGGTCCCGTCACCCCGATCGCAATTTGATCGTGCAAGGGTCTGGGTTGTAAAGACAATACTCCTTGGAGAGCAACCAACTCTTCGGTCTCTTCTGTTTCCAGATTCATCTTCTTTACATGGGTCATTCCATTCATTTGCTCTGCATACAACAACTTATCGTCATGAAACAAGGGTGTACAAAAGCCACCAGAATTTTCCGTGATAACCCAATCTACATTGCTGTCTTCGAGAGAGTAAAACTGAATTCGAGACGTTTGTCGGATGGGGTGAACCACATGAGCAACAATTCCTGTGCCGTCTTCCAACCATTGAAAGAAAATCGGTGCACCATCATCCAATGGAATCGAAGCCGAACCGTTAAGTGGATACACAACGAGTTCAATCCCATCTTGACTTTGCTCCACAACAGCCAGATGCTTCCCCGTTGGGCTCCAATGTATATAAATGGGCTGTCGGTCCCTCCACTCTGCAAGCACAATCATGTCCATACCGTCAGTCTGAGCAACACATAGACGCGCCGGACAGCGTTCTTGAAGGGGTTGAAAATACGCCAGCCACTGACCATCTGGAGACCATGTTGGCCACAAAGCGGGAACGTTCTCCCCTTCTGCGAGTGGGTAGGTCACCTGCTTCAATGGACTTTGCCTGTCCGTCCAAAGATTGATTTGTTTGTTGTCACCAAGAAATGCCAAACGTTCCATTTCGCTGTCGCCTCCACGTCAGACGCTCGCTTGGTGAAGATTCTTTAAAACCAAATCAGATACACCATCAGAGCGTGTACACACAACGTAATCACCGGAAGAACCATGCCCAGTGTTGGATGTCCAGAAAGTGACAACGCATGTGCGTGATCTCGCTCAACTTCCTCGCTGACCTCACGTTGCAATGTGCTTTCGAAGACATACTCTGGGTCAGCTCGTCTAATTTCCATTGCCAGTTGAATGGCGGTATCGTGATTCAATCCAAAACACGTCAACCCCATCATGGTCGATGCAAAGGCAATCATCACTGGATACCAACTGCCTGTTTGAAGCGCCGCTTGAAGCACGATGAACAGCCAAACAAGTCCCAATACAAAGAACGGAGCGCCAACCCAACGAAGCTTGATGTGTCTTGTTGCCTGCCCTTCAATAATTTTGAAGTTTTGTTCCATTTTTATCCTCACTGTTCAAACTCGGTTGTTTGGCTTGACAATTTGATCAGAAAAGCCTAAATTAACAAGTTATTTTTTCAAAAAGTTGGGTCTGATAACCCATTGTACTATGTAGACAGTTGTCAATACCATACAAGGAGTCAACGCCGTGTCCAATCAAAATCACTTCTTCACCTCCGAATCTGTCTCTGAAGGTCATCCAGACAAAGTCTGCGACCAAATTTCTGATGCCATTTTGGATGCCCATCTGGCTCAAGACCCCAATGCCCGCGTCGCTTGCGAAACCTTGGTAAAAACGGGGCTGGTTGTTCTCGCTGGAGAAATTACATCAGCGGCAACCAACATCAACTACCAAGACATCGTTCGATCTGTCTTAACAGATATTGGGTATGACCATTCTGACAAAGGATTTGATGGAAACACCTGTGGAATCATGGTTGCATTGGAAGGACAATCTGCAGACATCAATCGTGGTGTGGACAAAAATCCAGAAGATTTGGCTGCACAAGGTGCTGGGGATCAAGGAATGATGTTTGGCTATGCGTGCGATGAAACAGATGTGCTGATGCCAATGTCTCTACATTATTCTCACCTATTGTTGGCCAAGTATGCAGAACTTCGGAAAAGTGGCGAGCTAAGTTGGGCCTATCCAGATGCAAAAAGTCAGGTTACCATCCAGTATGTGGATGGTGTTCCCACACGCATCGACGCTGTCGTACTGTCCGCACACCACGCGAAACTGAATTCATCTCGCGAAGATGCAGGCGGTGAAAAATTGGAAATGGACGCCATTCGAGCAGAAGTTGAAGAGAAAGTCATTCGCGCTGTTCTGCCGGCAAACCTGTTGGATGAAAAAACAGAGATTCACATCAATCCGACTGGTCGATTTGAAACCGGTGGACCTGTTGGAGATGCTGGACTCACTGGTCGAAAGATCATTGTAGACACCTATGGTGGGCATGGAGCGCACGGAGGAGGAGCTTTCTCGGGTAAAGATCCTTCAAAAGTGGACCGCTCGGCTGCGTACTTGGGTCGATACATTGCCAAAAACTTGGTTGCCGCTGGAATGGCAAAGAAATGCTTGGTTCAGTTGGCCTACGCCATCGGAGTCGCAGAGCCTGTATCGGTAATGGTGGACACCTACGGCACTGGGATACACAGCGACCAACGTCTTGCAGAGTGCGTCAAATCCGTATTTGATGCTCGACCTGGGGTGTTTACAAGCCAATTGAACCTGACTCGCCCCATTTACAGACAGACCGCTGCCTATGGACACTTTGGACGCGAATTGGAAGATTTCACTTGGGAGCGTACGGACAAAGTCGAAGCCATCAAAGCATTCTTGGCTTGATTGTACCAGCAATCAAACGAAAATAAGCGCATGAAAGGTGGGACTCTATCCCACCTTTTCTAGTTTTTACACGAACGAAAAATGATCTCTTTTACAACTTCGCGTTATTTTGTCTTAGCATCGACGGTTGAATGCGTCTTTCAACTACACATCACATCGAAATATCGAGGCAGAACATGAACACACTATCAATCATTGCAGGATTTCTAGCTCTTATTGGAGCTATGGTTGCTTTTACCCCTTTTTTTGGATGGATCAATTGGTTCGTTATCCCATTCGCCATCCTAGCGATTGGATTTGGCATCCTCTCATCAGAAAACACTGGACAAAATCTGGGCATCTTTGTCTTGGTTGTCTCTATATTTCGACTGTCTGTTGGCGGTGGATGCATTTAGAACAAAAAATAAAGAGGGGACATTTCACCCCCTCTTTGTTCTGCTCTTCCTACCCCTTCCTAACCCTTCCCCTACTCTTTTTGCCTATCCGGACAGTGGGTTCACGTTTGTAGAAAGGTTATTTTTTGGTCTTGCTACCCTTCTTGGCTGGCTTTTTTCTAACTTTGGCAGCAGGCTTTTTCTCAGCCGTTTTTTTGTCTTCAGTTTTCTTTGCCTTCGTTGTACTTTTTGCAGACGTCTTCTTTGTGGACTTTTTGGCAGTGCTTTTCTTTGCTGTCTTTGTAGACGTAGCCTTGGCACCCTTGCCTTTTTTGGGCTTTTTGGGCTTGTTGCGCTTTTCCACAATCAACTTGATTGCATCATCAAGGGTGATGTCCTCGAGGATCCGCCGTCCCAATGATGCATTGGTCGTTCCGTCTGTAATGTACGGTCCAAAGAAACCTGTCTTGATCAGAATCTCATTTCCTTCTGAATCTTTGCCCAACTCTCGCAAAACACTCTTCTTTTTCGGTGGGTTGTTGAAAATCTCCAACCCTTCCTCATTTGTCATTGTGTAAATTTGCGTATTTTGCCAGTCTGGAACATCGCGCAAACTGACACTTGTTTTTCCGGCTTTTAAGTACGGTCCATACTTTCCAATGTACAAATGAAGCTTCTCGGTCTGTCCTTTGACTTCAACCTCGCCCATTTCTTTTGGCATTTCCAACAAACGAAGCAATTGTAGCTCGTCAAAAGATGGAGGTGCACCAACATCACGGTTGGAATCCTCTGGCAACAACCCAACACTGCGGTTGTTTCGCTTCTTTTCTTCGTTTCCGACTTGAAGATACCAACCATAGCGACCATATATCAGCAGTACCGGCTTGTCGGTTGTTGGACAAGTCATCAACTCGACAGGGTCTGGTTTGCTGTTTTGTTTGCTGATCAACTCTTCGACTTTGACCGCATTCAATTCATCTGGGGCAATGTCTTCATTGAGATAAATGCGCTCCTCGTCTTTCAAAATGTATTCACCATACCGATTGAAAGAGACAAAAAGTTCTTCTCCTTCGGCCATCATGACTGGATAGCCTTCATTCTCAACTCCCCACGCCTTTTCTGCACCACCAATCAAATTCTCTAAGCCGCGATCACCATAGTAGAAATCTTTCAAGCACTTCAAGCGCTCCAACTTTCCAGAAGCGATGTCATCCAAACTGGATTCCATTCGAGAGGTGAAATCATAATCCACCAGCGATGATAGATGCTTTTCCAATGCACGGGTCACGATCATCCCACGGAAACTTGGTGTCAATGCCGAACCTTTTTTAAAAACATATTTTCTATTTAGGATGTTTTCGATGATGCTGGCGTAGGTTGACGGTCGACCGATGCCTTTCTTTTCGAGTTCTTGAACCAACGACGCTTCTGTAAATCGCGCAGGGGGTTTGGTGCTGTGCCCTTTTCCTTCTGTGTCCAAGACAGGAAGTTGATCGCCTTCAGCGAAATTTGGCAGTACAATTTCACGCTCAGAAAGTGCCGCCTGTTCATCATCGGAACCCTCCACGTAGGCCAATCGGAATCCTTGGAACGTATAGGTTTTCCCAGTCGCGGTTAACGTAGCTTTGTCAACCTCAAACTTGGCTGTTAAACGTTCACCTTTTGCCGGCAACATTTGAGAGGCGACCGTTCTCTTCCAGATCAATTCATAGAGACGATACTCATCCCGAGTCAGTTTGCTCTCCGCAATCGCCAATGACTTAAAGGTTTCCCCAGCCGGTCGAATGGCCTCGTGAGCTTCTTGAGCATCTTTGGAATTGCGATAGGAAACTGGTTTACTAGGCAAGTACTGTGAACCATAATTAGAAGATATCAATCCCCGTGCCGCTTCAAGGGCCTGTGTCGACAAACTTGTTGAATCGGTACGCATGTAGGTAATCCACCCATTTTCATACAGTCGTTGTGCCACTTGCATGGTTCGTTTGGCAGTCCACCGCAACTTGCGAATTGCTTCTTGCTGAAGGGTTGATGTGATAAAGGGTGCTTTTGGCTTTTCTGTAAAACCACGGGTCTTTTTGGAGACCACAGATGCCTGTTGTCCCCTTATTGTATCGTTTATTTGTTGCGCCAATTGCTCTGTCAATACCAAACTGCTTCGAGTCAATGCTCCCTTGTCATTGAAAGCGCTACCATTGGCGATGGATTGACCATCCCACTCTGACAATCTAGACTTAAACGACTTTCCACTGGCTTGAAGATACGCCTCGATAGACCACCAATCTGCAGAGACAAAAGCCAACCGTTCTCGTTCACGCTCAACCGTTAAGCGCAACGCTGCGGATTGAACCCGTCCAGCACTCAGATTGCGATTTTTAAGTTTGTCCCACAGCAATGGAGAGACCTGATACCCATACAGGCGATCCACCACTCGACGAACTTCTTGTGCTTGGACCAAATCTTGCTTGATGTCTCGAACGTTCTGAAGTGCGCTATTGATGGCTTTGGGGGTGATTTCATGAAAAACCAAGCGCTTCACAGGTACTTTTGGCTTGAGTACTTCCATCAAGTGCCACGCAATGCTTTCTCCTTCACGGTCTTCATCCGTTGCCAGATAGAGTTCATCTGCCGACTTCAATAATTTTTTGAGGTGTGACACATGAGATTTCTTGGCATCAGACACAACGTAGAGTGGCTCAAAATCTGATTCAATATTGATGCCCAAGCGACTCCATTTCTCCTTTTTGACTTTCGCCGGAATTTCTTTTGCCGACCGTGGCAAGTCTCGAATGTGACCAATACTGGCTTCGACAACATAGTCCTTCCCCAAAATTTTGGAGATTGTTTTGGCTTTGGCTGGTGACTCTACAATGACGAGTGATTTTCCCATAGATTCATTTCCTGGTTGATGTGGTTTCGGTGAATATTGCTATCTTTTACGCAGTCCGTCAACAAAATCGGTGTGATTTACTGTTTGTTCAAGGATGTATAAGAAAGGTAGAAAGCGACGTTTCGGATAAAATTGAAAAAATAATTCTCAACGATGATCCATTAAAGTTTTGTTCTGGTTTGGTGTCTATCCTTATAAATGCATATGGGATACTATATTCAAACGTCAATCCTTTTCTTGCATTGACCATTTTTTGACCGTTTGTCATGTTCTTCTCTTTAATATAAGGATTCAAAATGTCAGGTTCTCCCTACCCAACCATGCTCTCTCCTTTAAATTTGGGGTTTACAACCCTCGCCAATCGCGTCCTCATGGGCTCCATGCACACTGGATTGGAAGAGGAAAAAGATTTTGAACGAATGGCGCACTTCTTTGCTTTGCGCGCCAAAGGTGGGGTTGGACTGATCGTCACCGGTGGATTCTCTCCTGACATGTTTGGGGCCCTAAAACCCTTTGGTTCAAAACTGACAACACAAAAAGAAGTACGGAAACACAAACAGGTAACGGACGCCGTTCACAAGGAAAATGGAAAGATCTGTCTACAAATCCTACACGCTGGACGCTATGGATATCATCCTTGGTGTGTTGCACCTTCTCGAAAAAAGTCTCCCATCTCCCCTTTTACCCCTTGGCAGTTACCAAACTGGGGAATCCAAAAAACGATTCAACACTTTGCTCGATGTGCGTCCTTGGCCAAACAAGCTGGCTATGATGGTGTGGAAATAATGGGCTCGGAAGGCTATCTCATCAACCAATTCATCGCCAAAAGAACCAATCGCCGAACGGACCAATGGGGTGGGTCCTATGAAAATCGAATCCGCTTTCCTTTAGAAATTGTGCGCGCTGTGCGTAAAGCAGTCGGAGAAGATTTCATCATTGTCTTTCGGTTGTCCATGTTGGACTTGGTTAAAGATGGATCCACCAAAGAGGAAGTCATTCAACTCGCACAAGCCCTTGAGAAGGCTGGCGTCACATTGTTGAATACCGGCATCGGATGGCATGAAGCCCGCATTCCAACGATTGCGACATCTGTTCCACGAGGAGCTTTTAGCCAAATCACCGCACAAATCAAAAATCACGTCACCATTCCGGTCATCACCTCGAACCGCATCAACACACCACAGGTCGCAGAAGATATCCTGTCTTCTGGACAAGCGGATATGGTCTCCATGGCGCGTCCATTTTTGGCAGACCCAAACTTGGTGCAGAAAGCAAAAGACAACGATGCCCAGTCCATCAATGTCTGCATCGCCTGCAACCAGGCTTGCCTTGACCACGTGTTTGAACAAAAAGTGGCTTCTTGCTTGGTCAACCCTTACGCCTGTCATGAAACAGAAATGCCAGTTGAGTCCGCAACCTCTCCCAAAAAGATCATTGTTGTAGGGGCCGGAATGGCTGGACTGTCCTGTGCGGTCACAGCGGCCAAACGAGGGCATCGTGTTGAACTGTGGGAACGCGCGGCTGAAATTGGTGGGCAGTTCAACATGGCAAAGCGAATCCCCGGCAAAGGTGAGTTTTATGAAACGCTACGCTATTTCGAACGCCAATTGGAAAAGTACGGCGTAACACTCAAACTCAATCAAACCGCTACTCCAGAGGCTTTGCGTGGTGAAGTCGCCGATCACATTGTTCTTGCAACGGGTGTACACCCACGTCCAATCACCTTACCAGGTATTGAACACCCAAATGTGCTGACCTATGTAGACGTTCTTCGGCACAACAAGCCAGTTGGGGAGCGTGTTGCACTGATTGGGGCTGGGGGGATCGCTTTTGACATCGTCGAATTTCTCAATCACACTCCAACAGATACTCAGGTTCTTCCAGATGTGGAGACCTATTTTTCTACGTGGGGCATTGATGCAACGGGTTCTCAACGCAGTGGTCTAAAGGAACCTCAACCACATTCAGCAAAGCGTACAATCACAATGATGCAACGATCCAAAGGCAAATTGGGAGCGCGTCTGGGCAAAACAACCGGTTGGATTCATCGAAGTACAGCCAAAACTCTCGGTGTTGAAATGTTGAGTGAAGTGACGTACAACAAAATTGATGACAAGGGACATTTGCACATTTCTGTGAACGGATCGGATCGTGTATTGGAAGTCGACACAATTGTCTTGTGCGCCGGTCAAGTACCCAATCGCGATGTATTCACAGCACTTGAAGGACTCCCCGTGACGTTGATTGGGGGCGCAGACGTTGCCAGTGAACTCGATGCCAAACGCGCCATTCGTCAAGGTACAGAGTTCGCCCTACGCCTGTAAAAACACGGTTGCGCCAAGATTAACGTCTTAGTGCTGTGGATCGTAGAAATACAACATTTGTAAATCTGCGCATTCTACGGAACCAAGACTTATCTCGGTTCGAACCGCATCACATTGTTCTTCGGCTTCCACCCTTTGGCGCCACTCAAGATCATCGGTGCGTTGAGTCCACGTGTCCTGACAGACTGTCTCGAAGCCCAATGCAGACGAAGCATCCAAATACTGCCAGTCGGTATTCCATTCGCGTTGACACTGATTGAGTCGCTGACTGAGTTCAGTACACAACAACAGGCACTCGTCACTTTGGCAAGCACTGTTCATCAACAACAGTACCAACAGACAAATTCGATTCCATATAGACAATATTGGACGATTCATGTTTACCATAGTTACCATAGTTACCATATTTACTATGGATCATATCTAACAGCCTACGCGATACGCCTGTAAAAAAATACGATCAAGGCGAAAAATGCGGTCAAAGCTAAAAATCCGAATCAAAAAATCCGAATCAAAAAATCCGAGGCAAAGATAGGCAAAATAAGCCAAAAAAATAAGCCAAAAAAAATAAGAAAGGTGGCCAGAGACAGACTTGAACTGTCGACACAAGGATTTTCAATCCTCCGCTCTACCAACTGAGCTATCCGGCCACGGAAATACTTTCTACAATGTTTACCGTCTACGACGATGCTAGTAATCTATTCTAAATTAAGATATGTGTCAAAACAATGAACCCATTTTTCCAAAAAAAACTGTTTCTTTTGGATGTTGACCACACGCTGATAGACTGGTCTAGCCCAAAGACGTGGTGGCACTTTCGTCAAGATATTCCCAGTAAATTTGCATTTGGTAGCGCAAGTCCTCATCAGCGTGGACGGAGAGTCCACAGTCAATGCATGCCCCAGTACTCCTCTGCCATATCAAATTCTCAATACATCTTTGGCAATTCAGTTCGCGAACTCTTGAGCATCCTTCGAACGTCGGGTTGTGGCATTGGAATTTTTTCTGACCTGCCCCAATCCGCTTTGCACTCCACATTTGAAAAGATGGGAATTCACCACATTGTGTGTGGTCTCACCATTGGCGCCCTCAAACCTTTGCCCGATGGCTGTTTGCAATTAATGACTGCGTTTGGGGTCGTTGGTAGTCAGGTCTACCTCATTGGCGATGGTGTTCGTACAGATGCGCGAGCAATTACCAGCATCGGTGGAACTTTTATCGCCATCGATTCCTTGCTGTCGAACCCACAGGCTTTACACCGTTGGCTAAGGTAAATTGCGCCAATTATAAAGAGATGGGTCTACATTCTCACAGTCTTCATTTGAAGATGTACTTGTGATCATGCTATGTTGAATAAGGTTAAATAAGGTTGAGTACGTTGAAGAAATGACATTGCTTTGGAGTCTACGATGATTTTGGCATGGACACTGTTGGGATTAACTGCGAACGCTGGCACAAACCCTCCCGATGCAAAGATAGAGAATGCCATTGTGGTCGATATCCCACCTGAGGGTTTTGCTCAGGTTGTCGAGGTGATTCCGTCTCTGATTCCACTTGCAATCCCTTTGGATCCAATCAGTCAAGACATCGAACGTGGTGGTGACACTTGTTTGAACGATGTGTGGTTTGACATCTCCAACGTCAACATTGGTGTCAGTGTTGCGGATGCCAATATTGTTCCCAAAGATGGATTTTTAGACTTTAGTGTTTCCTTAGACGTCAATCTAAATGATGCAATTGACCCATTCTTGCTCGATTACATGCTGTCTTTGTGCATTGAATACAACTGTCAAGGATATGTCGATCCGTTTCAAGTCGATGTTTCCTCACAAGTCTTACTGGACATTGTCGACTTGGATGGCGATGGCATCAACGACCTCAATGCTACTTTTGAAAACTTCAATTACAACTATGACTTGGCCAGCGAAGACATCAACATTGAAAATTGTGCCCTCGCGGTTTTCGAAGATGTATTGAACTTTTTTGGTTTATCTGTGTTTGATTTGATCATTGGGATCGTAGAACCAAGTATCGAAGAGGTCGTTGGGGATTTGGTGCCAACACTCGAAGAGACGCTTGAAGATTCTTTTGCACAACTCAGCATTCAAGAAAGTGTAGATCTTATGGGCAGTACATTGGAAGTCTCACTAAGCCCTGAAGACATCGCCATCAAACCAGAAGGGTTACGCGTGCAATTAGATGGCTCGGCAACAACTGAAACTGGTGCGGATTGCGTTGCTGCATTTGATCCCAATGGTTCACTTGCGACCCCGACAGCCCTTCGAAACATTGGGTACATGCCACCTGGTGTAAGTGGTGATGTCCTATTGAACGTAGACGATGACTTTGTGAATCAAGCTCTATACAGTGTTTGGAGAGCTGGATTGTTGTGTCAAACGATTGACGCCAGCACATTTCCAATCGATACGAGCATCCTAAACCTCATCACTGGCGATGCCTTCGTAGAATTGTTCCCTGAAACATCCCCCTTGATAATTCAGACCCAACCAGTCAACCCACTTGAACTAACGATGGATACGCCAGCTGACTTGGCCATTGATCTGGACGAATTGGGATTGGACTTCTTCGCCGAAGTGGACGGACGCCAAACTCGAATCTTAACCCTGGGCATCACGACGGATGTGGGCATCAACATTCCGTTCAATCCACAAACCGGAGACTTGGCTGTAGATATCGACCTAAGCGGAGAGCGTGTGGATCCATCATTGCCCTACAATGAATTTCTACCCAACTCCGAAGAATTGATAAAGGACAGTTTCATTGATCAGTTTGATACGATTCTAGGGTTGATTGATATTGAATCACTGGTTGGAGACTTTGCTTTTGCATTGCCGTCGATCAATGGCGTTGGCTTGTCTCATCTAGAATTTGCTGGCACAGGTCAAAATGGTGCAGATCTGGGTGGATATGCTGAAGTCGGTGTTGTACCTTACACTGGTACTGGCTGTGGTGGCGACGCTGCTACAGATGGGTGTGGCGGAGGCTGCTCTTCTCAATCTGGCGCCGTATCCCCACGATGGGCTTTGGTCATTGGGATACTGTGTTTTGGACTGATTCGCCGTCGCTCCATTCAATTTGCTGAATAACTTCACGGGTTAATCGCTCACCTTCTACCAATACGTCCATCGATACATGCCCTTCAAGCTGCCAAGTGTATTCAGGGGTTTGATACATGTAGACGAAAATCACATTCGTGTTGGCATCCACTGGATAGCAAGTAGCAACGTTGACCACGCCCTGCGACCACTCCGAATACAACCCTTCATCAACAAAGGCCCACAAACAATCTTCTCGGGCTGCAGGATGGGTGTATCTCCCACTCAGTCTCCAAACTTCAACAGCATAGTCTTCGAGTTTATGGGTCAACCTCAGTCTGCGCTCCCCGAAGAAAGCGCCGTGTTCAAGTTGCCAATCTTCTGAAATCAACAGCGAAAATTGTTTTGTTGAATCAACATATACGCCATCTTGAATGACCCCAGGTTGGTCCTCGATATTGTCTAATGGGATCGCCTGCTTCTTCAGAGGATGTTCAGACACAGGTTTTACAGATGGTTCACTTTTCTTTGGACACCCCATCCACAAGCCCGAGAGCAAAACGATGCTCAGCCTTAGACCAAGTGTCTGCAAATGCTGTCTGTTCTGTCGTTCTTTCATCACTACGATGTAACCAAGTCATCAAAGTTGTAAAGGCTTGCTTGGGTTGTTTCACAAGACGTTCTACCGTCTCTAAAAGTGATGCCTCTACATCGGTTGTGAGTTCATCAACCACCCCCAATCGATAAGCCTCCGATGCATTGTACACAAGCGACTGAGCCAACACCTGAATGGCACGCTGTCGTCCAACCCTATCGATGAGCCGTTGCCCCCCACCCCATCCAGTGGTGACCCCCAGACGATTTTGAACGAAACCAACTTTCCCACTCTCTGAGGCGATCACCCAATCTCCTACTGTCAACAATTCGGCACCACCACCAATCGCTGCCCTTTCTAAGACAGTGACAATAAAAATGGGAAGTGATCGCAATTTTGAAGTCCAGTAAGTCATAAACTCACACATTTGTGCACCCAGTCCATCTTCCAATAGATGCGCTTTGACATCCACCAAGTCTCCACCCGCACAAAAGTGACCATTGCGCCCACGAATCACCAACACAGTCGGGGAACGTTCTTGAAGGATTTCAATCATTTCAGGAAATTGATGCATCATTGCAATGGACATGGCATTTCGGGCACTTGGATTGTCCAGCCATAAGATGGCGTGCTGTGAAGACACAAACTCTAATTCAAGATGTCCCCTTGAGTGGGGCAACTGTTCAAAATGAAGACAATCCGACATGGAAACCTCTTTGGTTAGTGGTTGCTTTTTTGAGATTGAAGGGGTACACACTGTGATAAACTGATCACTTCAACCCAATGAGGTATATATGCTGTTGTTTGCTATGTTGCTTGGTTGCAATCCTACAATCATGGAATTGTCTGGCTCTGTTGGTGGAAATTCCTTTACACCTGTGACCGCATACTTTGGGGGTCCATACATCGCTTTCTTCTCTGTTGACATTGATTGTAAAGAAATGTACTGGTTGGATAAAATTTATCGCAATGGTGAAGCCCCCTATCAAAGAGATTTGGAAGCCCTACAGATCAACTTCAATGATTCAGATGTCGTACTGGGAACATATTCTACAGGTGGAGAAGCACCCATCCGTTCATCCTTTCTCGACATCAATGGGGATGCCTTTGAAGTTGTGACGTCAACGGATGGAACGCTCACTGTTACGGAAGTGGATGAGAATTGGGCAAGTGGAACCTTCGCACTGTCTTTTGGTGATGACGTCATGGAAGGTGATTTTACCATTCCGTATTGTACAAACTTGATTCACTAATTCCAATGGAGTACAGAAATCCGACGCCGACGACAGATGTGATCGTTCATCGAAACAATCCGTTCAGTCATGAAACAGAAGTCCTACTGATTGAGCGCCTCAATCCCCCTCACGGATGGGCCTTGCCAGGAGGATTTGTTGACGAAGGTGAACAAGTAGAAGCGGCTGCCATTCGTGAAGTACTCGAGGAAACTGGATTGCACGTCACTTTGCAACATCTCCTCTATGTGTATTCCAACCCCAAGCGAGACCCTCGACAGCACAACCTATCCGTCGTATACACAGCACCAGTTGCTTGGGCTCAATCCATGAATGTGAAAGGTGGCGATGATGCCATCTCTGCACATTTTTTTCCAGTGAGCGAATTGCCATCACTGGTCTTTGATCATCAAGAGATCATTCGAGACTTTACAGCGTTTATGAACTCGGGAAATCGCCCGTGTCCGATGATGAAGCTGAGCGCTGAAAAATCGTAATCAATGACGCACCATAGTGCTTTTGTTTTGCGAGGGTCCAACCACGCTTGTCCATTGCCACTCGCAGATTCGTCAGATCAAGTGGCTTACCCGAATCGGTTTCTGTAATGATTGTCCAGTTGGTGGTTTCGAATGCCTGACGCAGAAATGGTCGTACGTCCATGTGGTATGGGGGATCTAAAAACACCAAGTCCCATGCCTTTGAAAATCCCTTGCTGGCATCGACTTGTCTCACCTCAATGGATGCATTGAAACTGGAGATGTATTTGCGAATGTTGTTGACGGCTCGGCGATTCTTTTCTGTGATGAGTACCGGTTCCGCCCCTCTAGACCAAGCTTCCAGTCCCATAATCCCAGAACCACCAAAAGAGTCGAGCATAGACACGCCATTCAAGTCTTGACCGATCATTGAGAAAATGGCTTCCCTCACCTTTGCCGAGGTGGGACGAATCCCCTTTTGTTCTGTGATATGCAGTGTTCTTCTACGTAATTTACCGCCGGTGATGTGCATAATTGTACCCTATCAACAAAGTGGTTTGCACCACGTGAAAAATATAAATTGTAGTTGGAGGGTAACTTTCTTATGGACGAAACGAGACTTTATTCATTGATTTTTCACTTTCTACTTCTATCTGCTCAATCACGATGTGATAAAAATAGAGCTGTTCTTTCTTGGTAAAATGGCCTTTATTCATTCTGATTTGTCTCAATATGTTGAACTGAGTTGGCAAATACATTATGAATATGCACCAATTTATTTGATTGACGACTCTTTCAGTTCTCTGGAGATGACGCATGCGCAACATACACAAGCTTATTGCCTTTGGATTACCAATCGCTGCACTCGCAGCTTACGGCATTTTCAACAACCCTGTATCCGCTGACGATGGGGATACTGCTCAAGATGAGTACAACAACGACACGTTTCCTCGTGGATTAAAGTACTTGGTTCCGCCACCGGTTCCTGTATTCAGCGATCCAGATAGAGACATCGCCAATGAACATGTAGCGTATGGCGCTGTAGATCCAAATGAAGTTTTGGAACAACCCATTGCTTATTCACACATGTTGCACGCTGGTGAGTTGCAAATCGAGTGTCAATACTGCCATACATACGCAAAACGCTCTATTCATGCCGGTATCCCTTCAACACAAATCTGCATGAACTGTCACGGATTGAGCCCCAACGGTCAATTAAAAGTTGATCCAACAGGCCGTCCTGAACTGTACAAGTTGCTTTCCTACAACTACGGAGCTGACGAGGCTGCTGAGTTGGTCAGTAAGGCGAAAGGGCAAGATTTGACTGCCGAGATTCTTGAAGCTGCTGTTGACAGTGACGGAAGCAAGATTGAACAGCAACCAATACCTTGGCAAAAAGTGCACGATCTTCCTGACTTCGTACACTTCACACACAAAAGACATGTCAAAGCAGGCTTAGAATGTCAAGAGTGTCACGGGGAAGTACAGGATACGATGACTGTAGCTTATCGTGTGAGTGAACTGACGATGGGTTGGTGTTTGAACTGCCACGAAAGTCATCCTTCTGTGCAAGAAAACCATTGTGATGCAGAAGCGCTGGCCGGCGACGCCACGACTTGCGAAGAGGCTGAGTTGCGTCGAGCAGAGATCAAAGACTGCTACACTTGCCACAAATAATTTGGTTTCAAAGTATTGGATCGTGAAAACAATGACACCAATACTTCGACCGCAAACAATCTGATTTTGTATTTATTCTAGAGGTTGACAACCATGATGAAAATTAACCGAAGAGAGTTCTTAAAAGCCATTGGTTTGGGTACAACTGCTACAGCAGCCGCATGTAGTGCAGATCCAATTTCTTGGGATCCAATGGTGCCCATCGAGCATGCTTATCCATACGTTGCTCAACCAGAAGAGATCGAGCCAGGAAACGCCAGTTACATCACAAGCATTTGTGACCAATGCTCAGAGGGCTGTGGTATTTTGGCAAAAAATCGTGAAGGACGAGTTCTCAATGTTGAAGGAAATCCAAATCACCCATTGTCAAACGGCAACATTTGCTTCCGAGGTCAAACGGGTCTCCAAGAAACATATTCTCCGGATCGAATCCAAGGTCCAATGAAAGGTGGCGCATCTGTATCTTGGGAAGATGCGTTGAAAACAGTGGCATCAGCAAGCGCTGGTAAAGTGACTTGGATCGGACGTCCTAGAAGTGGTGCAAGCAACGCAGTTGTAAAGCAGTTTGTCGTAGAAGCCCTCAATGGTTCTGTTCTTTACTGGGATGAATTAGACAACAGTGCTGTGCGCATTGCATCCAAGCAAATCTTTGGAATCAACGGTGTTCCAACATTCAAGCTTGAAGATGCACACACCATCGTCAACTTTGGTATGGACTTCCTCAACTCAGAAGGAAGCGTTTCAATGGCTCAAGGCTGGTCAAAGTCCAAAGATCCAACCCACGGGGATTTCGTTTCGAACATGTTCTCCGTTGGCTCTCGTATGGGATTGACCAATACAAACTCTGATATACACATCAGCACAAAAGCAGGAAATGAATCACTTGTCGCATTTGCAGTCGCAAAGAAACTCGCTGACAAAAAAGGATACACTGGTGCCGCTGCAAGCCTTCTCGCCTCTATCAATGCTGACAAACTGATTGCAGATGCCGGAGCCAATACGAAATTGGTAGACAGTTTGGTAGAATCTTTGAGCAGCCATGGTTCGGTTGCACTTCCTGGTGGTACGGAATCACTCAGTGGTTCTAATGGATTGAACTTGGCCATCGCTACATTGTTGATCAATGAAGTCGCAGGCAATGTTGGAAAGTCTGTAGTGTACGGTCCACACACTGAGTTTGAATTCTCAGCATCTTCACAGGACGTCTTGAATGCAGTCCAAGGCGCCAAAGGTGGGACGTTGTTCGTTGACGGTGTTGACCTTGGATACGTATTCTCAGAAAAGTCAGGAATGAAACAAGCATTGGCTGGCGTCAAAAATCTCATCGTATTCTCAAATGAGAAGAACGATGGTATTGTCGACAGTGCACTCGTCCTTCCTGTAGGTACCAGTTTGGAAAAATGGGGTGATTCAGAAGCCACATTGGGAATTCACAGCATTTCACAAGCCGCAATGAAGCCTGTAAATGGCAATGTCATCATGTCTGCTGAAGACATCTTGTTGTCGGTTGCAGCCAGCAAAGGTCTCAAAGCTGCTGTGGTCGTTCCTCCTGCTACGGATGAAGCTGTTGATGAAATTCCAGAAAATGAAGTCACGGCTGAAAATACTGACAATGATTCTGAAGCAATCGAACAACCCGTTGTTGCTGCAGCACCCGCGCCTGGTTTGGACGCTGGTACATTCTTTGACTACTTGAAGTCATGGTGGGAAGCCACTGTTTATCCAAAATACAAAGGCAACGGTGGAAGCAAACTCTTCCGTCAGTTTTGGATGGATACATTGAAAAGTGGTGTCTTCAACGCAAATGTTGCAACCATCACTCCAACGTGGGGCTTGTCGGCACTGCCAAAGATTGCGGCTGGCGTTTTCGAAGGTTCTGGTGAATACGATCTTGTACTCTTCCCACACCCTTATACTGGTATGGGCCGTCACTCAAACAAGCCATGGGCACGTGAGATCCCTGATCCAATCACAAACTTCAGTTGGGGAACGTGGATTGAGGTTCACCCTTCCACAGCAGAAAAGTTGGGCTTGAAGAAAAATAAAGGCGTAACACTGACAACCGCAAACGGAGATATCAAAGTTGGTTGGTACGGTGTTCCTGGCGTCCGACCAGATACAATCGGTTTGGTTGTTGGTGGTGGTAAAGCATCTTCTGGTCGATATGCTGAAATCGGTGAAAATCCAATCTCCATCATCAATCATGGATTTGACGGCGCTGGAAATTTGACGTTCAGTGGAACAAAAGCAAATGTGGCTGCAAACGATGAGCGAAACGAACCTTCACCACAGAACGACCTTGTAAAAAGTGACACACTGACCACAAATGGCCGCTATGTCAACTTTACAACCAGTATGGTGGACTTCAAAGATGGGAAATTAACCGGTGCTGGCTCTACAGTGCCTGAGCATCACCTTCCAGAAACTTCAATGGCGATGCGTTCTCGCAAAACCACCAACCGTTTCGATCCAGAAGGCAACTCTGGAATGGCCAAACTGACAGACATGTATCCTGAACCAGAGCATCCGACGTATCGCTTTGCGATGGCCATTGATCTCAACAAGTGCAATGGTTGCAACGCGTGTGCTGCTGCTTGCTATGCTGAAAACAATGTCGCTGTGGTTGGCCCAGAACAGGTTCGCTTGGGTCGTAACATGGGATGGATTCGCATGTCTCGTTACTGGGAAGGTACCGATGTACAAGAAACTGGTAAAGCGGATGTTCGTTTCCAACCTGTAATGTGTCAACAGTGCTCTCATGCCCCTTGTGAAGGTGTTTGTCCAGTATTGGCGACATACCACAACTTGGACGGATTGAACGCGATGATCTACAACCGTTGTGTGGGAACTCGTTATTGTGCAAACAACTGTCCATACTCTGCTCGTCGTTTCAACTTCCACTCTTTCCGATGGCCAGAATCATTCAACTTGATGTTGAACCCAAATGTTTTGGTTCGCGAAATGGGTGTCATGGAAAAATGTACGTTCTGTATCCAACGCATCCGTGAATTCAAAGATGAGTGGCGCGACCAACGTGACTTCAAACAAGGAATGCCATCCACTGGTGACTATTCCAAGATTACGGCTTGCGCTTCAGCCTGTCCTTCTGATGCGATCACGTTTGGAAACTTGAAAGATCAAGAAAGTACTGTTGCAAAGCAGTTTGAAGATCGCCGTGCATTCAAGATGTTGAATGAACTCAATACCAAACCTGGTGTTGCCTACTTGACGCGCATTGTTCATGCAGACGAAACCTTCCTTCATCATGGCGGACATGATGCTGGACACGGTGACGGACATGGTCATGATGATGGACACGGACATGACGACGCCCACAACGGCGACTCTCACTAATCCCTTTTACTGAATCTCACTTCTTCTATTGGAAAACTAGGAGTTTATCGTGGCAAACCCGAATGAAGCAAAGCTGACTTATTCAAAAGTCACCGAAGACATTCTTCGCCCAATGTTCAAATCCTCCGCCGGCTATTTTGCCCTGTTGGGCTTAGCGGTGGCCATCATGACATACGGTGGATATTGCTGGTACTTCCAGCTGACTCGTGGTCTTGGTGCTGCAGGTTATCAACCACCTGTATTTTGGGGTGTATACATTACCACTTTCGTATTTTGGGTGGGTATTGGTCACGCTGGGACATTGATTTCCGCTGTGTTGTTCCTATTCCGTTCCAAATGGAGAACCGGTGTTTACCGTGCTTCTGAGGCCATGACCATCTTTGCGGTTATGACAGCAGCATTGTTCCCTGCCATCCACGTTGGTCGAGCTTGGAATGCTTACTGGTTGTTCCCGTATCCAAACCAACGTCAGTTGTGGCAGAACTTTAAGTCACCCTTGATGTGGGACGTATTCGCTGTTTCAACATATTTCTCAGTATCAACCATCTTCTTCTACATTGGTTTGATTCCAGACATCGCTTCTGTTCGTGACCGTACTCGTGGTGCCGTTCACCAAATCTACAAGGCTATGGCTGTGGGATGGCGTGGAACGGACCGTCAGTGGCGTCACTACATGGCGGCATACGGCTTCTTCGCTGCATTCGCAACACCCCTTGTACTTTCTGTACACTCAGTGGTATCTTGGGACTTTGCGATGGCTCAAACAATGGGTTGGCACTCGACTCTTTTCCCACCATACTTCGTAGCTGGTGCAATCTTCTCTGGTTGTGCGATGGTAATTACCCTGATGCTTCCATTGTCAGCCATGTTCGGTTGGGACATCGGTCCAGATGGAAAACGCGTTACTCATGAGCACGACAAGCATGCACAAGATGTGTACATCGGTGTGTGGCACTTGGAGTCATTGGCGAAGATGTGCTTGTTGACCGGTGGGATTTTGACTTACGCTTACGGTGTAGAACACTACATCGCATGGTATTCAGACAATCCATATGAGTGGGGAATCTTCGAGTATCGCTTGTTTGGTGAGTACGACTGGGTTTTCATGATGATGGTATTCTGTAACTGTATTGCACCTTTGGTTTGGTGGAAGAAGTCGTGGCGACGCAATTACACAATCTTGTTCGTCATCTCCATCTTCATCAACATTGGTATGTGGTTTGAGCGATACAACATTATCGCTTCGGCCTTGGCTCACCAGTATGACCCTGCGGCTTGGACTTTGTACAATCCAAACTGGGTAGAGTGGGGCATCATGGCAGGTTCATTCGGTTGGTTCTTCGTATGGTTCCTTCTGTTCATCCGCGTCATGCCTTCTGTAGCCATCGCTGAAATCAAAGAATTGGTACGTCCCCCATTGAAATCTGACGAGGAGGCAGCATGAGCGCGCCCTTTTACGAAAACACAGCCCAAAACGGTACTGTGAAAGGTGTTTTCGAACACTTAGACTCATTGGTCAACGCCATTGACAAGTTGGAGAAGAACGGCATCAAAGACTACATGGTGATGTCTCCTCTTCCTCGACACGATTTGGAAGAGGCCATTTATAGAGGAAAGCCCAGTCCTATTCGCTGGTTCACCATGACTGGTGCCATCTTCGGTGGAACAATGGGGTTCTCTTTGGCTTCCATCACCCACTTGAACTGGCCGATGATCATTCCTGCAGGAAAACCATTGGTTTCGATTCCAGCATTCATTGTGATCGCGTTTGAATCAACAGTGTTGTGGGGGTGTTTGTTCACATTGCTCGGTATGGTGTTGTTGACTCGTCTTCACACTGCTGGAAAGCTTCAAGTAGAAGTTTGTGACCCTCGCTTCTCAGATGACAAGTTCGGTTTGGTCATCAACGATTTGCCCAGAAACCGTGCGGATGATGCATCAAAAATCATGAACGATGAAGGTGCAATGGAAGTGGTCAACGGTTGGTCCATCGAGCGCGAACCCGTTCAAGACCGCGTGTTTGATGAGAATTCACCAGAGTCAATGGTCGAGCCCGACGAACCGGACACAAGCTTGCTGGCAAAACTCACACTTGCAGTAACAATCTTTGTGATCGCCTCCTTCTTGGGTGTCAAAATGTTGCATCAATACACAGTTGCCGACACACTTCAAGAAAACAATTACAACTACAAGAGCGGTGCTGTCGCTCCATCCTATCGTACAGTAAAGTAAGGCGGAGGAAAAGACATGACACAATCTATGAAAAAGACACTTGGCGCAACAGCCTTATTCTTTGGTCTGACCACCATGGCAGGCGCGTTCCCTTGGGACATTGACATGGTAGACTCTTTGTTTATCCGTGGCTACGAAGCCCCAATGGCAGACCTCGAAGAAGAGGTTGTCACCAGCAAACATCGTCCAAATGGTTTAGAACACATGGACCCTGCACAAGTTGAAGCTGACTGGAAGTCTTCGGGTGGTGTGATCACCATCATGCAAGCCGCTCCAGGAGCAGAATTGGAAGACCCATTCAAAGGGGAAGAGAAGTCTGCATACGTATTGGAAACTGGTGAAGTTGCCTTCCGTACCTATTGTCAAACATGCCATGGAATCAAAGGAACTGGAAAGACGCTTTCTGAAGATACATGGCCATTGCAACAAACCGGTCGTTTTGTAGGAATTCCCAACATTCACATGCTCGATGGATCCAAAATAGGAGCCTACGGAGCAGGCGCAATGAAGACGAACAACGAGCTGTACCTGTTGATCAGAAATGGTCGTGGAAAAATGCCGGCATACGGACATGCAATGTCGGATGAAGAAATTTGGGCAGCCATCCACTACATCAAAGATCTTCCTGGCAAAAACTTCGCTGATTAATTCACTTTATTTTTATCGTTCTTTTGGAGATTCACTATGAGTCATGCTCCTGATTATACTCCGGTTTACCAATCGGTTGCAGATCGAAAGCCCAACAACAATCTAAGAAACATTTGTTTTGGGTTGATGGCAGTTGGTGCGGCTGCAACAGCTTATGGATTGTTCACACCTGGACACGATGTAAACTTTGGTGCCCACGAGAACACGCTCCGTGTTCAAGGCTCCTTCATTCAAAACTTCATGTACTTCAATGGTGCCGCCCAAGGTGGTTTCTTGATGACCGTGATTGGTGTCACTACGTATGCCCGTTGGACACGTCGATTCAAGCGAGTGGCTGAAGGATTGGCACAATTTCTGCCGGTCTCCTATGGGTTGTTGCTTGTATTCCTCGCACTTGGAGGAATTGAAGTATTCCCTTGGCACCACCAAGGCCATGATGGATTGGCCGCCGCTGGTGCACACCACAAAGCGACCTACTTTGACACAGGATTTTTCTGGGCACGTCAAATCATTGGCTTGGGACTGATGACATTCTTGTCGTTGCACTTCTGTAAAATAGGCCGTCGTGCTGACTTGGGTGTTGCCAAGGGCGCAATGGAAAAGATGGGACTGACCCCACCAGAGTCTTGGAACAAACTGATCGGCACTTGGGAAGGCGATGAAGCTGAAATCGAGAAAGCCCAAACAAAGATGATCAATCTCGCACCGGTGATCGCCATTGGCTATGCCGTCATTTACTCTGTTGTTGCAGTGGACTTATCTATGTCATTGGCCCCCTACTTCTTCGCCAACATGTACCCTGCCTGGTACTTCATGTCTGCGATTTGGTCGGGATTGGTTTGGACAGCAATCTTCACCATCTCAACCTCAAAGACATTGGGTACAGAGAAGTTGATGGAACGCAATTTCTACCACGACTTGGGTAAGTTGACCTTCGCATTCACGATGTTCTGGGGATACACAACCTTCGCTCAGTACCTGCCAATCTGGTATGGAAACATGACAGAAGAAATCGGATTTATCTTGTACCGTACACACGGTGAAGTATTCGGTACCATGACATTGGTCACATTGGTTCTCTGCTTTGGTGCACCATTCGTCATCTTCTTGTCTCGTGGTTTGAAGAAACAACCAAAGAAATACTTGGCTGCAGCATGTTTGACCGCATTTGGTATTTGGTTGGAGCGATACATTACCAACGTTCCAAGCATCCACTCATACTGGATGGTCAACGAAGACGGTTCTCCAATCACTGGCTTGCCATTCGGCTTCATTGAAGTGGGAATGGGACTTGGATTCTTGGGCTTGTTCCTCTTCGTCGTAACAAATTACCTCAGCAAGTATCCTGGTGCAGTGGTTGCCGATCCATACATGCAACCAGATCCTCGTGAAGTACACGTACACGCACACCACTGAGTTGATACGGTGTAGAACAAAAGGCTTCCATGTGGAAGCCTTTTCTGTTTTAGGACAAGTCCCACTTACATGTTCGACTGCAACCTTATTGTTCGACCGTCTGATGGCATAAAAATTCGACACAATGAAATTTTGTGTTGCGAATGTCAAAAAAATACTATAACATTTGTTATATATACATTTGATTCAAATATTTTCTTGTATGGGGTCTTCATGGCATCTTTCATTCACTACTTTGTTGCGTTTCTCTTTCCTGCTGTTGCATTTGGGGCGATGACTGGATGGCACGAATTTGCTTGGGCTCTCCCATTCATTGCTTTTATTTTGTTGCCAATTCTCGATGAGATATTCCCAGAACAGTCTGTTGATTTTGATAAAGAACACGAACAAACTCGCACTCGTCAGTGGCAATTTGATATCCCCTTGTATCTCTTGGTGCCTTTGCAATGGGGATTGCTCTATACGCTTTGTGTCACCGTTGCCGATATGTCGCTGACTGATCTCAATACACACTGGCTTGGACTGGTTTTTAGTCTGGGGATTTGTTGTGGTACTTTTGGGATCAACGTCGCACACGAACTGGGACATCGAAATGGGCGATTGCCACAACTTGCAGCGAAGACCTTGTTGCTGTCTTCTTTGTATATGCACTTCATCATTGAACACAATTTTGGTCACCATCGTCATGTCGCCACCAAAAATGATCCTGCTTCTTCCCGCAAGAATCAAACGGTATATGCATTTTGGCTCCAGTCCATTCCTGGTTCTTGGAAATCGGCCTGGGAGATTGAGAATCGTCGCATTTCAAAGAAGGATTTGTCGCCATTCAACAATCAAATGTGGCACTTTGTTGGAGTTCAATCGTTTCTCATGATGTCCATCGCTGTGATCTTTGGGGGAATCGCCCTACTCTCTTTTGTTCTATCGGCTCTAATTGGCATCCTTCTGTTGGAAACCATCAACTATTTGGAGCACTATGGACTGGAACGTGCAGAAACAAAACGTGGACGTTTCGAAAGAGTTCAACCACATCATTCTTGGAACTGCAATCGTTCTGTTGGTCGACTGGTGCTCTTTGAACTGACTCGACACTCAGATCACCATGCCCATGCCAAACGCCCCTATCAAATCCTCAAACATTACGAGGATGCTCCACAACTTCCAGCTGGCTACCCTGCCATGATCGTATTGGCCCTTTTTCCACCGTTGTGGTTTGCCATTATGAATCCAACTTTGGATGCACACATCTGTGCCCAATCGTGTTAAGAACTGTTTATGCCAAAGATAGTTGACCACGACAAACGACGCGTTCAAATTTTGGAATCCGCTTTTGGGCTCTTCGCCACCAGTGGATACCATGGTGTCAGTGTCCGCAAAATTGCAAAAGCCACCGGTATGACAACGGGAATGTTGTACCATTATTTTCCAAGCAAACCAGAATTGTTTACCGCATTGGTTGCCTTGATGCAGAATCGGCAAATCGCTGACTTCAACAAGTTTCTGGAAAGCAATCCCAACGGTCAAATGGCGTTGTTGATGTTCATTCAACAAGAAAGACAATCGTTGCAAGATCTGTTGAGCATTGCTGTTGACTTTCACCGCGTTCATCCGGATGTCGACATGAGTACGCTGTTGACCCCCTATGAAGAAGCCATCTCTGAAGCCTTGGGTGTATCGGCTGGTCAGGCTAAGCAATTGTTTTCAACGGTGCTTGGAGAACTCGTTCGCGGTCTGCTCGGGATTCAACCATCTTGAACGATGCCACCCCGTTTCACCTGTCCCAGTGAGTGGCTGAATTACCCACTTGACGACAAGCGCTTTCTCATCACGGGTGTGAGCCGAGGGTTGGGATTCGAACTCGCACAACAACTGCTTAAACGAGGTGCCACCGTAATTGGTCTCTCTCGCACTGCTCCTGTAGAACTCAATAAATTCGATTCGTTTTTGTGGATGGCTGTTGATCTCAGCAACCTTGATGATCTAATCAGTACCTTAGACAATATCACTCTACCAAATACCCAACCGCTTGATGGTGTTGTCAACAATGCCGCAGTCATTCCTGTGCCCCTTCAACGTTGCCACGGACAATGGGAAATTCAATGGGTGGTCAATTATCTTTCTGCGGTGTTGATTTCCGAAAGATTGCGCCCACACCTCACGAAAACCGGTCGATTGATTCAAGTGTCCTCAAGTGCACACCACGCAGTACAAGGAAGACTGGCGGCCATTCATTTTGACGATATCCATTTTGCATCACGCCCCTACGATCGATGGTCTGCCTATGCCCAATCCAAACTTGCCTTGACACTGTATACCCGACACCATGCTCAAAGGCATCCACACACGATGACGGTTGCGGTACATCCAGGATGGGTGGACACCACAATTTCACGATCCAAGATTCCCACCCCCATCAAAAAGTTCCTGCATCCATGGCTTCGGTACAACGGGCTATGCAGTCTTTACGAAGGCATCCAACCCATGCTCTATGCACTTCTGTCTACCGACTCACTCAGCAGACACAATGGCTCAATGCTCTGTCAAAGTAGTTTTTATGAAGGACACCCGACATACGCATCCACTCCTCATCAAGGGTGGTTGAACCCCTCACCCAACCCCATTGTCGATGACACAGTCATACAGCAACGGCTTTGGAGACATACCATGAGAGACTTGGCACCCTGGCTCTAAAGTGACTCTACCAGGACTATGTCCAAAATTGTGAAAAACTATGGATTGTACTTTCTAGATAGAAACTATGGGCTAGACAGAAACTATGGATTGGCCTCACACACAAAATAGAGACTGTTGTTGCAGAACACATCGTTCCACTCGCCCCCCGAACCAAACTGATTCAGTACAGCACAATCTTCGTTGTTGTTTGCATCATTGGGTTCATTGTTGGCCCAGTAGGTAAAGGAGGAATAGGGTCCATCCCAATCCCAATACCCTTCCACCGTCAAATCGTTGTAGCCAATCCACCAACGCCCTGATGAATAGGAGTCCACACGACCATCCACCCAAGTATTTTCGGCCAAATCGTCAATGGTGACCAAATGATAACCGACTTGCGCGCATTCTCCTTTGGCCACCGACCACGTTCGATTGTAATTGCAAAATAGATAATTGCTACCGTTGTTTGTCTCAAAATTGCATGGACACAGGCTCGCAGAGTCGGCGTCGCCGTCACAATCGTTGTCTAGACCATCACAAACCTCAGTCGCGTCAGGAGAAATGCTGGCATCTGAGTCGTCACAATCTTCGCTGGTCGCATAGTAGATGTCATCGCAACTGCTCTCCCAAGCGCCTCCACCGTAGCCATCCCCATCCAAATCCAAATAGCCACTGTACGCATCAATGGCCGTTTCATCATCAAACGCACCATCGCAGTTGTTGTCAACGCCATCTCCACAATACTCATCGGCATTGGGGTGGGTTGAGGGATCGTCATCGTTGCAGTCTTGGTTGTCTGCGATCATTCCTGCGGGCTGAGAGCAAGACTCCACCACGACCCATGGATCTCCAAAGCCATCCCCATCATCGTCAAAGTACCACTGTGACAGCGCCACGCCTTCATCAATTTGGTTGTTGCAATTGTCGTCCATGTCGTTGCAAATCTCTGGCGTGTCTGGATTGTGCAATGCGTCGCCATCGTTGCAGTCCAGTACATTGTCCACATACCCGGGTGGTTCTGTGCAGGCGGTGGTCCAAGTATTCAATGAACCAAAACCGTCCCCATCGGCATCAACATACCAAACCAAAGCGTCTACGGCCGTTTCATCGATATCGCCGTTGCAGTTGTCGTCTTGAGAATTGCACACTTCAACGCTCAATGGATTTTGGTTGGGGTCTTGATCATTGCAATCCAATGCATTCAATACATGTCCAGTCACCGGTGAACAAGATTCAACAAAACTGGTGGGGTCTCCATACCCGTCTCCATCTACGTCGGCGTAATAGGTTGCCGCACCCACGGCATTGTCATCCAAGACTCCATTGCAGTTGTTGTCGGTCTGGTTGCATATCTCCGGTGCGTTGGGTGAAATCGCAGAAGTGGCGTCGTTACAGTCCAAATCATTGAACACATAGCCAATGGGTTGAGTGCAAGACACGGTGGTAAAATCACTGTCTCCAAATCCATCCGAGTCGGCATCCAAATAAAAAGTATTGGGGTCGATCGCCTCTTCATCAATGAAGCCATCACAATCATCATCCTCTAAATTGCACAATTCATCGGCAAAAGGATGCTGAGCGTCGTTGCTGTCGTCACAGTCATCGGCATTGTCAATAAAACCCATCGGCAATTCACAGGCATAACTGGTCACCAGTGGGTCTCCATAGCCATCCCCATCGGCATCGGCATACCAAATCTGCGCACCAGAGCCTGGTTCATCGACCGCTCCATCACAATCGTTGTCAATTTCGTCACAGATTTCGATGGCATCAAAATGTACCGCTGGATTGCCATCGTCACAGTCCAATGGATTGTCGGCAAAACGGGTCAAGTCATCGGCACAGTCATTGATGGGTTCCGCGGGGTCTCCATAGCCATCCCCATCGACATCCAAATACAAGCCGTCCAACAAGCCCTCGTCTATTTCTCCGTCACAATCGTTGTCCTGCTCATCACACCTCTCTGGCGCACCCGGAAAGGAGTCCGCGTTGCTGTCATCGCAATCGTTCCCAATGATGATGTACTCCGACGGGGCATTGCAAGCTTGAATGGTTTCGTCGTCGTCACCGAATCCATCCCCATCAAAGTCACGGTAATACAGTGTACTCACACCTTCATCCACTTGACCATCGCAATTGTTGTCGATTCCATCGCAAAACTCAATCGAATCTGGATTGACATTGGCATCAAAGTCATCGCAATCTTCAGTATTGTCGTATCCGTCCTGATCCAGATCCAACACCTGAGTGTCGGTGGTGGATTCTTCGACTTCAATCTTGTTTCGACAAGCTGTTGCACCAATCGACAGAAATATTGTGGACCACACAGTCAATGCTTTCATCATCTCACCCACACGTATACATCATCGAAGCCAAAGGATTCGTCATAGGGCCCCTGATTGAGAGTAGACCCAACTGTCAACGTGAAATTGGGGTGATACCCACTTTGAATGCTGGAGACATACAAGCGAGAATCATAGGACCCAACAGGATAATTGGGGCGCCACCAACCACATACTTGACCATAAATGGACACGTGGTTGTTGAAATCCACTTGCAAAATCGATGTGCTGTTGAAGTTGGCATAGCCAAAGTCAGGTCCCATTCCAGTGGATGAAAAATCCCATGAATCCAAGGCAATGTAATCAAATTCAACCCAAAGCTCAGAATGTGGAACACCCCTTGTGGAGATTGTGTTGTTGATCGAACCGCCTGATATCACACCGTAGCCTCCCAAAATTTGTCCCCAAATCCCACATGTGGTTGTGGTTTGTAGACTCCACCCAGAATCCGGTGGGTTCATATTGTCCATGAACACTTGTGTCCAGCCACCCCCAAAAGAGCCCATGTCACACTCTGCGAGTCCCAATCCAGAGATCGTATACTCTCCATCCACCGCATTGGGGTGACTCTCTAAGATTTCTAGGCAGGACTCAGCCACGCAGATTTCGTCCAACCCCAAGTGCCCGATATCGGCATCCCCGTCGCAGTCATCGTCCAAGCCGTTGCACAGTTCCACCGCGTCTGGATTGATGGTTGCATCTCCATCATCACAATCAGACGTATCTGCTACATACCCCGAAGGTTGGAAACAATTGTAGGCAACAACACCACTGGTGCCAAAGCCATCCCCGTCGCCATCCAAATACCAAGCGCTGGTCGGAATGTTCTCATCCACACTGCCGTTGCAATTGTCGTCAACACCGTTGCACACTTCGGTCATGTTGGGCTTCACCGTAGCGTTGCTGTCATCACAATCTCCAGTGCCAGAAACGTATCCGCCCGGTTGTTCACAAGCGAGTTGAAACGTCGTTCCACCCACCCCATCCGAATCTGCATCCAAGAAATAGATGTTTTGATCTTCTGCGTTTTCATCGATGGCTTGATTGCAGTTGTCATCAACGCCATTGCACACTTCCGTCGCGTAAGGATACACCGACGCATCGTTGTCATTGCAATCTTGGGCATTGCTCACAGCACCGATGGGTTGTGTACAACCCTGCACAGGACTGAATGGATCGCCATACCCATCCCCGTCCGCATCGGTATAAAAGACTTGAAAGTCTACGGCATCTTCCTCATCAATTTGACCATCGCAATCATCGTCGATTCCATTGCAAAACTCTAAGGCGGACGGACTGGATTCAAAACGAGAATCGTCACAGTCATTGGTGTTGGCTGCATAGCCGATGGGTTGAGTGCAAGAAGTGGTCGTCGAAGTCCCACTACCGTAGCCATCACTGTCTGCATCGACATACCATATCGTCCCATCAACGGCGTTGTCATCCAAGATTCCATTGCAATTGTTGTCTTCCCAGTCACAGACTTCAAGGGCGTCTGGATTTTGCATTGGGTCTAGATCATCACAGTCCAATGAATTGTCTACATAGTCGACAGGCTGTACGCAGGACAACGTCGTGATGTTGAGATCGCCATAGCCATCCCCATCGTCGTCGTAATACCACACCAAAGAACCCGTCTCATCCAGTTCACCATTGCAATTGTTGTCGACCCCATCGCACTCTTCTAAGGCTCCAGGAAAGATGGCATTGTCCTGATCGTTGCAATCTCCACCAAGCGTTACATACCCTTCCAAAGTGGTACAAGTTTGCTGCGCAGTCCCCACATCGCCATAGCCATCCTCATCGGAATCCAAATACCACCATGCACCCAATCCATCGTCGATTTCCCCGTCACAGTCATTGTCGATGTCGTCACAAATCTCTAGGGAACCCGGAAATATTTCAGCGTCGTCATCGTCGCAATCACTTCCGTTTTGCACCATTCCATCTGGTGCTTCACAGGCTTCTGTCGCGATTTCTGCTTGACCAAAACCATCCCCATCTCCGTCTAAATGAAAGCGTCTCAAGACCCCCTCATCAATCTGACCGTCACAGTTGTTGTCAATTCCATCGCAAATCTCAGCCTCTCCCGGATTGATATTGGCAACGGAATCATCACAATCTTCATCAGACAAATACCCGTCCCCATCGGCATCCCATATGGTTTCTACCGTTTCAGCCCCAGTATCTGCGACCGTTGCTTCTTCTACTGCTGTTTGTCCCGTTTTTGGCTGATCTTGACAGGCGGTCAACAGTCCAACGCTCCAAAAGAATCTGTTCATCATACGCTCCCAACAGTATGCAAGATAGTAAAAAAGGCTATACAAGATATATAGCACACTTCACTCACCCTTTCTTGGGTTGTACTTTCGGAACGCTCAATGTCTACTTTCATCCTTAGTTCGATACTGTACACCGTATTGGGGTGCGCCGGTTCCAAGTCCAATACAGATACCAACACCAATGAAGAGACGATTGATCCCTATTCGAATCTAGAACATCCGACAGAAAGCGACGACGGATGGATTCTTGGTGAGGTCAATGCCTGTACAAATCCCCTTCCAGAACCAACATACACGGATGCCAGTGAACGCTTTGGGTACACCGGTGACAATTACAACCTCTACAACATTGAAGGCGCCATCGCCCTGCAAGAATATGATGGTGAATGGTGGCTGTGGCAATTGGGGTCTGACAATCCAAAAGCCTTCAACAGCAGTGGTGATGTCGTTGAAGTCGATGCGTCTTCTGTCACGGTTCGACTGTACATTTTGGACCTAAACGAAGACGGAGAAGACGATCTGGTCTTGCTCGGAGAATTCCTTGAAGTTGTTTGGTCTGTCCTTACGCCCCACGAAGAAACAGACGTGTTGTTGGCATTTGAACCTTCCAGAGGTGTGCGCGACGTTGGCATGATTGACATCGACGGAGACGGAGACCAAGACCTGTGGGCACTGATTGGTTCAGGTGGTCTGGATTACCACGAAGGCTGGGGACTAATATTTGAGCGACTTGAAGATGGATACAGTGAACCCTATGAATACTTGGATCGATCCTATTTCGGCGCGTCCTTTGATGGCCTGGTCATGGATTGGGAGGGAGACGGCGATCCCGACCTCTACGTCTGCAACGATTTTGGATTTCTCTGGGGACCCAACCATGTCCTCATCAATGAAGAAGGCTCGTTGACCCATGGAGATGCGCAAGGTGCAGGCATCGAAACAGCCTGTATGGGTACGTCTGCCGCGGATATGGACATGGACCAGCACATTGACCTATACTCGACGGCAACAGCAGGTCAACACCTCTTGAAAGGCGGCGATGCCGGGTTCGTTGAATACACCGAGGCTTACAGTTTACCCATTGCGTTCAATGAGCAAATGCTCTGGGGCGCGCACATCACAGATTACAACAACGATGGACTCTTCGACATTTTGGTCGCCACCAGTGGCTTTACCCGTGTTGATCAAAATGGTCCTCAAGTACGCCCATACCCCATTTGGATGGTTGAACAACAACCCGACCACAGTTACCGAGATGTTGGGGAAGATTTGGGACTTGAACAACTGAGCGCATCAAGGGCCGTGTTGGCACACGACATCAACGACGATGGTGTGGTTGACCTCATCGTCAGTGATGCTGCTCGTGAAGCCTATGTCTACCTGTCCGATGGCTGTACGGCAAACAACTGGATTGAAGTTTCTGGACCAGAAAACAGCATCGTCAAAGTTTTTGCAGGGCAGCAATTGTGGACCATCCATCTGTCTTCGACGCCTGGAATGTCGGGTTCCATGCCTGCCACCGTCCACGTAGGACTTGGGGACATCGACAGTGTGGACTGGATTCAAATTGAGATTCCATGGGAGGGGACGCGCTCATTGGTTGGACCAATCGAAGCCCGACAGCACATTTCCTTTGGTGCCCCTTAGTCAACCTCATGCAACGCATAATTCAACACTGCCCAGATTGACGAATCCCCAAAACAGACTACCTATAGATACCGAAAACCTTGGACAAATGACCGTGTATTGACACCGACCAAACAAAGGAATCGCCATGAAAAAGCTCGAATCAATTGGGCTCAATACCAAGATTTTGCTGTTGACTCTGTTTACTGGACTCATCCCACTCCTCGCTGTCAGCGCATTCATCTCGACAACCCTTGAGCAGTCCCTGCAAGAGCATGTTCAAAGTCGACTGCACACCATCGCGCAGGCCAAACAAAACCACTTGTACCAATACTTCAACACCATTGAACACCAAGTGGAAAATTTGGCCCACAACCAGATGGTCATCGACGCCGCTGAAAGCATGTCGGATTCTTTCTACACAGTGGGTGCCGAGAATCGACTCACCTCTGAGAAACTTCAGGAGATGAAACTCAGTGTACGTGATTATTACACCAAAGAATTTGCCCCAAAGTACGCTGAAGCAAACATCAACACCACCCTCAACGTAGATACACTGGTGGAGAGCCTTTCTCCAGACAGCATCGTTCAACAGTACCTTTACATCTCCAACAACCCCAATGAACTCGGCAACAAAGACGATCTAATTACAGCGGGGGATGCATCCTTATACAGCAAGCAACATGCACAAGTGCACCCCATTTTAAAACGCTATCAAGACAGTTTTGGCTATTACGACATCTTTATCGTACACCCAACGACTGGGGACATCGTGTACTCAGTCTACAAGGAGTTGGACTTTGGAACGTCTTTGAAAACGGGGAACTATGCCAACAGCAACTTTGCTACGGCCTACAAAATGGCGTTGTCTTTGCCCGCTGGTGAATCCGCCTTGGTTGATTTCGCTACCTACACCCCGTCCTACTCAGACCCCGCCTCCTTTATTGCGTCACCCATTTACAAAGGCGAGACGTTGGTCGGCGTTCTCTGCTTTCAAATGCCTCTGGAACGAATCACAAACATTTTGGCAGATGACGGCGAAGAGTCCACACAGGAAGTTGTCTTGATTGGTCAAGATGGGTTGATGCGCTCAAACTCTCGACTCAAGCCCGACACGCATTCTGTTGTTGCGTCTTTTCACAACCCAGAAGCAGGTGCGTTCTCGAACCCTGAGTTGAAGCAAAGTTTCACCACTGCCTTTGACGACCAGCAAAGTCTAGAGTTGATGGATTACCGTGGTCAAGAAGTCGTATTGAATCGAAAGCGTCTCGATTTGGGTGGTATGCAATTGTTGCTGATTGCCAAAATAGACACCCGTGAGGCCTATGATTCGATTGACATCATACGATCGATCGTCATTTGGTCCGTGACGCTATCGATCTTGTTCATCGTCTTTACCTCGTTGTTCATGTCTCGCAAATTGGCAAATCCAATCGCAGATATATCCGACAGACTAAACAATTTGGCGAATGGCGCACTGAATCAGCCTCATTTTGAAGACCCTGCGAGTGACGAAGTGGGCACCTTACAAGCTGCTTTCAATGACCTACTGGACATGTTGCGTACAATGGTTGAAAACACCACATCGCTGTCTGAGAACCTCACGAGTACCGCCAGTACATTGCTGACAACCGCTCAAGAGCAACAGACCGGAACTGCCGAACAGGCTTCCGCCGCCGAAGAAACCAAAAACCTACTGTCCATGTTGCTTGATTCTTCAAAAGAAGTCGCTCAAGCCAGTCAGTTGGTGTTTGACAATGCCGATATCACCCAGAAGAATGCCAGTTTAATTGCCACTCGGATTGACGAACTCAGTCACCATGTAGACGGAATTGGCGAAATACTCTCCTTGATCAAGGACATTGCCGCCAAGTCGGACCTACTTGCATTGAATGCCGCATTGGAAGGCACCAAAGCCGGTGAAGCAGGGCGTGGTTTTTCATTGGTCGCGATGCAAATGCAAAAACTGGCTGAGCAGGTCATGACCAGTGCAAAGAACATTGATGCCTTGACGGGAGACATCACAAAATCCACCAATGCTTCAGTACTCGCAACAGAAGAGGCGACCAAACTGGCGACAGAAACCACCAAATCGGCCCACCAAATCACCTTTGCTGTACAACAACAACAGGAAGGCACCCAAGAAGCGTCCATCGCTTTGGATGAAATTGCGCAAGTGGCCTCTGAAGCGGCTGTCGCGGCTCACTCTGTAGTGGAAACATCGGATGCACTGCTCAAACTCTCCGCACAACTTCAAGAGTCCGTCGAACGTTTTCAACTTTAAAATTTGAATTCTCTAAACCTTTGAACCTTTGACTTCTCGAAACCCTTGAATCCCTTGAATCCAAAGAGAGCCACACACATGAATGTCCAACAATGCTTCACATTCCAACTCGTCGACACTTGGTTGGCAATCGAACCCAGTGCGGTCGAAACCATTTTGGATCCCCAACACTATGTTGAGTTGCCGTTGACTCCCCACCACATCTTGGGCATCATCCCCCATGGGCAGTCCATCATTCCCATCTTGCACTTGCCGAGATTTTTAAAGATGGTCAAGCAAGACACCTTGGACGCCAAACACAATCGAATCTTGATCGTCAAAGTTCGCGATATGGACGTTGGGATTCCCATTGAAACGACTGGGGGCGTCGAGATCATTCCGATGGAGAACATCACACAAAGTACACTGACCAAAAATGGACGTCTCCAAGATTTCCTCGTTGGAGAATACGAAGGAGACCATGGATTGACAGGGATTCTTGACATTGCACTCATTTTAGAGCGGTCGCGTGTCTAATTTTCAAGCGCTGACCTGTCGTCCCAATGGCTTACTTCAGTCTCAGGAACTGGAAGTCTTTTATGCCTTCAAAGCGAATCAGATCGACAAAATATTGAGCGATGAAACCACCATCAACCACAATCCTTTGGAGATTCCTGAACCACATGAGTTCTCCATCATCCATGGAGAGAGCATTTTACCACTTGGAACACAAGTCCGATTTGTTCGACTCGATAGTACATCTAAACTCCCTCTGCACTCATTTTTAACATCATGGAGTGAAAATTTGGGGATCACAGAAATGTACAAACTTGAGAACCAACTCTTTTTGTTGCTGGATCTCCCCACCCTACTGCTTCATCAAACAGGTACTCGTCCATGAATGAGAAAATGCTGGCCAAATTCACTGATATTTGCTTCAATCGGCTTCAAACGGTTGAAAACTTTGTCATGCAAATTGAATCGGGAACGGAAGACGAGGAAGATATTGTCGTCTTGATGAGGGAATTGCACACCTTAAAGGGTGAGTCTCGCATCATGAGCCTGATTGAGATGAGCGATGTCGTCCACGTTATCGAAGATGCAATGCTGTGGCGCAATGAGTCTGAATACGAAGCATCCGATGCCTTTTACAACCTTGTATACGCTGGTTTGGACATCATCAGCGCGATGTGTACCGATGGACTGTCCGATATTGACGACAGTCACTTGACCAGTGCGCGACAGTATATTGAACGGGTCAACGAGTGGCTGAAGAATCCTGATGCCATCCCAACGCTCGATGACGAACTCGTAAAGCCAGATGTCTCGGATACGCCTTCTGATACCGTCTCTGAGTCAAAAGATTCAACATCGAACCCAAACGCTATCCCCTTATTGTGCACCAAAAGGATTGTTGGAATTTTACAGCAAGCACAAAGCGCCCCCTTGTCAGAGGAAGAGTTGAACAGCATCCACCCCCTGTTTCATGCCCTCATTGGACATTTGGCAGAAGGTCCCAGTCAAGACCTATCGGAAGCCTTACATTTTGTGATGGCCTGGGTTGTTGAACAAGTCTTTATGGTCGATGATGAAGCCCTGTTTATACTTCAAGATGGGCTGGAATTCTTAACAGCATTGCTATCAGATCAAGTACCTGATGCTGCCGATGCCGTTTCAGGATTTCTAGACAATTTGGGTGAATGGGCTGAAGGCAACATCAGCGACCCACCCAACATACCCGATCCAGAAACACTGGATGTTCCAGATTCAGTTTTGATATTGTTGGGCGTTATTGAAGGCGACTCTTCCGATACTGGAAATGAGAATGTCGACGACAATACACATGCAAGCCCTCACAAAGAGCCTGCAACGAAACCACAGTCCAAAGAACCCAATGAGCCCGCTGATTCAGTTGAAACGGCAACAGATTCCCCTGTTTCCCCTATGGACTCTGAATCTACTCCGACCAAATCAAATGTCGAAGCAGAAACTGTGGTTGAACCTGTCCCCAAAGAAACGGACGAACAAACATTAGCAACAAAATCTGCCAACAAACAACCTCTCAAAGAGAAGCGCAAAAAGAAGCGCAAAAAATCTTCAGGCTCAAAGGGCGAAAAGAAAGACCGAAAAGTTGAACCCACCTTCATCCAAATTGAAATTGAACAAGTGGAAGCCCTCACCCACATCAGTGGAGAGTTGCAGTTGCACCAGTCTCAAATTGAAAAAGTGTCCAAAGACTTGGATCGCTTAACCAAGGACTGGACCAACCTTGTACATTCTGAGATCGTTCAGCAAAAGAGAATGCAGAGCAGCACCGGCAAAACCTCTGGAACGCTGGCACAATGGATCAAAATGCAGGCCTTGGCAAAGGAATTTGCCACACACCTCAATCAGTTGCGTGAAGGCGTCTTGGTCAGCAATGTCAACCTAGAAGAATTTCAACACCGCGTTGGGGAAATTCGACTGCAAAAGATTGGGGAATTGTTCAATCGTTTTCCACGCTCGATTCGAGATTTGGCAAAAGAACAAGGCAAAAGCATTCAGGTCCTTCTTGAAGGGACAGACGTCAGCATTGACAAAACCGTTATTGAATCCCTGTTTGATCCAATGTTGCACTTGGTTCGCAATGGAGTTGACCACGGCATCGAATCTCCAGAAGACCGTGTTGCCCAAGGCAAGCCAGAACGAGCCACCTTAAAATTACTGGCAGAACGTTTCGGAGACACCGTCAAACTCACCATTCAGGATGATGGACGGGGCATCAATCCTGACATGATTCGAAACACCTTGAAGCGCAAGCAATTGATGAGCGACACAGAAATTCACAATTTGAACGACCATCAATTGATCCAACAACTCTTTCGACCTGGTTTCTCTACACAAGTTACCGTCAGCCACATCTCGGGTCGTGGCGTAGGATTGGATGTCGTGAAATCCACGGTTGAAAAGTTGGGTGGAAACATTGTCGTTGACTCTACTGTGGGTGTTGGAACATCCTTCATATTGACCTTGCCCATTTCGGTCGCGTTGACCTATGCTTTGTTGGTTCGGATTCACGAAGGCTACTATGCCTTTCCCATCCAAAGTGTGGAAAAAGTTCTCCAAATTGAACGCCAAGACGTCATCAGTGTGGGCGAAGGCGAAGCGGCTCGAATGGACGATGGCAAACTTTTGCCCTTGGTTGGACTGGGAGACTTATTGGAGTTTGGCGAAGCCCAAAATTCAAACCAAGTGGACGACGTCGTCTTATTGCAAAGTGCGGCAACCCGCGTATGCGTTCGAGTGGACTCCATCATGGGTGTTCGACAACTCGTCCAGTCCAACCTGCCCAGTTTCATCCGAGATTTGAGAATCATTTCTGGAACGTCGATGATCGAAGGGGGAATGGTCGTTCAGTTTTTGAATGTGATGTACCTGCTTGACTTGGCCAACGAATATCGCAAACGGGCTTCATCCAGTGGTCAAAAGAAAAACACCCAAAGCGACGTAACCAGAATTTTGGTTGCTGAAGATTCTGACTTGACCAGAGAAATGCTGGTATCGAGAGTGTCCCGGATGGGCTACCAAGTGTTTGAGGCTGTCAACGGTCAAGATGCTTGGGATCAGTTGACCTATCGAGACGTCGACTTGGTGATGACGGACTTGGATATGCCAATTCTCAACGGCTTTGAACTGATTCGAAAGTTGCGCTCCAATCGAAAAACTCAAGACTTGCCAATTGTTGTTCTGTCGACGCGTCGCACAAAGGAATCCAAACAACAAGCCGCCCAAGCTGGAGCCGATGCTTACATCGTCAAATCTGCTTACAATGAAGAAGAGTTGCAACGCACCTTTGATCGATTGTTGAGTGATAGAGGCGTATGACGCTGTTGGAACAATCTATTTGCAAGTTCGCAAAAGATAGACTGGGCTATGAGATTCCAACTGCTCGTTTGCACACTGAGATACTCCCCAAAATCAGCAAACTGAGTACAGAGTTGGGACACACTTCTGTCGATGCCTTCGCTCGAACACTGTCTTTTATGAGGGAAACGCACCCCCACTTTTCGAAAGTTGTGGACATTCTGACCATCAACGAAACATCTTTTTTTCGTCAACACCGCCAACTCAACACACTGGTCTCACACTGCAAAGCACTCCATGGTCAACTCAACCGACCCATTCGAGTGTGGTGCGCCGCTTGTTCTTCCGGAGAGGAGGCTTACTCTTTGTCCTTTTTGCTGGATGAACAGTCCATCCCTGCTGAGATACTGGGAACCGACATCCACCACCCCTCTTTGTCCTTTGCAAAAGCGGGCATGGGCTACCCCAAATACAGGCTTCGAAAAATGTCGCCGAGCCACATTCAAAAATTTCTCGTTGAAAACAACGATGGCTACGATGTCCGACAGAAATTTAAGACTTCCATCTCCTTTCAGTACCACAACCTCATCAGTCAACCACCCCCGAAGATGGGCCATGGAACGTTGAGTCGCACATGGGACCTGATCGTTTGTCGAAATGTGTTCATCTATTTTCCCGAGATTCAAGTGACTGACGTCGCACGGAAAATGGCAAAGTCATTGTCGGAACAGGGTACAATTTGGCTGGGTGTGAACGACACCCTAAAGAACCATCGCACATTCTTGGAAAGACGCACCCTCTCTGGATTTCGCTACTTTTCCAGACCAAGCAAACAGCCACACCGCCCCATGCGACCCATCCTGTCTCGAGACAAGCTTGGCAACCGCAATCATCATTCCAACAATGAAAACAATAGAAACAATGAAAGCGACAATGACGCAAACGGCAACGAAGCAACGTGGGCGGATGTGCAACAAGCCGTCAATGTCGGCAACATAGGGCAAGCACAACAGTTGCTCACCACCCTGTATCGTCGTCGAAATGGTGACCTTGCCAAAATACTCTGTACACAGGGTGTCCTATTCATGCACCAACACGACTTCACATCGGCGGACGCTTGCTTTCACAAAGCCATGATTCACAACTCAACAGAACCCACCATCCCCTATTTTCGTGGAGTAATTGCCCACAAAAGTCAACGCAAAGCAGAAGCATCCTCTCATTTTGAACGGTGCATCTCCCTCAACGATGCCTTTTGGCCAGCCCATTTTCTACTCGGACAGTACGCACACAAATCTGGCAATGCCAACAAACAACGCCATTTACACAGCGCCAAGAAGCACCTACACACACCTCTTGGAGCCTTCTTCGATTCCGTATTTCCTTCAAAAGTCGAATCCGTACACAGCAATGCCACCGACGCACTCACATTGATCAATCACTATTTGTCGATCTGAAGATTAGAATGAATCTGAAGAGAACCGGGTTGGTGCAAAGCCTTGAAGCAACTGTCCCAGTTCCACAGGAGACATCGAACCGTGCACCTCACAGTTGGATAGACTTGCCTCTACCATCCCGGGGACCACACAAGTATTGGGACTTTGCGTATAGGCTTGACCGCCGTGGCTCGCCATCTCACCGAGTCCTTGAGCACCATCTTCACCCAATCCCGTCATTACAATACCCAATGAGCGTGAAGCAAAGTTCAGCCCTAAACTGCGCAACAATACATCACCCGACGGCTTAGAAAATTGAACCGTCGACAGTTCAGAGTCCAAGAACATTCGATTGCGAAAGACTTCCAAATGGCTGCCATCTGGTGCCAACCATACCCCTGCTCGAATGAGACGCCGATGGGTCGCAACCTGAACGGGCAAAGACAATCGACTGTTCAACCAATCACAGAACGTCGACATGAAACCACCTGCCATGTGCTGCACCACAAAGATTGGAATTGGATATTCCGCTGGCAATACCTGAAGCATCTCAACCAAAGCAGCCGGTCCACCTGTGGAAGCCACGACACCGATGACACAGGGCGATACCAACGGCAATTGCTTTTCCAATTGTTCTATGTACGCATTTGGACCAACAGAGTCTGTTGTACTGGTACCGTTTGAAGGATGCTGACCATGAATATACACTTGGCCAAAGCGAACCATGTCTTCCACGGTTTTGGGTTTTTGAACCACCGTTGTTTGAGTGCCTGCCTCTGGATTGCACCCTCTCCAACGAAGTGCCTCGACGTCACTTGCCCGCAACAAGAACAGTCCAGCCTGCTTCTTTAAGGTTTCTACAATGGACAGAGAATCTGGATTCAACATGACAATATCCCAGATCACAACATCAAATGTAGACTCCTTGAGCACCGATAGGCCTTCGGTCTGTGTGTGGACAGTCTGTACATACAAAGATGGGTCTTGACGCAAACTGCGTGACATTTGAGATGCAAAGAATGGGCTGTCATCTACCAACAATACAGATTTTTTCGATTTCATTGTGGTATTTCCAGACCCAGTTGTTCACAGCGGTTGTGCTATTGTTAATTAGTATCGTAGAGAATTGTAGGAGCAAGCATGAGAACCCTATCTTCCCTTTGGCTGTTGGGACTGGGATGCAGTGGAAAAGTCGAGATCGCACCGTCAGACTCTGTAGACACTGGCTCTTTAGAAACAGATACTGCCCAAAACACAGACACCGGAGATTCCGATACAACCCTTGAGGATGCTGGTTATCAAGAGTTTATTCTCTCCGATCACACCGTCAGTGTCGAGTGGTCGACCAACAATGAACTCCGCTCCTATACCCTACGCAGTACACGCGTACCCACCGTGGTCAAAACCCTCTCCGAACAGCCAGACGATCCCAAACTGCGCTCTGGTAATCCTCTGACGGATGCCCTATTTGCACTCGCGAATCATGAGGCAAGGGAAAACAGCACTTCTGAAATTTCAGATGGTGCGTTCACCGAAACGGTGGCATGTGACTGCTACCAAACGGGGGCAGAATGGAACTGGGTGTGGACTCGGGACATTGGCTATGCAGTCGATTTGGGACTCAAACATCTGGACGCCGAACGATCTTGGAACTCACTGTGGTTCAAAACCGCTGAACGCAAAGCCGGTGGTTTCCGAGAAATTGTTCAAGACACCGGCACAGCAGGAAGTTGGCCGGTCTCCTCCGATCGGGTCGTCTGGACGCGGGGCGCAATGAGTGTTTGGCGACAACTCACCGATGTCACGCGCAAAGAAGAATTGCGCACAAAATTGATCGAAGTGCTGCAAAACACGGTGCTGACGGATCGACAATATGTATTGGACCCACTGGACGGTCTCTATCGTGGAGAAACCAGTTTTCTAGACTGGAGGGAGCAAACTTACCCACAGTGGATGATCGACACCCCTGCCCACATCGCCATGAGTAAATCTCTATCCACCAACCTCAACCACTTGTACACGTTGCGGGCGCTCGAAGAGTTGACCGGCTCGGACTGGTCATCCGATGAACTGGCGACGGCAATCGATGCACACTTTTGGACTGGCACTCAGTATTCAAGTTTCATCGCTACGGACCTATTTCCCCAAGCCGTACATCAGCAAGATTTGTTGGCCACAAGTCTGGCAGTCCTCGAACTGGGCACCCATCCTGAAGCGCTCACCCAGTACCCCCACACACCCCATGGTGCTCCCGTCATTCACCCACAGCAACAATTCACTCCCATTTACCACAACCGTGCACAGTGGCCCTTTGTCACGACCTACGCGCTGTTGGCCGCTCGACAAAGCAATCAAGGCCAAATCTTTGACACCCATCTCAACGTGTTGATTGAAGGGGCGGCGCTTTCTCTGTCCAATATGGAGAACATGGAATTTCAAAGTGGAGAACCGTGGGTGGATGACGGCGTGTATTCTGGTCCAGTCATCAACTCTGAGCGTCAGTTGTGGTCGGTGGCAGGCTTTATCGGGGCTGTCGTTGAAGGGGTATTTGGACTGGCGTTTGACCCCACTACCCAACAGTGGGGCTCCAACCCAATTTTGCCCAATCAGTGGTTTGAAACAGGTGCAACATTGGAGATTCACGGTCAACAGTTCAGCATTGGGACCGCACGGTTGAATGCTGGTGAGATTCACTGGCTGGATGAAAGCGACTGGCAACAGGTCTTTGCTCCCCAGACTCCTACATTGACTTTGAACATAGACAATGGCACCGTGTACCTTGACCCAACGCCCTTGGAAGCAGATGTCGGTTTCCAATTCTATAAAGACGGCGCCCCCTTCAACCCCAGCACCAACGTCCCCACGGATACCCCGACTGAGTCAACCTGTTACAGTGTCACCACCACCTTTGAGGGCTCTCCGAACATCTCCCACCCAGCCAATCCAGTCTGCTGGTGGGGGCCCAATTACGATCGCATCCAAAGCCTCTTCCTTGCAGAATTGGAAGTGGAAGGTGGCGCCTACAGCACCAACCATGGCCGACCACATTACGAGAACTGGGGCTTGAGTGACCACACCATCCGTGGCTCCTTCACCGTTCAACACACGGGTACCCACCTACTGCAAGTGGTCTACGGCAATGGCTCGGGCAGTCTAGACTCGGGCATCACTTGCGCTGTTAAACTCGTTCGATTCTACGACGAAGATGGCACGTTGCTGGACGAGCAGCCACTTGTTTTGCCTCAGTTGGGCTCATGGGATGTGTGGGCCGATAGTACCTTCGCCACCGTTCATGCCACTGCCGACCAAACTCTGCACTTTGAAATCGTTGACGGTCTGAACATGAGTCACTTCTCCCATTATCGCACCTATGCTGGCAACGGTGGTGGAGATGCCCCCTACAACTTTGTGAACATTTCCGAAGTCAAATTGCTCTACCGTGGTCCCACTCAATAGAATCTATCAAAATCCCACTCTCCTATTTGCATCCCACCCCCCATTTGGGTTATACAAATACTGGTTGAGTTTTACTCATCAGGTGACGTGACCGAGCGGCTTAAGGAGCCCGCCTGGAACGCGGGTGCAGGGAAACCTGTCGAGGGTTCGAATCCCTCCGTCACCGCCATTCTTTGACAGTGCAATGTAATGATGGTCGGCCCCGATGACTGTGAAGCGGTGAACCCCGCCAGGACCGAGAGGTAGCAACGGTAGTCGTTTTTATGGGGTGTTGGGTGTCCGGCCATCTTCACATTGCATTTTGTCGCTGGATTTACGATGTGGCTTCGAGAGCACGCACTCGCGTACGGAGAGTACGCTTCGATTTGTGCGCTCTTTGCCACATCGCAAATTCAGTGACAAAATGGTCCTGGTCTGTGATTTGGGAAAATGACGGATTGACGATTTGAACGTAAAGTCGAGAGCACGCACTCGCGTACGGAGAGTACGCTTCGATTTGTGCGCTCTTTGCCACATCGTAAATTCAACGACAAAATGGACTTAATCTGTGCTATCGGAAAATAGTGATTCGAGGATTTAAACGTAGAATCGAAAGCACGGTTCACGTCGGAGAATACGATTCGATTTGTGCGCTCTTTGCCACATCGTAAATTCAGCGACAAAATGAACTTAGTTTGTGATTTGGGAAAATGGTAGATTGACGATTTGAATGTTGAATCGAAAGCACGGTTCGCGTTGGAAAGTACGCTTCGATTTGTGCGCTCTTTGCCACATCGCAAATTCAGTGACAAAATGGTCCTGGTCTGTGATTTGAGAAAATAGTGAATCGACGATTTGAACGTGAAGTCGAAAGTACGGTTCACGTCGGAGAGTACGCTTCGATTTACACACAATTGTCGGATTTTGGTCAATTCTTCGTTCTTGCAAATACTTGAAATGATTAAGGTATTTTAGATACAGTCCAATAAACTGACGAAACTTAACCAATTTGGTTAGGGAAAATTGACGGATTTTAACGAAAAACACACCCATACCTATACAGCATCGGTATTGCCGACACCACACCATTGGCACACTTTTTGCTCATACTCGCTCACAACCCAAAAC
>CBFIFY010000012.1:0-73762 GCA_965661985.1 uncultured Myxococcota bacterium | reverse complement strand
ACTATGGACCAACGGGGATGATGAACTTCGGTGGACCGGTTGGTGAATGTGAACTTGAAAACTTTGTACTCGACGAAGCGGTGTGTAGCAGACTTTGGTCTATTTCTGAGGAAAAGACGGCATACAGCTGGGAGATGTAGTGTTGTGTAAATACTGTTGTCACCAATCCTTACCGAACCCAAATCGACAAATCACCATTGACAATGGTTGTGGGGTTTGGCGTATCTCGAGTACACTCCAATCGAAGACCATTGAACCCAGCGTGGTACCCAAGCATGATTTGATTGGCGTTGCTGACACCAGAATCACTTGAACCGGGACCGTTGTGACAGAAACCCAACTGGAAGCCACCAGAAGTCGCAGACAATCTACCACAAACGTGCCAAGAACCGAAGAATGCATTTTCGGTGTGCGAGAAATAGACGTTGGTATTGTTGAAAGCCCCACCGTTTTTGGACAGAGACACCGTGTAGGGGGAACTTTGGTATTCGTTTTGGTCTGTGCCTTCGGCCAGCCATTGGTTGAGTTGTCCACTCGAAGGGGTCCAGATGGCTCGGGCGTTTAGGTTGCGGGTGTTGTCGTTGCAAGTGAGGCGAATGTTGTTGGCATTTTGCAAGAAATCGGTTGCGTCCAACATACCGTAGGTGTTCGTATCCAACACAAGGTTGTCGTTGCTGGTGTTGCTGAAGGTTGAACTGTTTTGTTCCCACGCCGCACTGAAAAATGGGGCATTGCGCTTGATTGAGCCGATACTTCGATTGGAATGTAGGTGGGTGATGCGCATCCAGCCACCACCATCGGTCTGCATGTCACAGTAGACATCATAGGGGGCATTTCCACCACTTCCATCGGGGTCGATGGTGTAGGTGCCACTTTGACTGCCCCATCCGTTGTCCAATATTTCTTTGCAGTCGGTGCCAAAGCATCCAACCGTTGGGTTGTATAGAGGGTCGCTGTCATTACAATCATCGGTGTTGTTGGAGAGAGCCTCAAACGCATCTTGACAGTCTGAATCTGCAGAAACCTGTGTGAGTCCATCCGGGTTGCCATGCCCATCATCGTCGGCGTCGAGTATGCAGATCTCGCCACCGTCGCAATCCGAGTCGACGCCGTCTCCAATTTGCTCAACGGCAGTTGGATAGACACTGTTTGAAGAGTCGTTGCAGTCATCGCCACCGTTGATGGAAGTACCATCCCACCCGTTTGCATCGATGGAGCATTCAACGTATCCATCGCCATCGTCGTCGGTTTCATCTGTGGGTAAAGTCCCACCACAGGTGTTGATTTGACCGTCACACAATTCTGGGGCGCTGGGATAGAGAGTTGCATCGCTGTCGTCACAGTCCGTGGTATCCGAGACATAGTTGGGTGGTGGGTCACAGGCAAGAGTATCCACATTGGGGTCTCCAAATCCATCGCCATCACCGTCTAAGTACCAGGGAACTGCATCTGTCGCTGAGTCCTCATCCACAGTCCCATCGCAATTGTTGTCCGTACCGTCACACATTTCATCGGCATCTGGGTTGATGCTGGAGTCGATGTCATCGCAGTCGCCACCTTCAAGGCTGTATCCCTCTTCGAGTTCACAGATTTCTACCAACGAGGCTTCATCGCCAAAGCCATCGTCATCGGCATCGACAAATACCAAAATGGTCAGACCTTCGTCTATGTCTCCATCACAATTGTTGTCCACCTCATCACAGACTTCTTCAGCTTCAGGATAGGCATCGGCGTTTGCATCGTCGCAATCTCCAGTGATGTCTACATAATTGCTCGGTGGATCACAAGCCTCTATTTGATAGTCTGAACCCACACCATCTCCATCTTCATCCAAGAACCACTCGAGTTGTACGTCTTCATCGACAGTCCCATCGCAGTCATTGTCCACCTCGTCACAACGTTCAGCGGCTGAGGGATAGGTGTTTGCATCATCGTCATCGCAGTCGTTGCCGTTGGGGACATAGTCATCGCTTGCTTGACAAGATTCTACCCATTCGTTGGAGTCTCCAAAACCATCTCCATCGTTGTCAAAATAAAACTCACTCAGTACCCCCTCATCGATTTCACCATCGCAGTTGTTGTCGATACCGTCACAAACCTCTGGCGCATTGGGGTGTGTGGTAGAGGATGCATCGTCGCAGTCTTCGTTCTCAAAATAACCATCTCCGTCTGCATCCACTTGTTCGGTCGAGGTGTCGAGCGGTTTGCTGTCAATGCTTGTGGTTTTCTCGTTTCGACAACTGAGCAGCATCATGAGAAACGATGTGTGTATCAATGTTGTGTTCATGCGACCTCCAAAATGTCAGGGTCTCCCACGTTGTGGCAATTACGGTTGAGTGCAACAACCTGTCCGTGTATAGATGAGACTTTCGACAATGTTCAGTGATAAAGGGTTCTCAAAGATGCAGGCGACGAAATCACCAATGTTGAATGTGTGCGGTATTGAGAACAGTTGAAACTGCGTTTCACGATAATTTCTTAAAGAGTGTACATTCATCAAGGGCTCCAACGACAACGATCAAAAGGTGAAAGATTCAACGCAGTTGATTCTCGATTGTTGAGTCCATTCTAGCAAATTGTGTGACTTATGGTTTTTTGATGGTGGGGTCTGGGCGGGCAGGGAGTCCATACAAGGGTTTTACCACAGGCTTAACGGGCTCTGCTTCTTCTACATTTTCGTCGCTGTCACCAGTGGTGTCGTTGGTCTCGTTGGTTGTATCTGTCTCATTGGTTTCATTGGTCTCCTTGGTCTTATCGTCACCATTGTCCGTCTCCATCTTTTTTGAATCTGGATTGTCAGTGCTGTTGTTTTCAGGAGCTTGACCACCAGTGTCCTGTTCCAATTCTTCGATGATTTCTACAGGTGGACCACCATACAAGGCCATGACTTCTGGTTTTGCAGGTTCAGTTTTGTGACAGCCGATGCCCAGCAGTAGGGCGAGAGGCAGACCGTTTGAAGTGGAACGAGGGGAACGAGGGTGACAACTGGGGCAGATGGTCTTGGCGCGAATGTGCTGGTTGCAGTCTGGGCAGAGATATAAAGCCATGGCGTACTCAATGTATTGAAGTGTCAGTGTTTTGAAGTGGTTAAAAAATATTTTCGAGTTTGGACCTCAAACTTTTCAATACTGTATCGTAGCATGGTTCTTGGCATGTTGGATTTGTGCCGTTCCAAGAACGCTTTCAGTCTATTTGGATCTCGTTTGCCGGCTTCTCGCAACATCCAGCCAACGGCTTTGTGCATCAAATCTTCGGAATCGTTCAGTAGCACCTCAGCCAATCGAAAGGTATCGTCCAAATCTTTGCGTTTGATGAATGCCCACGTTGCCACAATCGACATTCTTCTTTTCCACAAATTGTTGTTTAGACTCCATTCGTTTAAGATGCTTCGTTCTCGATTGACCAGATGTTCTCCGATGATGTGTGGGGTGGTTGTGTCTACCAAATCCCAGTTGTTGACATAGGCCCAGTTGTGTATGTAGGCTTCGTAGATCGATTGTCGTTGTTCATTGGACGCTTTGCATTTTTTGTATTGATAGACCCAAATGAACAAGGCGCACAGTCTCTGTTCATGAATGGGGCTGTGCAACAACGTTTCCACTTCTTCTACCGATAGTAAAGGGTACTCTTGGGCGATGCTTCTCAGTGTGGGCACTCGAATCCCAATAAATAGGTCTTTGTTGGAGTACTCGCCAGCGCCAGTTTTGAAAAAGGATTTTGTAATGTTGGCTCGATCGGGACAGGCGATATTCAACAAGCGCTGTTCAATCTTTGTAACGATATCCGTTGTGTTGGATTTTATAGACTTACTCACGAAGATTTTAGAGCTTGTTCGATGCCTGTGACGTTGTCACGGTTGCCCAGAAACAATGGCGTGCGTTCATGGTGCTCAGTGGGCAATAAGTCGAGAATGTCCTGTTTGCCATTCGAGGCTCGACCACCAGCGGCTTCTACCAAGAAGGCTAAAGGAAAGGCCTCATACAACAACCGCAATTTTCCCTTTGGGTTCGATAGGGTGCCCGGGTAAAGGAAAATGCCTCCTTTGAGCAGGTTGCGGTGAAAGTCTGCCACCAGTGATCCGATGTACCGTGCCTTCCAATTGTCAGAAGAATCTTTGATCCCTTCAATGTATTGACGCAGTTTGGGATCCCACTTGGCGGCATATCCCTCGTTGATTGAATAGGTAAAGGCCTTTGGGCTCAATTGAATGTCGGAGTGCGAGAGGAAGAATTCTCCAACCAATGGATCCAGTGTGAAACCAAAGACACCTTCTCCAGTGCTCAATACAAGCACGGTCCCAGAGCCGTAGATAATGTAGCCAGAAGCCACCATGTCTCGTCCTGAACGCAGGTAATCTTCCTTTTGAGCGGGGGTTCCTTCTGGGGTGCTTCGTCTGAATACACCAAAGATGGTACCAATCGTCGCGTTGACATCGATGTTCGACGATCCGTCGAGCGGGTCAATGCACACAATATAGCGTCCAGAGTGGAAGGGTTCTGGAATGAGAAATGGTTCCTCATCTTCTTCTGATACGACCGCACAACAAACGCCGACGTGCTCGAGGGCACGCTTGAAAGCCTCATTTGCATAGATGTCGAGTTTTTGGACAAACTCACCTTGCACATTCGTCTCACCTGTGGCTCCAAGCATACCAGCCAATCCTGCTCTGTTGACACGGCTTGAGACCAACCGACCCGCTAGGGCAATCTGTCGTAGGAGTGTTGCCAACGTGCCTTGGGCTTCACGTTGGGCTTTGGTGGTTTCAAAAATGAATCGGTCTAGGGTGATGCCTTCTTCAAATTGTTGACTCATGGTGTCGTCTCAGGTTTGTGGGTCTAGATCTTTTCTATAGGGGGCGAGTTGAGTTCTAAACTCTTGTGACCACGGATTGGGCTTGCGCTTGTTGGGATCAACACAAACCAAAACACGATGCCCAGTTGCGTAGGGCATGTCTTCATCGATTGGCAATACAGAAAATCCAAACGTCAGACTTGTACGACCCATCTTCTCCACCCACACTCTGACTCGAACTTCATCGACGCCTTCCACAGCACGGATGTATTCAAAATGGTTTACACGCACCAAATGAAATTGATCGGGGTTCCTTTCCAACTCTGAGAGTCCACCCCATCCCATCTTTTTCCAAAATGCACCGATCGTTCTCTCGATTAAGAGTGGGTATCGGGCATTGTGAAGGACGCCAAATACGTCCAAATCATCAAAATAAATTCCGTGTACTTCTTCGTGAAAACGCATGCTGAACTCAGGTGTTGTCTTGTTGATTTTCAAATTCGATGGTTGTGGTTGGGAAGGCATATCCGACACCTTGTTCTTCAGCGATCTTCATAAACTGGAGAAACACGTCGTGCTTAAACTTTACCAAATCAATCCATGCGTTGCTTTTGATAAATGCCATCACCAACACATCTAGAGAGAAACTGTTCATATCTGAAAAGTATACGATGACAGTGTCTTGGTTGACCATTTCATGGTTGGATAGATAGTTTCGCAACGACTCAATGAAGGTTTCCATTTGGGCGGGGGTTGTATCATATCGAAGTGCCAATGTGCATTTGAAACGCCGTTCAGGGATTTTGGCAAAATTGTTCACCGTACATTGAGAGATTTTGGCATTGGGTACCGAAATCAGCGTTTTGTCCAATGTGCGTATTCTGGTACTTCGAAATCCAACTTCTTCAATGACCCCTTCAATTGAGCCATCGATGATGACATACTCTCCAATTTGAAATGGCTGATCCACGAATACAACCAAGGAGCCAAATAGATTTTCTACCGTGTCTTTCGATGCCAGAGCGATTGCAACACCGCCGACAGAACCAAAGGCAACCAGTGCAGTGACTTGTACACCCATGTTTTGCAATATGAAGACGATGCCCAAAATCCAGACGAGTGTTTTTCCAGCACGTTTGATCAATGGAATGAGTTGATCGTCGAGTTTGGATTCTGTTAGGTCTGCCTTGCCCATAAAAATGTCGCTCAGTAGATCGATGATCCGAGAGCAGAAGAGCACCGCTGAAAATGACATGACAAGACGAGCGATGAAAAATAGGGCTTCACTGACGCGAACTGGCAATTGGATATCTGGCAGTCCCGCCATGAACAGTACAGAGATGACCAACCAGACGATTGGGCTTCGCAGTGTAAGTAGACGACTGGGATCAATCGAAAATTCTTGCTTGTCGATGAATGCGATCACCTGAGAATAGATAACCCTGTCAACCAAACGACCGGCGAGCCAAGACAGTAGAATAATGATGCTGAACAACAAGTATTGCCAAATTTGCAGTCCGAATATGGTTTCAAAAAAACTGGCTGGCAATCGTTCCAGCATTGCCCGTACATAGCCAGAGAATGTATCACTGTACAGGTCATGAATGCTTTGAATGCTGTGGTCTGTCAATTGCCACTGTCCTTGCTCGGGACCTTCTTCCACTTTTTCCAACGTGATGTGTGGCAATCGAGGGTCTATGGTTGCCATCGCATTTCCAGTCTCATCAACATAGTCGGGGTCGCTGGGAATCTTGCTGTAGTCGATAAAAATACCACGCGCGTCCAATACTTGTTTGAATTGCAATGCCGCTTTTTGGTCACCTTGAATACAGGCAGCTGCCTTTTCTCGATTGACATCACTGCCGATGAGATTCTTCAAAAAAGTTTTGGTGGCTTCAACCGGTGTTGTACAGTCCGGTTCATAGGCCTCTGCTGGTGTAGAGAACAGCATCCAACACAGCGCAAGGAAAAACGTTAGAAATCGTCTTTGTAACACATGTCCTCCAAGATTATGGCTTATCGGTTTTGTTCCGTTTAGGTTCATACGATGCATTTGGGGCATCAGAAGAGGTGTCTGTCATTCGAGAGACCACTTTCGACCCAACCTTGTCCATGAATTTAGTGCTCGCGCGCCGAATTAATGTTTTTCCAATTTTCAGAAGCAGGTTCATGGACACTCCAATGTTGTACCGTGATGAATGAGAAGGCAATTGTTGATTGTCATTGAAATAACTGACACAGTTTGCTTTTACAAGATGATAGAGACTCTTCAATTCGTAGTCTAATTGGTGATTTTCCATGGTTGTCACTGGAAAAAAAGTCAAATTTTGATTACCCTTGAACCGTGGATTGAACCACCTGTGAGTTTATGCCTAAGTTCCTTCAAGAAATTTTCAAACAGAAAGACATTGTTTTGGTTGTGTTGGGAATTGGTGTGCTGTTGATCATGATCGCACCCATTCCGACATTGCTAATGGATTTTTTGTTGTCTTTATCTTTTGCATTGGCCTTATTGGTACTGTTGGTAACGATTTACATTAAAAATCCAGTTGATTTGTCTATTTTTCCCATGTTGTTGTTGGGAACAACGTTGTATAGATTGTCTTTGAACGTGGCGACAACGCGACTCATTTTGCTTTCCGACGGTGGCGAGTTTCAAGCAGGAAAGATCATCGAGACTTTTGGGCGCTTGGTCGTTGGGGACAATGCTGTTGTTGGGATTGTGGTATTTGTGATTTTGGTGACCATCAATTTTGTTGTAATTACCAAAGGTGCAGGTCGCATTGCAGAGGTGGCAGCGCGTTTCACGTTGGATGCCATGCCGGGTAAGCAAATGGCGATTGATGCCGATCTCAATACGGGATTGATCAACGAAGATGAAGCCAAAAAGCGTCGAAAGGGTGTTGCAAAAGAGTCAGACTTTTATGGGGCGATGGACGGTGCTTCGAAGTTTATTCGTGGGGATGCCATTGCGGGGATCCTGATTACCATTGTCAACATCATTGGTGGTATTTTGATTGGTGTGGTGCAACAGGGCATGTTGTTCAGCGACGCCTTGCAAACCTATACGGTGTTGACGATTGGTGATGGGCTGGTTGGCCAAATTCCGGCACTCGTAATCAGTGGTGCAGCCGGTTTGCTTATATCTCGTGTTCCCGGGGATGACGAAGAGCGTTTGCCGGATATGATCGCGGATCAGTTGTTCGGACGCGCGCGTCCGTTGATGTTTTTGTCAGGGTCATTGTTGGTTTTTGCCATGATTCCGGGGTTGCGTTTCCCGTTTTTGACCATTGCGGGTGCAGTTGGTTTGATGGCTTTCAATCAGAGTCAAAATGACAAAGCCAAAGAAGAAGCTAAGAAACTCAAGACAAAACGAGACCTCGAAGAGAAGATGGTGAAAAAAGAGGTTCCAATTGACGCATTGTTGGTTGTTGAACCGATGTCACTGGAACTGGGTATGGATTTGGTATCCTTGGTGGACGAGAAGAAGGGGGGCAATCTCATTCGCTCCATTCAACGGATTCGTACGCAGTTGGCAGAAGACTTGGGTTTGATGGTCCCACCGATTCATGTACGCGACAATCTCAACATTGAGGGCTCTTTGTATCGAATTTTGCTTCGTGGTGAAGAAGTTGCGTCCTTTGATGTTGTGCCAAGACAGTTGCTGGCGATCAACCCAGGCGATGCGCGTGGAAACTTGCGGGGTAAGAAAACCTATGAGCCTGCGTTTGGATTGGACGCGCTTTGGATTCCAGAAGGACAGCGGATGAGAGCACAGTCTTTGGGGTACACAGTTGTAGACATCAATGTTGTCATTTCGACGCACTTTACTGAGGTGTTGAGAAGCCATGCAGATGAAGTATTCACCCGTGCTCAACTGACTGAGTATTTAGAGCGCGTATCTGCACGAACACCAAAGCTGGTTGAAGAGTTGATCCCCGGTTTGATTTCTGCACAGGGGCTGTTTAAAGTTCTTCGAAATTTACTGCGTGAGGGGATCAGCATTCGAGACTCTCAGACCATTTTGGAAGCCGTTGCTGAATATGCGCCCAAAGTGAAAGACGTAGACATGCTCAGCGAATTTGTCCGTCAAGGCTTGGCGCGTCACATCACCCATCGATATGTCAATGACCAAGGTCAAATTGAGTGCATTGCGTTCGCACCCGACGTTCAACAAGTATTGGATCGTGCGATGCAAGCAGACAAAAATAGCGGTGCCGTGGTCATGAATCTGCCGATTGATGCTCAACGTCGAATTTTGCAGGGCATTCAAGCAGGTGCGGAGCAGTTTCCTCAAGCCCAGATTTTGTGTCCCCACTTCACTCGTGGTGCACTTCGTAGAATGGCCGAACGCAGCATAAAGAAACCACCTGTATTTTTATCCGCTAAAGAAATTCAGTCCACTGTCGATATCAAGAGAGTCGCTTTAATTACAATGAAAGGGATTAAGCTGGTATCATGACACGAAATAGACATGGCATACATGCGTACAAGCAAGCTGCTGAGCGGAATACGGTGGCTGTAGAGAAGATGGACAAGGAAGCCATCTTTGAGCAGTACAAAAAGCGCATCTATCAAATCGCCCACAGACTGATGGAGAAGATTCCAGCGAATCATCCTTTAGAGTTTGAAGATATGGTTTCCTATGGAGCGATTGGACTGTTGGAAGCAATCGAGCGTTTTGACCCCGAACGCAACAATCAATTTTCAACCTTTGTTGACTATCGAGTGCGTGGGGCGATGTGGGATGCCATTCGCTCGTTGGATGAAGTGAGTCGTTACTCTCGAGATCAAGCCAAAATGCTGACGCAAACACGTCGTATATTGGAAGAAGGACTAGGACGTCCACCGACGGCAGAAGAAGTCGCTTTCGAAATGGGTATGGACTTAGAAGAGTTCTTTGTGTTCGAAGGCAAAGTTCAATCTGTACAAACAGTTTCTCTAGATTATGAAGATGAAGAAGGTAGACGCCCATTCTTAGAGGCGCTGGCGGATGAACACAGTGTTCAAGCAGAAGATTTGGCGATGGAAGATGACTTTCGACTTCAAGTTCGCGAGGCAATCTCTAGACTGTCGGATCGAAAGAGGGATTGTGTGTTGCTTTATTATGGACGAAATTTGAATTTAAGCGAGATAGCAGAGGTGTTTGATGTCACGCCTTCTAGAGTGAGTCAAGTCCTGTCAGCCGCCCGCAAAGAACTCCGAGAGTCACTTGAAGAGATAGCCACCCTTTATGGGTTTGTACGAGAGTGAGTGAAATGCTATACTATTGTGGTATAGTGAAAATGCACTGTCTTGTAGGCTGTGTTCAATAACCGAGGAGAGACAAAATGAGTCGAGAGTTGTACCCAGCAATGACCGCTGCCAGCGCTTCTTTGCAGCATCTTGAACACGTCTCGCACAATCTTGCGAATGTGAATACATCGGGGTTCAAAGAGCGCCGTATCTCTTTCGAATCTGTTCTTGCAGATGCTCAGAGAGGACCCTTGTCCGAAGGGTATACACAAATCACAGAAGGCAAGATCAACATTGAGTCTGGTTCTTTGATCCAAGACAACAATCCGACTCACTTCGCACTGGAAGGTAAGGGTTTCTTCGTTGTCCAAAGTGCTTCGGGTGAGCCTTTGTTGACCCGTGCTGGGATCTTTCAACTGGACAAGAATGGTTTCTTGGTCAACGCGATGGGCGAAAAGGTCATGACGCTTTCTGGTCCCATTCAGTTCGATGAATATCAGCGTGAAGAGTTCAGATTGACAGAAGACGGACGCTTGATGGATGAGCGGGGCGGAGAGTTTGCCAGATTGTTGGTCATGGATGGTGACAACTTAGAGCCGTTGGCGGGAACTCGTTGGCGTGCCGACAATCTTCGTGAAGTGCAAATGGGTGGCTTCGTGGTTCGTCAAGGAATGTTGGAGAGTTCAAACGTCAACCCGTTTCGTACCATGATTGAAATGATGGAAACAACCCGCCACTTTGAAATGTACCAGAAGTCAATGCAGGCATCTAAAGAGATGGATTCTTCATTGAATCAGATGACGCACAGATTGTAAACGATTGTAAAACTCATTGATGGGTACAAAATTTTTTGAAAGTTATTGATTGAGAGACCAACATGAAAGCTTTATACACAGCCGCAACTGGAATGGCCGCCCAACAGCGCCGAATTGAAAACATTTCCAACAATTTGGCAAACGTTTCAACGGTGGGCTACAAAAAGTCACGCGAAAACTTCGAAGACTTATTGTACCAAACACTCTCTACATCCTCTGCAGGTCTAGGAACAACTCGTGCCAGTAACTTAGAGATTGGTTCTGGGGTACGATTGGCCAGCATCACACGAAACTTTTCCAATGGTGACTTGCAACAGTCTGGAAACCAATTGGATGTCGCATTGGTGGGTCGTGGATTTTTCGTTGTACAAGACATGAATGGCAACGAGTTTTACACCAGAAACGGTCAGTTTGGTACAAACGCCAATGGTGAGTTGGTGACACAGGCCGGTAATCTTGTCAATCCTGGAATTTCGATTCCGTCGGATGCCAATTACATTCAGATTGATCAAGACGGTACAATCTCGGCCATTTACAACAGTTCACCAGATCCTGTTGTGGTTGGAACGATTCAAGTGGCCGATTTCATCAACCCCGCTGGATTGAGAGCATTGGGTGGAAACTTGTACTCTGCAACCCCTGAGTCTGGTTCTGCATTGTATTTGGATTCCATGGACGATTACAGTGTTCGTCAAGGCTTTGTGGAGGGTAGCAATGTTGATGTTGCCGAAGAGTTGGTCAACATGATCACCGCCCAGCGTGCCTTTGAATTGACCTCCAAAGCTGTGGAAAGTGCAGATCAAACCATGCAGATTGTCAACAATCTGAAACGATAAATGTCTTGATGAATGAACGACGACAGTACGTGGATGCGTGATGTTCATGCACATGTATTGTTGGCTGATGGGCATTTCGTTCGGGGCCCAAACAGACTTTACCAGTCGAGTACATGCCCTCGTTGAAGAGGAAATATCCCAACGATTGAGCATACCGTTGGAAGATGTCACCGTTCACCATCTTGGGATGGGAGACACTTCTCGATGCAGTAACGCCAATTATATTAAAGTGGATATCTCGCAGAGAGAAGATTTTAGGGGCAAAACCTTGATGACAATCGAAGGGTGGACGGACGATTCTATTTGTGGTCGTTGGACAGTGCAAGGTGCTGTCGAAATTTGGAGTCTGATTCCCATTGTGAAGTACGCTGTGGATGCGGGGGAGATTTTGGAGGTTGACTGGCAGCGCGCGAGGTTGGATACCATTCGAGAGCCCTTGTTCGTCTGGACGCCGAAGTTGGCAAACGCCACATTGTTGGCAATCGTTCCTTTAAAAGAAGGGGAGCCACTCAAACGCAATCACGTACGTCGCAAACATGATTTTGCACAAGGGCAGACTGTGGTGGTTGTCGTACAGAAAGGTGCGTTGCAAGTGAAAGTTCAGGGAGTACTGCTCAGAGGGGCTTTTGTTGGTGACGATGTCAAGGTACGAAGCCTGTCTACCAATTCCATATTGGAAGGTCGGATAAGAGAAGATGGTTCGGTATTGCTGAAATGATTCGGATGCGATAAACTGAAATTGAATATTCAAACACAATCATTGAATCGAAGTGCACATCTGTTCAATGGTGAAGGGGACCCAAATGATTTGGATGCTTGGGATAATGACAGCAATGGCGCAAGACCCTGCTGTTCGAGCCGAAACGGTAACATCAGCGACTTCTGGCTCACTGTGGAGTGACGGTCGCGCACGAATGTTGGTTGGAATGGAAGGGAATGCCCGTATGGTTGGCGATTTAATTACCGTCACCATTTCCGAGCGCACTTCCACGTCGGTGGTCGCAGGTACACAAACTGCGAGAGACTCACAGGTGTCAGCGGGTATCGGCAGTATTTTTGGACTCGAGCAGAAACTCTTTTCTTTGTATCCAGAGTTGGGTGGAAAGATTGAAATGGATGCCACATCTGGTTCCGATTTTCGAGGTGATGGTACGACGACGCGAGAAGGTGCTCTTCAAGGAACCTTGACCTGCAAAGTGGTCGAAGTGCGACCAAATGGAAATTTGGTTGTATTGGGCTGGAAAGAAGTGCGGTCCAATAAAGAGACACAATACCTATCATTGTCGGGAATGGTTCGTCCGCAAGATATAAAAGCAGACAACACGATCCCGAGTGATCTGATTGCTGAGGCGCGGATTGAGTATACAGGTTCGGGTGTTGTGGCAGACAAGCAAGCTCCAGGTGTTGGAGTGCGGGCCATGGATCACGTTTGGCCATTTTAAACGAAAAGATACTGAGTTCAAGGAACGTGGGAGAAAAGATGCGAAGATGGATGGGACGATTGTTGGTGCTGTGTGCCACGGTATTGTTTGTTGGAACACCAGCTGATGCGGCTCGCGTAAAAGATATTTCCGATATCTATGGAATTCGGGACAACAATCTGTTGGGCTATGGGTTGGTCACTGGTTTGCAACGAACTGGAGACACCATGCGCAATCAAGCGACCATTCAGACTGTTTCAAAACGTCTTCAGGGGCTTGGGGTAACCTTGACACCAGAGCAAATTCGTTCACGAAACGTTGCTGTTGTTATGGTGACGGGGCGGTTGCCATCCAGTGCCAGACCAGGGCAACGGATTGATGTGACCGTTTCAAGTGCTGGAGATGCGATCTCTTTGCAGGGTGGTGTGTTGCAATTGACACAGTTGTTGGCGCCGAATGGACAAGCCTATGCAGTCGCACAGGGTCCTTTGTCGATTGGTGGCTATTCGATGCAGGCAGGTGGTGCGCTGTCTCAAAAGAACCATTCAACAGTTGGAACGGTACCACTGGGCGCAACGGTAGAGCGGGAAAATCCGAATCGCTTGAATTTGTTGGAGCAAACCCAACTGGACTTTCTGCTCCATCAACCTGATTTTACAACCGCGAAGAGAATGGCAGATGCGATCAACCAAGGCATTGGTGATGAAATCGCGATCGCCGTTGATGAAGGTGCGGTAGCTGTCAAAATCCCACAGGATTATCGCAAAGACGTGGTGTCCTTTTTGGCCTTGGTTGAAGACATTGATGTGACGGTGGACACACCTGCAAAAGTCGTGTTCAACGAACGTACTGGAACAGTGGTGATGGGTGCCGATGTCAAGATATCCAATGTTGCGGTCGCTCATGGCGGAATCTCTATCGAAGTGCGTTCCAATCAAGCTGTGTCTCAACCGAATGCCTTTTCTGGTGGCACGACAGCAAGTGTTGACAATTCAACGTTGCAAGCACAAGAAGAAGACGGGACGTTGACTTTGGTTGGTGGAGATGTGTCCATCAACGATTTGATTGAGGCACTAAACCAATTGGATGTAAAACCACGTGACTTGGGCCAAATATTGCAGGCCATCAAGGCATCGGGTGCTCTACAGGCTGAATTGGAGGTCATATGAACTCAATTGGTGGCAGTGGTGGGGTTGATCCACTGGCGATTGGGCGAATTATGAACTCTCAGCTGGGAGATCAGCAACGTCAAGAGATTGCGAGTGAGGAGTTTGAAGGCTACCTGATTGGGATGCTGATCAAAGAAATGCGGAAGACAATCCCAGAGGGGATGTTTTCGTCTTCGGCGATGGATACTTTTACTGAGATGATGGATCAGGCTTTGGCAAAAGAGTTGGCTGCCAATGGGTCTTTTGGGTTTGCGGAAGCGATGTTGAGAGGGGTGAACGGTCACGAACAAGGTGAAGGCGTGAAGGCTGAGATGAAGGAAGGCATTCGTGAGTTTAGAAATGCTGTGAAGCCCGTGCTGAAAGACTTGCATCGTCATGAAGTCCATGCCCATGATGCACACGTGTTGCAACCTGTATTTGGTCGACTGACATCGAAATTCGGCATGCGTTTGCATCCAATCGCCAAAGAGTGGCGCTCCCATGACGGAATTGACATTGCGGCACCAAAGGGAACAGACATACAAACGGTGATGGATGGAAGAGTCATTTTTGCGGGCGTCAAAGGTGGATATGGCAAAACTGTGATCATGGAGCACACTGATGGTAGAGAGTCCATCTATGCACACTGCGATCAAGTCTTTGTCAACGTTGGAGATTCTTTGCATGCTGGAGATAAGATTGCGGAGGTCGGAAGCACCGGGGTGTCAACCGGAAACCATTTGCACTTTGAGATTCGTGAAGATGGCGTGTCGGTAGATCCACTCAAACATTTTCCATGGTTGTTTGAGGAATAGACTTAAGTTTTTAAAATTTCATCCGACAATCGTAATGGAGGCTGAATATGAAAATCAAAACTGGATTTTTGGGTACCCGTCACGTGGTCGAAAGCAAAGAAGACAAGGAGCCAATAAAAAGCGCTTCTTCTTCTGGCAGCAACGATGCTCAATCGTCTGGGGTTCAGCTCAGCGATGATTCGGCACTCATTCAGACTTTGAGAGAGACGGCAAAAGGACAAGAGCCAGCAAGCTCCGAGTTGGTTGCCAAAGCCAAAGCCGATATTGCAAACGGGCTTCTGGGTTCAGAGGAAGATATTCAGCAAGCGATTACAGCACTCTTGCAAGAGCTATAATATGGCGTCAGAAAAAGAAGGCGTCAGCACCAAAGGGCTTCCGGAGCAAAAGCAGGCGGCTGAGTACTTGCTCGAGCATTTATTGGAAACCGCCTACAAGCAGTTAGAGCACGCCAAAAAGATGGATGCGGATGCACTCAGTGATGCTACCAATAGGCGACAAGATTTGTTGTTTCAATTGGATTTGGAAATTCCGCATACTCAACCCACTCCGTATTTGGAAGAGTTGCAACAACACCTCAAACAAATCGATGAGCGTTTGATGTTGGTGTTGGAAATGGTAAACGATGCCTGTCGTGTAGCGAACCCTTCAAAATCTCCTGAAACATATACTGCCAAGGGCACCATTTCGGGATACAAGATTTAAAATAAGGTATACTGGATATACAGAAGTGTTTGTTTTGTAGACAGTTCAGAATTTAGGAGAACAGAAGATGTCATTGTTGACTACATTGCATGCCGCTAGACGTGGAATTACTGTGGCCAGTGAGGGAATCAACGTCGTTGGTCACAATACTGCGAATGCAACGACAGACGGATATTCTCGTCGCGAAATGACCGTGACAACGATGTACCCGCTCTATCGAAACGGCTCATGGTTGGGGCAGGGACCCAATCGCGCCAGTTTTACACGTTCGGCAGACAGTTTTGTGGACCAAAATCTGGTATCAACGGTTGGTCAACAGCAGTATTCAAAAGAGGCGTACGATGTTTTGAGAATGGTAGAATCCAAACTGTCAGACGCGACGCCCGGCAGTATTTTGGAAACGTATAGAGAGTTTACAGAAAGTCTACGGGGTCTCACAAACGATCCAGATGATCCAAACCTTAGAGACCTTGTGGTCATGTACGGAACTAGATTCAGCAATTCAGTCAATGAAGTGTCTGATTTTGCCATCGACATCAAGGATTCGTTGAAGCGTGACATGGAAACGTCGATGAACCACATCAACGACAAACTTGCAACGGTTGCCAACCTCAATATGCGCATCTTGAGTACAGGTGGAAGCATCTCTGCGGGGGATTTGCAAGATCAGCGAGATTTGGTCATTCGTGAATTGGCAGAAATCACAGGTGTGACAGTCCGTTATACACCCGATGGTCAGGCTGCGGTATACATGGATGGTCACATCTTGGTTCAGAATGAGCACCATCGTGAAATGGAATATTACGAAGACAGCAATGGAGATCCACAAATCGCAGTCAAAACAGACGCTGGACGAATTACGATTACCGATGCCATGCAAGGACGCTTTGGTGGTCGCAACAATGCTTATGCAAAAGTCAATGACATGCTGTCATCCTTGAACGATTGGGTCACTCAGTTCGTTTCTGACTTCAATACCATTCACCAAGCTGGGTATGACCAAGGCGGGAATACAGGTTTGGACTTCTTTACAGTGAATGCCATTTCTCCAGCCAGTTCGTTGAGTGTGGACGCAGGTGTGTTGGCGGACTCTTCTACAATAGCCGTTGCTGGCGCGTTGAATGCCACAACAGGTTTTCCTGATGCTGGTGATAGAGACATACTCGACCAATTGGTCGCGTTGGAAGATTCTTCTACATATGGAGCAACTGGAGTGTACACCGCACGTCAAGAATTGACAAATATGTACACAGTCATCGCAACACAGGTGCGGGAAGCGGATGACAATTTCGCTTTGCAGAGTATGCGCATGGAAGACATTGATGAATTGCGGGCTTCTGTATCTGGTGTAAACTTGGACGAAGAGGCTGTGAAATTGATGGAATACCAAGCAGCGTATGAAGCAGCAAGTCGTGTAATATCGGTGACAAACCGGCTGTTGGGTGAATTGATGGAGGTTGTGTAACATGTTGATTCGTAGCACTTTATTTTCAAGATTGTCTTACATGTCTAGACAGAACACGGATCTGTCAACAGACTTGGCACATGTGCAAAAGCAGATCGCCACAGGAAAACGTCTGATTCGAATGTCAGAAGAGCCATGGACCATATCTCAAGTTCATCAGTTGCGTGAGGAAACCTCTGTACAGTCGGTCTTTCGAGATTCTGCCAGTCAGGCGACCAGTCTTTTGTCACAAGCTGAGAATGGTTTGTCGCAGTCACTCAACATCATGTCTCGCTTGAAAGAGTTGGCGGTACAGGCTTCCAATGACACGTACTCAACGGCTGACTTGGCCAACATGGCAGAAGAGACCGCGAATCTGAAGGACCGCTTACTGACGGTAGCCAACACAGAATTCAACGGAAGGTATGTGTTTGCTGGTCAGGCGTACGATGCGGAACCTTTTGATGCAACATTTACCTATGTTGGAAGTACGACAGAAGTGAGCATCGATGTTTCCGCGGCTGCAAAGGTAGAAGTGGGTTTTGATGGTTCAGATGTATTTCAAGGATCGACAGATGTCTTTACGGCGATTGACAATTTCATCACTGGATTGAACAATGATGATGCGACCGTTATTCAAGCAGCGATCACCGATTTTGACGACGTGTTCGACCAGATGGGCAATTACATGACGCGCATTGGGGCAGAGGTCAATCTGGCAGAAGATATGCGAGATGTCTCCATCAGCATTGAGGCGAATTTGACTGAACGTCTGTCTGCAGTTGAAGATGTCGATGCGGCCGCAGCTTTGACGCAGTTTACGATGTTGCAAAATCAGTATCAAATCAACTTGCAATTGACGGCCAAAACACGTGGTATGAGTCTGTTCGAACGAATCTAAATTCATTGGGGATGGCCTCTCTTAGACTTCCAATAGACTCACTGTTTGTGAAAATTAAAGTTCGTTTGGAAATCAGCCGATACTGAATAAAGAAGAAAAGCATTGGAGTAATCATGTCATCATTGTCTACTGGACTGGGAACAGTCAGTTTGGATGGAGCCGCGACTGGGTTGAGCACAAGTTCATTGGTGAACGAACTGGTTGCAGCCGCATCTGGTCCAAAAAATCAGGTTACCCAGAAAATTGCCAACTATGAACGACTGTCGTCACTCTATACGACCTTAAACACCAAAGTCAAAGCCATTGATACAGCCCTGTCGGCAATAGAGGAATCAGACAAGTTTCGTGAATTCTCAGGCACATCCAGTGATGAAGATGTGTTTACTGTCTCCACAGATGGAGATGCTGTTGCTGGTACATATACCATCACCGTAAATGCATTGGCTGCTGCACAAATCAACAATCTGACTGTGGATGGCACAACCAGTTTTTCGTCCACCAGCGCGGCGATTTTCACTTCGGGAGAGGCTGGAAGTATTTCCATCACAGTTGAAGACGGTTCTGCAGAGAGCATCTCTGTTGACGACACAACCACGTTGGCGAGTTTGGCTTCGAGCATTGATGATATTGATGGTGTCAACGCATACATTGTACAAACGGCAACAGAAGAAGCGACCGGTGCAGACGCTTTTCAATTGTTTGTGCAAGCTGAAACGGCGGGACTGTTTGAGGGAGGGAACCGTTTCTCCTTTGACTTTACGGGATTGACCGCGAGTACAGGCTCCGACACATCTATTCAAAGTGCTTCCAATGCCTCTGCGACAATTGCAGGACAAACCATTACATCTGCAACCAATAAATTTACGGCCATTGACGGCATTGAAATCAACGCTGTGGATACAGGTGTTGCTGTAGCTACGGTGGCTTTGGATGCCAGTGCAATGGCGGACAAAGTCAACACATTTGTCGAAGCATACAACGACATGGTGACCTTCATTACTGCAAACAGTGGATTTAGCAGTAAGGGAACCAATCAGAATTCGGTGACCATTGGTGGATTTGTCGGGGAGAGTTTGCCTCGCTACATTCAACAGCGAATGGCGAATATCATTTCTGCCGATTATTCATCTGCGTTGAGTCTGAGTACATCGACTCAGCGGACGTCGTTGTCCCAGATGGGGGTTAAGACCAATGACACTGGATTGTTGACATTTACTTCTTCGGCATTTGTGACATCGGTGAGCAGTTACCAAACCTCTGTCGAGTCTGTATTCAGCGACACTTCAGGATCGTTCAACGATTCTATGAGAGATTTGATTGACGATATCATTGATACAACAGATGGGAATCTTCCAGCCATTCAAGACACGATTGATGATGCTGTTGACCGGTTGGAAACGTCTTTGGATTTTCACAACAAACGTTTGACAAAGTATCGAGCTCGATTGACCAAGCAGTTCACTCAGTTGGAAGCTTTGACATCGAGTTTGAACAGTACCAAATCATTTTTGACGTCTTTCTTCGCGAAGGAATCTGACGATTAATAGTAGATTGAACCAGCGACAGAGGTAAGAAGCGGTATGTCAGGTACTGAACAGTATCAAAAAAATGCACATCACACAGCCAGCAATGAACAATTGGTGCTGTTGATCTTCGAGAAGGCAATCACGCTCATGTGGGAAGCGCGAGAGAAGCTGGGCGAAGAAAAGAAAACGGAAACGGTCGAGTCTCTACACAGAGTGCGTCGTTTGTTTATGGAACTGAGGGCCTCTTTGGATGAAGATGGGGGAGATGTATCTTCGAATCTTCATCAGTTGTACACCTATATTCTGAAAGAAATTTCAACGGCTGGTTTTCATGGAGATGCTCAAGCCCTTGAAAATGCCATCGGTGTCGCTGAACAACTTTATGAAGGATTTTTTGAGGCATTCTCCGCAACGTCAAAGCAAGAAGGTTGAGGTGGACAAATCCAATCCATTTGCGCAAAAGGAATTGTTGTTCATTGAAATGAGAATCCAAGAGTTGGCTCAGAATTTGCCATATGAAGTAGATTTGGATACTCAAGAACTAATATTGTTGCAACAGGCGATTGTGCTTTGTGAAGCAGAAATGACAGCAGAACGGGCTTTCAATCTACAAAAAGATCTTGACCAAATTGAGCGATTTGTGGATGATCAGAAAGAACAGCTTCAGTCCTTGTTGCGTGGTGTTTCAGCAAGCAAAAGTGCCAAGGGACAATATGGTCAGCACAAATCCAAGGTTCGGTCAAGGTTTGTGTATCGAAAAGCTTAACGTGAGTTACCTCAAACTCTTGGAGACAAGATGTCTGCACAAATGTCGAAACGGATTTTGAACCAATATATAGTGAGTTGCTTCGGCAGTCTTGGACTGTGCTCGTTGCTGGGGATGTCTACAGTCGCAGAAGCACAGGAACAGAGTGGTTTTGATGTTCAAGAGTTTCGAGTTGGAGTAGGGATTTCTGCTGAGAGATGGGCAGAGGATGCAATCGCAACAATTTACGATAAGAATGGCAAGATGTTCCCAACCTTATCTTTGTCCTATCGATTCCACGAACATTTGTCGTTGGATGCCACAGCAGGTACAGCGAGACTAACGACCGAGAATATGAGAAACGAGATGCAACTGATGCCTGTAACCGTTGGGGCGTCTCTGTTGTTTGGCGATCGAAATCGAGAGCCATTTGTGTCGGTATCGGCTGGGTTTGTTCAGTTCTCTGAACAGGTTCTTCGATACTATACTTCGGAATATACAAATCAAACTTATGGTACCAAAATGGGTGTGGATACGAAAGCCGGTGTGCGTATTGGGACATCGATGTTGCCAAATACGACACAACATCCTCGCCAACCGAAAGGGGCTTCACAGTTGGATCTAGAAATTGCAATGGGGTACCGTGTACACCAGGCTTTTGGGATTGGTACTGGATTGAATATGAACGCTTTTCGAACCACAGTTGGCGTGAACATACGGTTTTGAACATGATGATTTCTATAGCAAATTTTCTGCAAGTGGCACTTGTGTCCGCATTTCTGAACACTGCACAGGCCCAAGAAGGCGCTCCATTGTCTCAAGTTCGGTTTGAGGTCAGTGAAGATACTTTGGTTCAGACACTGCCAACAGTGAAAAGTCAGATGGCTGAGATTCGCATTACACATTGCGACGTTGACCTGGTGGACGTTCTAGATACAGTCAAAAGACCTGAGATACGACGAATCACGCCCATCAACATGGGTGAGTCTTCTTGGTTGTTGCGGATTGATTTGGCGAGACCAGACATTCAGTTGAAGGCAAAGGTCGTTGAAGGAGTATTGGAGATCAACGTGTACACAGACGCTCAATTTGAGCAAAGAGATCTCCAGCCTGTCATCACAACAGAAGACCTGTTTGAGGATTTGTTTGAAGGTGGGGTTGTCTTGCCCCCGAGTGTAGACCTTCGTCCCATGTTTGGTGGAGCAGTGGCCTATCCAATGAAGGTTCAGGACATTCCTTTTGAGATGATGTCCTTGACAGGTGATCAAAATGAGAGTGACTGGACAGATGTGGATCAAGCAAGAGGTCGCTATTTGGATGCTCAACAGCAAGGGCTTCAAGGGTTGACAGAGCGAGGCAACTCAGCCTATGCATTGGGTGTTGCCTATCTGAATGCAGGCTTGGCAATGGAAGCAGATTTCTATCTCAACAAGTTGCGTCAATCTCCAGGAGATGTCCCGTTTATGGATATATTTTTGGCCAAATCGCGGGCCAATCTGCTCCAAAAAGACTGGAAAGAAGCAAGAAAGAACTTGAAACAAGCCTACAACTATGGTGCGGATGAAACCTTGGTCGTAGAGGGGATGGCACAAATCAGTCATGAGACGGGCATTCCTTCACGCAGCAATACAGGTCGATTGTTGGCTTCTTTGACGTCAAAACCAGAAGCGTTGTTGTTGGCTGGTGAATTGTTGCAGATGGATGGTCGATATCAAGAAGCTTGGGAAATATTAGAGCCACTGTATACAAATCAGATGTTTTCATCGAACCCCGAACAAGGAGAGTTGGATCAGCGTTTGCGGTTGCGACTGGGCGACATCGCCTATTTCTTGGGTGACAATCAACAGGCGCAGGTCTATTGGCGTGGAACTTATCCAGACATTCGTCAAGTGCGCATGATGCAAGTACACATGGTCAACGAAGGGAGCAATGTTTGGGTTGAAACAGTGCCAAAATTAAGGGTGATCGCGGAAAACGGAACGACACAAAATGCTGCGGAAGCTCTTTACTTGATTGGTCAAGTATACTCCAAATATGGAACGCAACTGGATGCTGTCGAATTGTGGGCTGAGTTTGTTCGGACATATCCTGAGCATTTAGAAAAAACAGATGTGTTGGATATGCTGAGTCTTGCCTATCAAGAGCGCGTTCGTGCGTTGTATAAGAAAGGGTACTGGATGCGCTTGGCCAAGACCCATGAACTTGGCTGGGTTCCGGAACTTCAAAGTGTCATTGACGATCCAGAAGTTTTGGTGATGGTTGCAGATGCATACTCCAAATTGGGGTTGCCAGATCGAGCTTTGTATGCGTTAATATCAGATTTTGGCATTGGGACGAACTCGCAGTTTTATTTGCCAGAAGCAGAGTTGTATTTGGCTGAATTATATTTTGAATCCAACCGTTTCTACGAAGTGCATAGAACGTTGGAATTGATGAACACCGACCGTTTGCCCGCATCGCTGAAGTCTGAGTTGGAATATTTAGAAGCAAGGACCTATCTGGCGGAAGGGAAACTTGAGGAAGCCAAAAAGTTGCTAGAAAGAACGGCTCAAACTGCAGAGTTTAGAACGCCTTCCTACGTCGCTTTGGGTGTGCTGGCGCGTCAAAACAACGATTGTGAATCCGCTGTTGCGTATTTAAAGCCTACATTGGTACCATTGGCAGAACGTACGACAGACGATCCGTTGGCTTTCTTGTACTTGGCACAATGTTTGGGAGAAATGGGAGAGTTTGCACTCGCTACAGAAGTGGCTGAAGAGTTACAAAGCATTAGTAGCGATCCAGAAGAGATTGAACATGCGCAGTACTTGCAAACGCTGTTTTCTCAACCCAATGCAGTCAGTCTTGAAGCAGTCGAAGATTCAAGTGAAGAAAGCATCTGGGTTGAATTGGTGGATGAGCAACAGAAGTCAGACGCTTTTTGGACGGAACTCGAAACTTGGAAACAATCAAGATAAAACAACGGTATTTCATACTGAGTACCGGATAGAGTAGGAAAAGTGTTGACATTCACACAAGGGTTTTAATAGACTGGGTGTATGTGGAGAGGAATATGAAAGACTTATTGTTTGATAGGCTACACAACGGAATCGGGAATGTTCTGGACTTGCGGTCTCAACAATCTGCCATGACAGCAGGAAATATCGCAAACACCGATACGCCAAATTACAAAGCGAAATACATTCCGTTCGACGAACTGTTGAAGACGACGATGGGAACAGATGACATGGCCATGCGGCAGACTCGCACAGGACACTTGGCTGGCATGCAGGGAACAGTCGAAGACCCAGAAGTGGAAGAAATTGAGCCACCTCCGTGGGCCTTGGATGGGAACTCGGTTTCGCTAGAGAGAGAGATGGTTCGATTGAAATCCAACGCCCTTCAGTATTCTGCAATCACGCGTGGGGTCAGTAAGCGATTGGCGATGCTCCGTTTCGTCGTTGATGGCAGACGGTAATTGAGATAGAATATACAAGTTGAATAGAGGTACACTATGAACATTTTGGATACATTGAGAATCTCTGCCAGTGGGCTGACGGCACAGCGCGTTCGTTTGCAGGCGATCTCATCGAATATGGCCAACGCCCGATCTACAAGAACGGAAGAGGGCACACCGTATCGCCGTCAGATGCCTGTATTTCAAGCTGTAGAAGCAAATTCATTTGGGTCTGAATTGGCACAACAACTCTCACGTGTTGAAGTGGTTGATGTGGAACGTTCAGAGGCACCTTTTCGTGAAGTGTTTGATCCTGGACACCCAGATGCAGATGAAGATGGCTATGTAAAGTACCCAAATGTTGATATCTTACATGAAATGGTCGATTTGATGAACACATCGCGTACGTATGAAGCCAACAGCAATGTTACCGAGACAACTTACAAGATGGCAAATCAAGCGTTGGAGCTTGGTCGATAAATTCGGTCGATAAATTCATCTTAACATAGACCAAGTAAGTCCAAATCGAAAGTATTCTTGAATAAGTCAATGCAAAGTCGGAAATAAAAATGAACAAAATTACGCCCATGATTCCACAAGTCAACAAATTGGAAAATCCACTGTTGCAACAGACTCCTGTTTCTCCATCAAAAGGTGAGAAATCATTCTCAGATGTTTTGGAAACAGCCATTCAAGATGTTGATATGTCACATCGTGTCTCTGACAAAAAGTTCGAGCAGTTGGTTTCTGGAGAAAATGTTGACATTCATGGCACAATGATCGCCTTGCAAGAGGCTGATATTTCGATTAGAACAATGTCAGCTTTTCGAGACAAAATTACCGACGCATACAAGAACTTGATCAACATGGCCATCTAGCCTTTAGCCATTGGTCATTGTTTATTCGCCACACAAGTTTTCACAGTGCGTTTGTGAGCCCTCCGCCTAGAGTGTGCCTTCCATGATTGAACAGATTTCCCAGTTTTACCAGTCCTTAGAATCCCGTGAGAGATTTACGTTTGTTGCAGCGTTGTCCTTGACAATGATTGCTTTGATCGCTGTCTTATTTTGGGTCAATGCTGAAAGTTACAAGACCATTTATCGGTCCAATGACAGTTCGCAAGTGCAGTCTGCAAAGATGGCATTGGAGTCGGATGGCATACCCTATAAAGTGTCTGATGATGGCTTTCAGCTTCAAGTGCCCGTTGAGCATGTTGGTCAAGCACGTATCACAACAGCCGCTGTATCGAGCATTTCCGGCATGGAGGTCTTGAACAGTATGAAGTTGGGTGCATCTCCACAGCAGGAACGCTGGATTTATTTGAACGCTCTACAGGGGGAATTGACCAAAACAATCAACTCACTTGACGAAGTATCGGCATCTAGAGTACACATTGTCGAAGCGGAGACGTCTGACTTTTTAAAGCGTGATGAGCAAAGTTCGGCATCCGTAACGGTCAAACTTCACCCAGGTCAGCAACTGAGCAATGCACAAGTTCAAGGTGTGGCGTCGTTGGTCGCTGGTGCGGTGAAAAACTTAAAAGCCAATCAGGTTGTGGTTGTAGATGAAACTGGGGCGTTACTCAACGGCAATACTGAAGAAGACGAAGCGTTGATGGCGGCTACCACATTGTTGCAGGCACGTCAGCAACACGAGGCTCGCTTCCGAAAGTCTATTTTGGATCACTTAACTCCAATCTTGGGTTCTTCTGCAGATGTTTCTGTAGCGGTAACGGTTGATGTTGCAGATTCTGCTGTTGAAACCAACAAGATGACATACGATCCGAATTCGCAGGTCACTGTGTCTGAAAGCATTAAGGAATCTTCTTCCAAAGAAGATACACCGGTTGGAATTCCAGGGTCAGAAAGCAATCTCCCGTCTCAAGCGCCTGCATCGGATGAGTCTTCGGATGAAAAGTTTCAATCCGCGACAAACTATGAGTATTCATCTACTGCGGAACGGATTGTCAGCACACTGGGCTCTCCAGAAAGGGTGTCTGCCTCTGTCGTTGTTAATGTGACGGCTTTACAAGCACTCGTAGATGCCAGTGGTGGTGCAACAGATTTGGAAACCTTCAAAACAGAGATTGAGTCTGCTGTCAAATCAACCGTTGGCTACTCTGTGGACAGAGGAGACAGCGTTAAGGTGTCCTATGTACCTTTCGCACCTTTGTCGACAGCCACAGACTTGGTGGCGGCTTCTGGGGTGGATTTGGAAGCCTATGTAAAGTATGCCATGATGCTTTTGGTGATTTTGCTGTTGTTCTTCGGCGTGATTCGTCCGATTATGACTACGTACACAACGGTGGTCTTGGCAGAAGATGAACCAGAATTGACGCTTGAAGAGAAGAAAGCACTTGAAGAGTCTGAGAATTCGAGTTTGGCTTTGGCGCGTAAGTTGAGAAAAATGGTCGACAACTTTGAGACTGTCAATTCTGAAGACTTGAGTCGTTTGGTTGAGATGCACGAACAACCGTCAGCCGAAGTTTTGCGTAGATGGTTGCGCTCTTCCAACGCGTGAAATGAGATAGGAAAACAACATGGATACAGCACTTGAACCAATTCAGTTCTCATCTTCTCAAAAAGTTGCGATCTTGATCATGTATTTGGACCGAGAAACGTCCAAGAAACTTCTGGCTCGTTTGAGTGATGATGAAGTTCGGGCTGTTGGAATGGCAATGGCGACAATCGACAAAGTAACCAGCCGTGAGATTGAAGCTGTGGTGGGGGAGTTTTTGAAAGAACTCACTGACATTGCGTTGGTAGATTACAATGGGCCTGGATACATCAAAGAAATTTTACCGGACTTGCTTGAAGAAGGGCGACGAGATGGGATTGTCAATCCAATCGCTAGACGTGTGAACAAAGATTTTGAACTCTTTATTCAAGGTCGCAAGCCTGAAGCTGTTGCCGCTCTGTTGAAAGATGAGCAAGTTCAAGTCCAGTCTGTTGCTTTGGCGCTGATGGGACCAGAGAATGCAGCACGGGTGTTGAGGTTTATGGACAACCATCGTCAAACGGAAGTTACTCTTAGAATGTCGAAACTCAAGCACATTCCAGGAGACATTGGCGACGACATCATGGGCTCATTGAGAAGAGCGCTGGGTGCCGCAGAAGACTACATTGAAGTGGGCGGTATTGACAAAACAGCTCGGATTTTGGGTAAAATGCGCCGTTCAGATCAGCAACCGATCTTGGGTTCAGTGGAAGATGAAGACGGAGATTTGGCTGAAGCGCTGCGTCGACGCATGGTTGTCTTCGAAGACTTGATGCAACTAAATAAACGAGGCATGCAGGCATTGCTCAAAAATGTGGACAAGGAAGATTTGCGCAAAGCACTCAAAGATGTCCCACCGGAGATATTAGAGTTCTTCTTGTCCAACGTATCGAAACGTCAGGCTCAGGACTTGCGTGAAGAGATTGAGTTCAGTGGTCCAATTCAGGCTTCTAGAATTCGTCTGGCACAAGAAAACATCGTTGCCGAAGCATTGAAATTGATGGAAGAAGGCGTCATCTTCTTGGATTTGGGTGCACCAGATGACGATGAGGTTCCCACGGATTGATGAACGCCTGCTCTCATTTTGAATACTTTGGAGAATGACCATGCGTCCGAAATCACCATTTTTACAAAACCTTCGCAAAAAAACGCCGGCTCCTCAGATGAAGATGTCTGAACGAGACAAAGCGAACGCGAAAGGAAAAGCCGTTCTGCCCACACCCACCCCAGAAGGATTTAAGCCTTTTCAATGGGATGATACCGCTGGAGCTCGAAGTACAGACAAAGGGTTTGAGACCTTTTCAATCACACCAGAGCCCGTTCAAGAAGATCGACCCGTTGGACCACCACCAGTAGATGTCGCGGCTGAAAAACGAAAGGCTTACACCGAAGGCTATGAAAAAGCCAAAGCAGAGTTCCTCAACTATAAATCCGAAGCAGAACGTCTGGAAAAGGGCTTTCAAGAGATTCTAGGCGCTGTACAAGAGTCTAGACTGAGTTGGGTTCAAGAAGTTCGAGAGGGCGTTGTAGAGGCGATGCAGTCAGCCTTGCACCACATAGCTCAACACCCCAGTCTTCAATCGGCGATTTTGGCTCAAAAACTTTCAGAAGCGATGGGACAGTTGGTTGAAGAGAAAACCTTAACAGTCTTTGTTCATCCAGCTCAGGTTGACTTTGCACGAACGTACATTGCTGACCAACCTGGTTGGACCGTTGAAGCTTCTTCGGATGTTAAGGCGGGTGCAATTTTAGAATCTAGCAACGGTGTGTGGGATGCACAGATGCAAGTCACGCTGGATGAGATTGACGATGTCTTGACAGGGTGGATGCTGGATTCGGAGAGTCCTTCATGACAAGCGTAAACAAAGAGCTTGGATTCGACAAACTGACAAAGCAATTACGCAAGGTTCATGGCATTCGTCAGTGGGGGCGTGTCATAAAAGTTGTTGGAAACTTGGTCGAAGCGGATGCACCAACAGCAACCTTGGGTGCTTTTGCTAAGATTGGAAACTCGATGTGTGAGGTCGTGGGTTTTCAGGCGAATCGAACCTTGTTGATGCCACTCGATGAGATAAGCAATATTCAACTGGGTGATCGCGTCGAGTTTACCAAAGGGTTGCTTTCCATTCCTGTGGGAGAAGAGTTGCTGGGGCGTGTCATTGACCCCTTAGGCCGTCCCATGGATGACCAACCGATTCCAATGGGACTTCACGCGCGTCCGTTGAAGGCTTCCGCACCAAACCCAATGAAACGGCAGTTGATCTCAAAGCCTTTGTATACAGGTGTTCGTGTAATGGACTCGATGTTGACGTTGGGAAAAGGTCAGCGCATTGCCATCATGGCTGGTTCTGGAGTGGGAAAGTCAACGTTGATGGGAATGTTGGCGCGTTCTTCATCTGCAGATATCAACATCATTGCAATGGTCGGTGAGCGTGGTCGAGAAGTTCAAGAGTTTTTGCAAAACGATCTTCGTACGGGCATTCAAAAATCCATTGTTGTCGTATCAACGTCAGATGTGTCACCCGCTTTGCAGATCAAAGGTGTGGAAGCGGCAATGGCTCTGGCAGAATATTTCAGAGACAAAGGAAAGGATGTCTTGGTATTGGTTGATTCAATTACCCGATTGGCCATGGCACAGCGTCAGATTGGATTGGCAGCGGGTGAACCACCAACATCAAAGGGATATCCACCATCTGTCTTTACAATGCTTCCAAAGTTGCTTGAACGTGGAGGGCCAGGAGAGGGGAGAGGCACCATTACCACTGTCAATACTGTACTGGTCGAAGGGGATGACATTCACGATCCGATCGGGGACACTGTAAGATCGATTGTGGATGGCCATTTGGTATTGTCCAGACGACTTGTGAGCAGGGGACATTATCCTCCCGTCGACGTACTGGAATCTTTGAGCCGAACAATGCCAGCAACCGTCGATGAGACTCACTTACAGGCTGCAACAATTGTGCGTCGATATCTCGCAGTTTTCGAAGAGAATGAAGAACTCATTCGTTTGGGAGCATACAAGAAAGGTTCTGATCCAGAAGTGGATATTGCCATCGATTTGCGTTCCAAGATCGAAACGTTGTTGAGACAAGATCGCAAAGAGTTCACGCCTTTTGACGATGCTGTAAAAGCCTTGGTGAACATCGCTTCACAGGCTGTAAAAATGGAAAAGGGGAGTCAAAGACCCCCCTCTCAATAGTAAGCATAGAAACTAGAACGCAGTCTCTTTATTTCGATCTAGGTTTAATCTAGTCTTCGTGCTTTTCAGTCAAGTTGATCAAATCTTGCACACTCATCTCAATTCCATCACACAATTGGAACAACGTGCGTGTGGTGATTGGACGACGACCGTACTCAAGATCTTGGTAGTACTTCATGTCAAAACCAGTCTTTTCTGCCATTTTTGCCTGAGTGAGTTTTCGATCTTTGCGAATTCCCGCGATCGTTCTGCCCAAGCGTTTCAACCATGCGTTGTATTTTGTTTTCAACGCTTCGGTCATTGGCTTTTTACCAGATTTTTCAGTTTTGGTTGTTGATTTGGTCGCTTTATTTTTGCTTCCTTTTGGACGACCAGGACCACGTTTTTTGGTCTTGGTGCTTTTTGCTTTTGTTTTGGCCATGGTATGCTCCAATGGTGTAGTGAGTTTTGGTGTTCTGACATATGTCATAAACAATATTATCACCCATTTTACCATTGTACAAGAATTTACAACTATTTTTTATTAGGCTAGATTGTATTTATTATAATCTATAAGATTTACTGTCCGTAAAAAAGACGAAAAGGAAGGGTGATCCTTCCTTTTGTCTTCGTACTATTTTTTAATACTAGCCTGCACTTTTTAGCCTTTCGACTTCTGCTTCCAATGAACCATCGGCATCTTCTTTGGAAATGCACTCATCTACCAAGAATGTCACCACGTTGTCAGCCACTTCAGCAAATCCTTTGCCAATGGCGAAGGATGCACCTGAGCCATCTTTTCCCAAGGAAATAATTCCTGGCTCGCTGAGTGTTAAAAATTGTGTGTGGTCTTTCAACACGCCAAACAGTCCATTGAAACCGGGGCCTGTGACCATGTCACTTTGACCTTCAAAGGCAACAGCTTTTGGTGTAACAATGCGAATTGTAATGTCAGACATATTGACTCCCTAGGTAGATGAAGGGTTGAGTGATTGAGAGATTAAAGTTCAGTGGCTTTTTTGCGGGCTTCTTCAATGGATCCAACCATGTAAAATGCTTGCTCTGGTAAGTCATCGCATTTTCCATCCAAGATCTCTTTGAACGAGCGAACAGTGTCTTCAACTTTTACGTATACACCAGGCATTCCAGTGAACTGCTCTGCAACGTGGAATGGTTGAGACAAGAACTTTTCGATCTTACGTGCGCGTTCAACAACTTGCTTGTCTTCGTCACTCAATTCATCCATACCCAAAATGGCGATGATGTCTTGTAGGTCTTTGTACTTTTGAAGTGTCTGCTGTACTTGCTGAGCAACTGCATAGTGCTCATGGCCAACAGTCGCAGGTTCCAAGATGCGTGAACTTGAATCCAACGGGTCCACAGCAGGATAGATACCTTTAGATGCAATGTCACGACTCAGTACGGTTGTGGCATCCAAGTGGGCAAATGTTGTGGCAGGAGCAGGGTCCGTCAAGTCATCAGCAGGAACGTATACAGCTTGTACAGAGGTAATCGAACCTTTTGTGGTCGTTGTAATGCGTTCTTGCAAGGCACCCATTTCAGTACCCAAAGTTGGTTGGTAACCCACGGCTGAAGGAATACGACCCAAGAGTGCAGATACCTCAGAACCAGCCTGTGTGAATCGGAAAATGTTGTCAATGAACAGCATCACGTCCTGACCTTCTTCATCGCGAAACTGCTCTGCGATCGTCAAGGCTGACAAAGCAACACGTGCACGTGCTCCAGGAGGCTCATTCATCTGACCGTATACCAAGGCTACTTTTGAACCTTCAACTTCTACAGCAGGCAATCCATTGGATGGATCCGATAGGATTGGGTGACCTTCATCATCTTTACGACAGTTGATTACGTTCGATTCAATCATTTCAAACCACAAGTCATTCCCTTCACGAGTACGCTCACCAACACCACCGAACACAGAGAAACCACCGTGTCCCTTTGCAATGTTGTTGATCAATTCCATAATGAGAACGGTTTTGCCCACACCGGCACCACCGAATAGACCAATCTTACCACCACGTGCGTATGGTGCAAGGAGATCCACAACTTTGATACCTGTTTCCAACACTTCCATTTCAGTAGATTGCTCTACGAACTCGGGTGGTGGACGGTGAATTGGACGAAACTTAGCTTCGTCTTCATCAGAGAAGATTGGACCAAGGTCATCTACTGGCTTTCCAATCACATTGATGATTCGTCCCAGTGCTTTGCGACCTACGGGTACAGAGATTGGTGCGTTGGTGTTGAGAACTTCTTGACCGCGCATCAGACCATCGGTCGTGTCCATTGAGATTGCACGTACAGTGTTTTCACCCAAGTGTTGAGCAACTTCCAAGACGAGGTTGTTTGCTTCTTCGTTGATGAAACTGTTTGATACTGTCAATGCAGTCATGATTTTGGGGAGGTGTCCATCGTTGAACTCAATGTCAACAACTGGGCCCATCACTTGAACGATTTTTCCAGATGTGGCTTCCATATTGGCTCCTAAAGGATTTGAGATTAAATTTGTGTTTTAATTTGTGAAAAAGTTTGATTAAAGAGCTTCAGCACCAGAGATGATTTCGGTCAACTCCGTTGTAATGGCTGCTTGTCGTGCACGGTTGTAAACCAATGAGAGTTTGTCAATCATCTCACCAGCATTGTTGGTCGCATTGTCCATGGCCTGCATTCGAGCGGCTTGCTCACCGGCTTCTGTATCCAAGAAGGATTGAAGCAACTGTGAGCGCAACGATCTAGGCAACAGATCCGAGAGAATTTGTTGACCGCCTGGCTCATATAGGTATTCACCAGTCTCACTGGCATCATCTTCCTGTTCCAACTGCATTGGCAGAATCTGTTTTGCTACAGGTTCTTGAGTCATGACCGATTCGAACTGGTTGTAGCAAATGATGACGCGTTCAAAACCGTTGTTGGCCAACAAGTCCAAGAGTTTGTCTCCCAAACTGTTTGCAATGTCGACAAAGTCTTCTGGTTTGCAGCCCATTTGATCATGAACAAACTCGCATTCCGCGGCTTTCAATGATGCAATGATCTTGCGACCATAGGCTAAGAACTTGACTGTTTTGCCTTCAGCCTCGTACTGTGCCTTTTGTTGTAAGGCAAACTTGGTGATTTGAGCGTTGAAAGAACCACACAATCCACGGTCTGAAGAGTGAACGACCAACAACACATCTTGGCTATTTTCAGGAACGGCCAACAAAGGATGCTCGATAGAATCTTCAGCAGCAATCACGCGAGAGAGTACTGAGCGCAGAGTGTCTTGGTATGGTTGTGCAGCACGAGCAGCCTGTTCAGCTTTTCGCATTTTTGCACCAGCAACCAGCTTCATTGCTCGGGTAATCTTTCGGGTGTTTTTCACAGAGCCAATGCGTCTGCGAATGTCACGAAGAGATGCCATGATGTGCTCCTTTCAACGGATCAGTAAGTTTGCCTTAACGATAGTGAGTGATTGAAAGTGGGGGATTAGGCCCAGTTTCCACGGAAAGATTTGATGGCAGCCAACACATCTTCGCGAAGGTTGCCCTTCTTCATTCTTGCTCCTTTTGCCTTGATGGCGTCAAGCAAGTCGGTGTGTTCCTTGTCGAAGTGTGTGGTCATTTCAGCGATGAATGACGGTACACGGCTGTCAGGGATTTCATCACAGAATCCTTCTGTACCAGCCAAGATGTGTACAATTTGCATTTCCACATTGACCGGTGAGTACTGACCTTGTTTCAAGATTTCAACCAGTTTGGCTCCACGAACAAGCTGCTTTCGTGTCGCAGCATCCAAGTCTGAAGCAAACTGAGCAAATGCCTGAAGTTCACGATACTGTGCCAAGGACAGACGAAGTGTACCAGCCACATCTTTCATTGCTGGAATCTGTGCAGAACCACCCACACGAGACACCGATACCCCAACGTTTACAGCAGGACGGACACCTTGATTGAACAAGTCTGATTCCAAGAAAATCTGACCATCGGTAATGGAGATCACGTTGGTTGGAATGTAGGCAGAAACGTCACCGGCTTGTGTTTCAATGATGGGAAGTGCTGTCAAAGAACCGGCACCATCACGATCTGACATTTTCGCAGCACGTTCAAGCAAACGTGAGTGAATGTAGAATACGTCACCAGGATAGGCTTCACGACCAGGAGGACGACGAAGAAGGAGAGACAACTGACGGTATGCGGTGGCTTGTTTAGACAAGTCGTCGTAAATACACAGTGCATGTTGTCCTGGGTTGTCTGCGCTGGCAGGGTTTCCGTCAACACCGTTGTCACGGAAATACTCACCGATGGTAACACCAGTGTAGGGAGCCAAGAACTGCAATGGAGCAGACTCAGAAGCACCGGCAACAACAACGCAACTGTATTCCATAGCGCCGAACTCTTCGAGTTTCTTTACCACTTGAGCAACTGTTGACTGCTTTTGACCGATGGCCACATAGATGCAGTGCATTTTCTTCAATGGATCGTTGATGAATTCTTTCTGATTGATGATGGTGTCAATGCAAATGGCTGTTTTACCAGTCTGGCGGTCACCAATTACCAACTCACGTTGACCACGTCCAATGGGGATCATCGCATCAATAGACTTGATACCTGTTTGAACTGGTTCGTGAACCGATTTACGCTTCACAATACCTGGTGCTTTGATTTCAATCGGAAGTTGTGGGAGTTCAGCGCCTTTCTTGCCTGTCAGAGGGCACGTCAGTTCCCCTTTACCATCGATTGGCTGTCCGAGTGAGTTCACCACACGACCCAACAATGCAGGTCCAACTGGAATAGACACGATTTCACCAGTGGAGCGAACTTCGTCGCCTTCTTTGATGTCGTGGTCGGAACCGAAGATGGCAGCACCAACGTTGTCCTCTTCCAAGTTCAATACCATACCTTTGAGACCGCCAGGGAAGTCCAACATTTCACCGGCTTTTGCATTGCGCAAACCGTAAATGCGGGCGATACCGTCTCCAACTGAAAGGATTGTACCTGTGTCAGAAACACTGACACGTTCGTTGTAATTCTTGATTTGATTTTTCAGGATTTCACTGATTTCGTCTGCTCGAATCTTCATAGGGAGTCCTTGTGTTTAGAATAAAATGATTAGAGAAATTGTATAGATGTAAATGGGGCAATGTTACTTGCTCAATAAGGTGACTTTCATATCTTCCAGTTTGGAAAGAACTGTCGCGTCGTAGGTTCGATCTCCGACTTTCGCCCAGACACCACTGATGAGTTCTGGTCGAACACCAAAGTCGATGATGAGTTTGTCTTTGGCAATGTTCAAGGATGTAGAGAGTGTCTCTGCAATCTTGCTCTTGTCGTCGTCGCTAATTTCAGTGGCTGTATGTACAGTTGCACGAACTCTACCAGCCTTCTTGTCGGCCATTTCGGCAAAGATTCGTACGATGTCTTCTTGCAATTCAAGGCGATCTTTGTCCAGCAACAAGTAAACAAAATTGCGAACTGTTTCATGCAACTCAAGCTTTTCACAGACGACGTTGGCAACGTGCTTTCGCTCTTCGATTTTGAAAACCGGAGTGGTCAATGCCGTCATGAGTTCATTGTTGTTGAGTGCCAAGGTGTCAGACAAAGAGGCAAGTTCACTATTGAACTGTTCAGTAAGTCCGCTTTCATTTCCAAGTGCAAAGAGTGCACGGGCATATCGTTTGGCAAGTGAACCATTAGACATTTGAACCTTCCTTTTCTACAGCCTGAATGAACGTTGTTTGGAAACGAGCATGGTCATCAGAAGAAACATTGCGCTTTACAAGGTCTTCAGCGATGCTCAATGCGATTTCCACACTTTCTTCTTGCAACTCTCGCTTTGCTCTGATCAGTTCGTCTTGGATTGAACGCGCTGTGCTTTGGGCGATTCTTTCGTCCTCAGCAACCATTTGCTCTTTGAATGTAACTTTCAACGCTTCGATGTCGGCATTGGCCTGTGCATGAATCTCAGCAATCTTTGCATCCAACTGTGCATATTCTTTGTTGATTTCTTCGCTGTGAGCCTTGGCGATTTCCAACTCTTTTTGGCCCTTTTCCAGTTCATTTTTGATGGCTTCTGCCCGTTCAACCAACTGAGGCTTGAGAACTTTTGAATAGACAAGGAACAAGGCTGCGCCAAGAATGAGTAAGTTGACAAACTGTGGCACAGGATCCGAAGGACCTCCAGAAGCGTGAGCCGTAGAACTGCTCAGAAACACCATGGTTGCAACGATGAATGGTGACGTCGATTTTGAGAAGTAGTGTGACATGTATTCCTCGAGTGAGTGAGTGTCAGAACCGAAGTGCCTGTGTGATGCTCAGTTACGCGATGTTTCGACCGATTATCTGACTGGCAATTTCATTGGCGAAGATTTCAGATTGAGCTCGAACTTCCTGACGCGCAGCAGACTTCTCTTTTGCGATCTCCAATGCGGCTTTCTGAATCTCGTCTTCTGCAGCTTGTCTTTTTGTTTGTACAAATGCGTTGTATTCGCCAACCAACTCTTGACGAGCACCGTTTCTTTTGTCTGAAGCTTCTCTCAATGCCGTTTGAATCTTGCTTGCTATTTCTTCTTTCTTGGCTCGCAGATCTTCTTCAATGTCTTTTGCTGTACTGGTTGCTCCAGAAGAGGCATTTTCGCGATCCTCTAAGTACTCCATCATTGGCTTAAACAGAATGTAATACAGCGCAGCAATTGTTACTGCGAAGGGCAGTACTTGAAGGGCGGTGAGCGTTAAATTGGGAATAATGTTCATAATCAGTGTCCAAAATAGAGTACAGATATAGAATCAGGTGTGAACAGTTATCACAAATCCCAACCGATGTCAAAGGATCAAAAAGACTTGCGATCTCAATGTTCTTTGAAGCAGGTCTCGGAATTTTGCCTTGTTCTTTTTACTTGTGCACTTTATTTTGCTTTCCCTTCAATAGAGAGCATTGGTATGAGGGACATCTCACTTGAATAAGTCGTTTGGAAATCACTAGAAGTACGGCGAATTCTATAGGTTCCACGTGCGCCAATCCCCACTGCAAAGTCTTCCTTGATTGGAATCATGAAGGTGACAGGAAGTGAAAAGGCGGTGTAAGCCTGCTCGGCAAATTGGTTTTGCAACTGAGCATCGACGTCTTGCTGTTCTGTATCTGTATAGAGGCTTGAATACTGAGACAATATTGGAATGTTGCTTTGTACACCAATTCCGACCAGCCATTCAGTAGACTTGCCATCGGTGTTCTTATCTCTGAACCGTTTTTCAAGCTCCCCACCCAGTAAAACCTGGCTTTGGCGACTGTGGGTTTTGGTTTCAGCCGTTTGACTTTGAGTGTATTCTCCATCGACTCCTAAAGTTCCTTTGAATATCCAATCTTCGTTGTTCCATCGTAGCCATGGAGTCCATTGCAACTGAGCGTCAACGTCTTGTTGCTCTGCCCTTGGGTACAAATCCAGTCGAACTCCCAATTCTCCGGCTTGTGCCAGTCCGATCAACCATGTCAACCATGTAGCCAGAATCATGATTCCCCCTTGACAGAGCGCACTTCAGGTTTGCGGAGCAGATAGGCAGCATACAGACCAATTGGTAAACCCATGAACCAAGTCAGCGGATACAGAAGTGCAAAGAGCAGTGGAAAGTGACGGGTGCCTTTGGAGGATAAGGTTTTGAAATCGGGATTGTACTTTTGGGACAAGAAACCACCCACAACCCCAAGGATGCCAAGTCCAATGGAAAGGACGACAACAACAAGGTACAAGCCATCTTTACTGCCACGAACCGCAGTGCCACTGCTCATCATAAAGAGTGTGAACAAGCCATTGACGGTTGCCAACAGACCGAACAACATACCAACGTAGGACACCCACAATAGATATTTGGCTGCTGGCTCAACGATGACCATCGCCGAAGACAACGATTGACTGGCCAAACCTGTATCCGCCATCAACTGTCCTCGTCCCATCCCAGCAGAGATGCTGAATTGATGCTGGGAAACACCACTAGACACTTCAAGAGAAGGATTGTTGGGAATGGGCTGTGGCTGTGTTTCTGGAACTGTAGGTGGCGGTGGTTGTGTCGGGGAGATTGCGGGGGGAGGACCACTCCAGAGACCTTCTTGTGGTGCAGTGTTGAGGTTCAGCCCTTGATACAACCGTTGGCTCATAATGGAAACAAAGTGCGGAGGCGGCGCGATAATGGGGTGGCTCAGCATTTCCTGTAAATCAATGGAAGAGATGCTTTCGCGTCTTTTGCGTTTTTCAATAAATTGAATGGTTGCTTGTACAATGGCTCTGTGAAGGCTCTCTACAATGTAGGCGGGGCGCTCACTGTTCCAAGGAAACAACTGAGACATGGCCATTTCATCGGACCGCAGGAGCAAGCAAAAAGATTGCCGAGGGTCATTGACCAAACGAACTTCAAACTGATAGGCGCCATCCGATTTGTACCACTCTTCGTTGCCATCGAGCGCAAGGCTTACAAGACGCAATCCAAAATGATTGGTTGGATCGACCAGTCTTGAATAATCGATCCCACGTCCCTTGATTCTTGGGTAGGCTTCTGGGGACAAGCTGATGTCTTCCCAGCCAAGTTCCATCAGTCCGCGTAGCACCCAAGCGTAGGGGTCCGCCATTTGAAGAAACGCGACAGGGATTGTCATGGCAATTCCAAGAACGGTATCAATGTTGGAAAGAGTGGCACCACCCCGTCTGCAGGTACGTATACCCAATATGGATAGTCGTACAATTCTCCATCTACATCTATCTCGATTGTCAATTCAGCGAGCCCTTCTGGGATATTGAATACGGCATATTGACCTGAATCCCCAGTCACCTCCGCTTCCGTGCTGTCGCCATTTTCATCAACGGTTGGCAGATAACAACCGGTGAACGTTTGGTCTTCGTTTTGTGTGGCGGTAGCGGTGGCGGTGGTTAGGTTTGGTAGGTCATCGACTGGAGAGCCTGAAATGTACAGTTTAGCCTGTCCTTCGATGAAGCCGGTTTCAGAGTCCGTCGTTTCTGTGCAAGCAGTGTAATTGGCTTTGGCTTCTTGGACTTCGTCAAAGGTTCTAAGCCACAATGTGCCATTGGGTACAGCATAGGCGCCTTCACCTGAATATCCAGTAAAAGATGTTCGTGGGTGTTTGTCGCTGGAGATGACCACGAAAAATTCTTGGTAGGGTGGCAGGGTTGCTTCGAAAGAGCCATCGTCATTGCTGACAATTTCCTCTAACAGAGATCCATCCCAAGCCCGCAATTCAATATTGGCATTGCCCACGGTGTCTTGAGCGTTGTCCGTAATGACTGCGGTGATGGATGCGGACATCGTTGGTAAGCATCCAAGGGTTAAGTTCAGCATCGACAAAATCATGGAGTCTCCAGTGCAGGAAGTGCATAGTATAGAGCAGACAAGATGTCTCCCTCTTGTGGCGAATAGTTTGTTTCGATGACGGTACCGGAATCCAACTCAACACGCAATGTCAATGGGTTCGCCGGCAGATTCCAAGCAAAGAACCAGTCGATTCCTTCTTCAATCGATCCACTAATAAGTCCGTTGGGCAGTTGTGAGAATGTATAGACTGGATACTCTTGAACATCGTCATAGAGTGAGATCTGTACACCCACCCATTCCTCACTACGCAAGGGTTCGCCCCATAGATGAATAGACCCAGTCAAGTCAACGTCAACGGTGCTGGCAAAAGATTCCATGAACGTATTGCCAAATTCTGAATCCAAAGCAAACAGTCCACCGGGAAGCCAAGTGGAGGGTGCGGTGGGCGTAAGTCCATTCCACAAAATGGAATGACTGTCATCATTGGACACCCGAATCGCAATGGTGGAGTTTTGAATTTCTTCATCTATCGTAAAACGATGATAATGACTGGGGCGTCCGTTGGGAACAACGCCAACTTGTAAAAACTCTCCATCAGCCGATAGCAACTCCGAATATGCATCTGTCAAGGGTACCATACCTTCTGCAGATTGCTGGAATAGGTACCCTTCCCACACGGTGATGGATTCTGGTTGAGAGCAAGCAAGCAGCAGAGAAAGCAGGAACATATGGATGAACTATGGATACAGTGTTTTGAGTAAAGCAGGGGAACGAATGCTTCGTTCCACAGTATGTTCTATCATTTCTGTTAGGAGCCATGTAGTCGAACGCTGGTTATTTTTTTGCTGAACCAGATCGTTTTCCCAGTAATCCATCATCGGTTGATGCAATAGGGCGTGTACCTCAACCCCCCAAGAGGGTGGGGTATAAAAAAGTTGTAACGGGTGTGTATGTTGTTCTTCCAAGCAACGCTTGTGTGCGATTCCACCTTGCGCACTGTGAAAATGGCGATCGCGACACTTCTCTGACAATGTGTCGGTTTCATGCCCACACAGAACACACTGATCGATTTGTGGGGGGTGTCCAGTCAACGCCAGCGCTTTTACAGCAAAGCCATTCAATACGGCAGAGCCCGGAGTGGACAGTGTTTTCAAGAGGTTCAAGATGTGAAGAAGCAGTCCGTGTAATTTAACATTCGGGTCTTCCGTGATGGACAACGCCCCAGTGACTTCACAGCAATATTGCATGGTGCTCAATTTTAGAAGGTCTTTTCTAATGACAGAGGTGCTGCCAATTTCTTGGATTCCTTTGATGAGCCACAGGTCATTCTTTGGCGGGATGAGATTGAGTTCCAATGTGTTGCCAACTTCGAGCAATCCCAACCATTTGTGTTTGTGGCTGCGGATTCTCTTTGCGATGGCGGATATCAGTCCAAATTCTTTGGTGAACAATTTTACGATGCGATCGCTTTCACCGTAATTGACAAATCCAATGACAACGCAGTCAGACAGTATTGTTTCATTCATAAGAGGGCCCCCATATTGAATATAGATCATTGACACAGTACCAAGGTGTCTTTCTATTACTATAACGGTTGAAGGGGCTTGAATGGGACAGGGTTTTTATGCATTTCAGACTGTGTTTCCATGCTTGTAAAGCACTGTTTTGAACCACTGTTTTGAACCTAAGTTTGCTTAGACGTGTCTTCTACAACCCCAAGACCATGACACAGGTTGAGAAGTAAATCAAAATCGCCAACAGGTCAATTGACGAGGTTACAAATGGTCCGGTTGCAACGGCAGGATCGATTTTCATTCGATGGAGCGTAAGAGGGATGAACATTCCGAGTAACGCGGCACAAACGACTGTTGCCAACGTGGAGATGGCAATGGCGATGCCCATTTTGGGTTCGAAGCGTATGAAGGCATACCCACCCAAGATGATGCCAAAAGCAATTCCCAATAGGGTCCCAACCTTCAGTTCTCTCCATAGCATACTCATGGTTGAGAACACAAAGGACTTGTCCAGCGCGAGGTTTCGAACAGCAATCGTTGCAGCCTGAGTTCCAACATTGCCACCTGTCCCCAGCATGACGGGGATGAAGGAGGCGAGTGCGGCTTTGGCGGATAGACTTGCTTCAAAGACGCCGATGAGTTCGGCCATTCCAATACCACCAAACAATGTGATCAGCAACCACGTCAAACGTTGTTGAAAAGCTTTGAACACATTGCGTTCATGGGGGTTGTGCTCTTCATTCATCCCAGCCATCAACATCATTTGGTTTTCGTGCTTTTCCCAGATGACGTCCATGACATCGTCTACGGTAATAATCCCCAACAGGTGACGCTGTTCATCCACCACAGGAAGGGCAATGATGTCGTAGCGCTGTACGATACTGGCGACTTCTTCTTCAGGAGTGCTCGGTGCCACAGTGACCAAGTCGGTGATCATAATGGTGTGCAATTGGGTCGAAGGTGGGTGTAGCAACAAACGACGCAGGGACAAGACACCGACCAACTGTCCATTGTCTGTTTCAATATACAGATAGAAGGCCATCTCAACATTGGCCTGTGTTTGAAGCAACTTAATTGCGTCTCTACACGTGGAATGTTCATTGATGCGTACAACATCCACATGCATTAGACCACCAGCACTGTTGGGGTCATAGGACATGATGTCTTCAAGCTGTGTTCGGTCGTCCTCTTGCAACGTTTGAAGGACTTGCTGTTGCATCTCTTCGGGGAGTAGATCGACGATGTCTGCCTGGTCGTCGACTTCAATGAGGTTGAGTAGGGTTGTTAATCTTCCGACCTTGACCATCGGTAAGAATTCTTCAAGCGCAGATTCAGGTATGGATGCCAATACTTCGGCTGCCAAGGCATCATCGTTGCTCAATGCATTCCAAATGTAGCGTTGCTCGTGGGGCGCAGAGTACACAATGGCCTCAGCAATGTCTGGCGCCCGCGTCTTTTGAAGGGCCCTTTCCAAAGCCGTTGTCTGTTTGCGCGCCAATCGACGGATGATGTCAATCTTCTCATTCATACCCATCTTGTATCTGATTTACCCGTGCTGTGCATACAAGAGTACTATTCAGTCTTTTGATTTTCTTGCATTGGATTTGGTGGAGGAGAAGTGGTTGGTTCCACCTTGAAAGAACGGGTCTCAATGGACTTTGGAAAGGTGTTGTTGGAGAGATTGGCATCTGCCGTTTCCAAAAGCGGATCCAACTCTACTTTTTGGATTGCCTGTGATCGAATGAGCAATTTGGTGACCGTAGTGTTGTTGGTCCTCCAGATGTCTGCAGGGATTCGAATGTCTTCAGTGCTGGAGTCTTCATAAGTGATGCGGGCAATAATGGGCGAAGGCATGCCTGTCTGATTGGATATTTGAATGCGATTGTAGAAGTGTTGACTTGAGAAGAATCGTTTTTCTTCTTCTGGCAGCTCAGCCATCAACGTTTCGAATTTTTCCAAGTCCTGTTCCGTGACGTCATAGGGATCATAGGAGTCGTAGAAGTCCAGCACGTTGGGGTATCGATCGGCATATTTTGCGCTGTTTTGTTGGTGTTGACGACGTTTGGTGTTGACTTTCTTTGCTGTGTCGCGTTCTCGTCGAAGGGCTTTGTGTACAACAGGGTTCGGAACGTCTTTGACAAAGACAGAGACACTGTCTACCGAGAGATCAACGTGGTTGGTACCATAGAACCAAGAACGCCAAAACCAATCCAAGTCGGTACCGGAAGCGTCTTCAATGCTGCGAAAAAAATCAGCAGGATAGGGGCGTTTGAAAGCCCATTGGGTAGAATAATGAGCAAAAGCCTCGTCAAAAAGTTCTGGATCGACAACCGTATTCCGCAACAAGTTTAGGGCAGCCGCCGGTTTGGCATAGGCGTTGTTTCCACGACTGGTGACCGATTCAGCGTCGGTCATGATTGGAACATCGTCCGTGCGTTTCATATAATGTGCAATTTGGCTGGGTTCTCCCCGTTTGCCTTCAAATTGCTCTGACCATTCCAATTCCGCTAGGCTTTGTACGTAGGTGTTCAATCCTTCATCCATCCAAATCCACGAGCGCTCGTCGTTGTTCACAATCATCGGAAACCAATTGTGTCCAACTTCGTGAATGATGACAGAAATGAGCCCGTTCTTTTGGTGCTTCCATGGTCCGGTATCTTCATAGTAGGTATCGTCTTCCAGTGGTCGTGGACCGTTGAACGACAGCATTGGGTATTCCATTCCGTAGATTGGACCATTCATTGAAATGGCTACAGGGTAGGGGTATGGAAAGACCATTTTGGAGTAAAATTCAAGGGTGTGCGCAATGGCGTGGGTTGAGTATTTGTTCCATAAGGGCATTCCCTCTTCAGGGTAATAGCTCATGGCCATGACGGTCTGTCCATCTATCTCTCTGCCCCATGCGTCCCACACAAAGGCATTGGACGCTCCCCATGCAAAGTCTCGAACATTTTCTGCCTCAAAGTGCCACGTTTGTGTTTTGCTGGTGGTGTTGATGCGATTTTGTTCGGCTTCGACGGGCTTGATGATGTATACAGGTTCTGCACTGGTTCGCGCTTTTTCGAGGCGTCTTTGTTGGGCTGTGGTCAATACTTCTGTTGTATTTTGGAGTGTGCCAGTCGCACCAACAACATAGTCTTTGGGTACCGTGATTTGAACGTCAAAGTCACCAAATTCTGACGCAAACTCTCCAGTTCCCAAATAAGGTTTGGTGAGCCAACCCTCGAGATCTGAATAGATGCTCATACGGGGGTAGAACTGCGCAACCTCAAAGATGAGGGCATCGTCTTCCAATCGTTCATACCCAGATCGAGCCCACAGAACAGACGCGTCATTCATCGTGTAGGACCAAGACATCTCAATTTCAATCTGTTCGCCACTGCCCAATGCTGTCGGAAGGGTCAACCGCATTTGTGTATCGCGAATGATTGGCTTCGTAGGAACGCCATTGACTGTTACATCTGCGATCGTCAGATTGGGTTCATATTCTGGGCGCAACTCGAGTGCTCGAACGGTTTTGGCACTGAGGGTGGCGTTCTCTGTTGCGAGGTGAGGTGCGGTTCTGATCTTGGCTCGTGCAGAAAGGTTGGATAAATAATTTGGGCCCAATTGCATCCACAGATAGTGAAGTGTATCTGGACTGTTGTTCGTATACAGGATCACCTCAGACCCTTCGATGCGTTTGTTTGTCGGATCAAGGGTGACTTGGATGGTGTAATCGGCTTCTTGTTGCCAGTATTCTCGTCCAGGACTGCCGGTTGCTGTTCGGACTTGATTGGGGGTGGGCCAAAACTCATCCAGTCCATTGAAACTACTGGCATCGGGGCCGTGCGCCCAAGCAACAGAAAAAATCAATGGGATCATGATGCAACGTGATTGGGAACATCAACACTGGCAATGAGTTGTGCTCCTGCCTTTTCCATTTCAGAGATGGCTTGTTGAGAATCGTTCAACGATTGGTTGACTCCACGACACCCATCGACGATCAAATAGACTGTATAGCCTCTGCTTAGGGCATCCAATACAGTGAATTTGACACAATAATCGGTTGCCAGTCCGCAAACGTAGAGCGTGTCGATGTTCAGTAGCTGTAACCGTTGGTGCAACTCCGTTTCGATGCGCTGTCCATTGTCGGCAAATCCGGAATAGGAGTCTACAGTTGGATCGGTGCCTTTTTGTACAATGTGGGCAATCTTGGTGGTGTTGAGGGCTGGATGAAACTGTGCACCGTGGCTGTTTTGGATGCAGTGGTCTGGCCACAATACTTGTGGTAGGCCATGTAGATCGATGACGTTGTAGGGCTCTAATGCATGTGTACTGGCAAAGGAGCCATGTCCAGAAGGGTGCCAATCTTGAGTCGCCAAGACGGTATCAAAAACTTCCATCATCGAGTTGGCAATATCTACGACTTCATCGCCCAGAGGAACTTCAAGCGCGCCCCCGTGGCAAAAGTCATTTTGAATATCGATGAGCAGTAGGGCAGGTTTCATGTTGTCTCCGATCGGGTTGGTGAACCACTATGTGATGGGTGGACGATGTTGGGCAATTAACGACTCTTTGGTTTTCCATGTAGCCTGTGTGAGGTGGGGCATTTTGTACATTGGTCCAACGACGTTTTGTCCTCTAGAACGCATTGTGTGAATGGTTTCGGACGGAGAAATACGCGTACCCAGTCGAAGTTTGGGTGCCAACAAAGGAACAACGCCCACCACAGTATCCAACTTCATAGTTTCACTTCCGAGACTGTGGATGGCAAGGTTTTCCAACAAAGAACCAGTCTCGTTCAGTATGTCTTCTTGAATATCTCCCATAATGTCGCCGATCCACTTGCCTGAGCCATCAAAGCAACGATACACCTGCAATCGTCCGGGATTTGAAGTTTTGATTGGTGAGTTTGACAACTTGATTTTTGGTGTCCAGTCTTCGTCTCTTGGGTGCTTTTGGGCGGACAATTTGTATACGCCTCCCAAAGCAGGCTGGTCTTGTGCCGTAACCAGATTGGTTCCAACACCCCAAATATCAATTTGAGCACCTTGCGCTTTGAGTGCGGCAATTCGATGCTCATTCAACGAGTCTGACGCCACAATTTTGGCATTTGGAAATCCACCAGCGTCCAACAGTTTACGCGCTTGCTTGCTTAATGTTGCAAGATCCCCCGAATCTAAACGGATTCCGAGCATCTCATGCCCTTGTGCCCGCAGTTTGTGTCCAACTTCAATTGCCGTTTGAACACCGGTGAGGGTGTCGTAGGTGTCTACCAAAAATACGCAGTTGTTTGGCATGGCTTTGGCATAGTGTTCAAAAGCCTCTCTTTCCGTGTCAAACATCATGACCCAAGCGTGAGCATGGGTTCCCTTAATGGGTATGTCCAAGAGTTTACCGGCAAGAACATTGGATGTGGCGTGTACACCCCCAATGTAGGCCGCCCGCGTTGCAGATAGCCCTCCGTCGAAGCCTTGAGCCCGTCGTAGACCGAATTCCAATACAGTATCGTCCTTTGCCGCACGACACACATGGTGGGCTTTGGTCGCGATCAACGTTTGAAAGTTGATGCAGGTGAGCAGTGCGGTTTCCAACAATTGACATTGTACAACCGTTCCCGTGATGCGTACAATGGGTTCATGCGCCAACACCGCAGTGCCTTCCGGAATCGCATCGATGTCGACATCCATAGACAATGCACTCAAATACTCAAGGAAGTCTGGTTCAAACAGCGGTTCGCCATCGTTGCCTACCTGTGTTTGTAGATAAGCCAAATCACTTTCCGAAAAAGAAAAGCGTTCAATTAATTCTAGGGCGGTCTCGATACCTGCGCAAACAGCGTATTCTCCACCAAAAGGGGCTTTTCGGAAAAATAACTGAAAAGTACTTTTGGTGGTGTGTATGTTGGACTTCCAATATCCATACGCCATGGTGATTTGGTACAAATCCGTCAACAATCCAAGCGTTGGTGCATACAGTTGGTGAATCATTGGATGCTCGACTAATTCTTCAACAAAGAGAGAATATCTGTGCCGTGGGTTTTGGTCTTTACTTTTCGAATCACTTGCTCGACAACACCATTTTCATCGATCAAGAAAGACGTTCTCAAGATGCCTTCGTAGGATTTTCCCATAAACTTCTTTGGACCCCAAGCACCAAAGTCTTCTACAACGATGCCTTCTGTGTCTGCAAGTAGATCGTAGGGGAAACTGTGCTTCTTTACAAAGTTGGACTGTCTTTTGACAGTGTCTTTGCTAATGCCCAACACGACGACGTTTTTGTCTGTGAGTGATTCGAAGTTGTCTCTCAATGAGCATCCTTCAGCAGTGCAACCTGGAGTGCTGGCTTTGGGATAGAACCAAATCAGGACCTTTTGTCCCTTGAATTGAGACAAGGTGATGTTTTCTCCATTTTGATTGGGCAACGTAAAATCTCGTACAGTATCTCCGACTTCGTACATGGTATCTCCAAGTGTGGTGGTGGTGTCGCATTGCGACGTTATGTATGTGTAACGGACTTTTGCTTACGTTGTTCGGCAATTGTGTGAATGTGGGTAGCAAAGTCCGGGTGTTGTTGCAGAATGTGGTGAAAGTCAGCACAGTTCAGTTTGTATAGATCGCAGTAGCCTTTGGCGTTGGCGGATGCTGTTCTGGGGCGATCGTGGAGAAGGGCGATCTCACCCAAAAAACTACCATCTCCAATTGTGACCAAATGGGTGCCATGTTGGCTAATTTCAATCAATCCCTTGCCAACAAAGTACATGCAGTCGGCTTGGTCTCCCTCCTTGAAGATGGAGTCGTCAGGGGTGTAAATGATCGGTTGAAGTCTTCCAGCAATGTCACGGATGAGTTTGTCATCTGCATCGTGAAAGAAAGGGACCTTGGCAATGAGATCTCTTTTCAAGGACAGCGAAAGTTCAGCCTGTAGACTTGGTGGCAGATCTTTGAGTAAGCGGTTTTCATCAAATCCTTTTCTGTTTTCCCAAAGGTAATCGTAATAATCTAGGATTTTATGTTTTACGGTGGGAGAGACTTGTCGATACTGCAAAAATCGATTGAGTTGGTTGACCTTGCTTTGGTACATGGATTTTTTCATGTCCAACCGTTGCAACAAGGTTGTGATGTTTCCGATGATGTACCCGTAAAACCCCACGCCCAAAAACATGACCACCATCGTATACACCGTTTGGGTCAGTTTACTTACATCGGGGGTAATATCGCCATATCCCACTGTGGTCAGCGTGGTTACAGCCCAATACAGAGCAATCAAATACTCCGTTTCCATTGCCGCATGCATCCAACCACAGGCCAGCCAATGCACCCACAGCAGTGCCCAGTACACAAAGGAGAACAGTTGCAACGGAATGTTTAATACCAGTGGCAACTTCGGTCGCTCTTTTAGAATTTCCGGTACGCGAATTAGTTTCATGAGGCGCAATAGATCAAGCAAGGGTACTTGCAAAATCACTGCCCATGGAATGGCTGCGACAATGTCGAATCCCCACCACAAACCGTCGATTTGCCGTTTTCTGTTCGGTGTTTGCGTCCACGCATCGTATTGAAACCACGCGTCTATCGTAAAGATCAGCGTAATGCCCCAGTCTAGAGCAAAGTCCAGTTGGGCAGACTTGGCTGAAAAGACCAGATGATTTGGAATGATGATGGCCGATACCGTACAGGCAATGAGCAGAATTGCCAGCCAAATAGGGTGTTGACGAATGGTGTTCAAATTCATGGGACTCACGCGTGTCTATTCTATAGACAGTGTATCAAACTCCAATCTTTATTGGGGGGTGCTGAGTCTTGATTTGATCGCTGCTAGGTCTGTTTGAATATCCAACAGACGTGTTCGAAGGTCACTGAGTTGATCGGTGTGGACCGCAGTTTGATTTGTCTCCATCAATGCTTGTTTTGCCCCACCTATCGTGTACCCTTCAGTATGTATAAGGTGTTTGATTTTCAAGAACTGTAAGATGTCTACTTTGCGATACAGGCGTTGACCTGAATTGGAACGGTGTGGTTTCAGTTCCATCTCCTTTTCCCAATATCTCAAGACGTGACTGTCTACACCAACCAAGTCGGCAACTTCTCCAATTCTGAAGTACAGTTTGTGTGGAATTTCAAGTGAAGAGTCAAATTCAGCCATGGGTACGTCTCCTTCTGCAGAGTCTACTCATTGAGTTTTTTGGTCAACAATCGTGAGGGTTGGAAAGATACAACCCGTCGTTTGGAAATGATCAATTGCTCTGAAGTTTGAGGGTTTCGACCCACTCTTGCACCTTTGTGTTTGGTCTTCAATTTGCCAAACCCACTGATTTTGACTTCTGTTTCTTCGAGTAACGCCGTGCTCATAATATCAATCATGGCGTCGACAATGGAACGGAGCTCTTTTTTGCTGCAGCCCAAACCTTCAGAATGGACCTGCTCTACCAGTCTTGCACGTGTTAGATTGTCTGAGTCAGTCGACTGTGGGGGATTGGAACTCACTGCGCGCCTCCTGTGTCAGTAGGGGTACTGTCATTCGCAAACAGTTGAACGGTAAATGTGTCTTCTCTTGTTTCTCCTTCTTCACCAACGGAGACAATGTCTAACTGGTGATACCCCGGATCTGCAGAGTCTCTTTTGAGGGTAAACTCTTCCGTCCCTCGCTCTCCAGAGTCGACCACCAGAATGACTTCTTCGACTTGACCTTGCCACGTGTCTGCCACTTCGACTACCAAAAGATGCTCCGTCCCAACAGGACCGCCCCCCGGTGACAGAGAGGCTGTTCCAATAACAACTTGTCCGGTAGAGGAGCGAAGTTCAATTTCTTGTGGGTCTGTGGCTACGTTGGGTCCTATATTGACGGTGAAAGCATCGGATTCAGCGTTGAACTGTTCTAATTCTGAATCACTTTCTTCACCACACCCCAAGCCGAATAGACAAATCCCAAACAGTCTGATCAGATTGGTCACAGTTTTTCCATCTTTTTAATTATGAATGTTGAGAATCTCTCAACGAATTATGCTTTTGCGGCGATTGCAGCTTTGGCTTGTTCAACCAATTGAGCGAATGCGTCAGCGTCGTGAATTGCAATTTCAGAAAGCATCTTGCGATTGATTTCAACGCCTGCCAAGTTTAGACCGTGCATGAACTGGCTGTAGCTGATTTCCAATGGACGACAAGCAGCATTGATACGTGCAATCCACATTGAGCGATATTGACGTTTCTTTTGCTTGCGGCCTGTATAGGCGTTCATGCGGGCCTTCATTACCGCTTCGTTTGCTTGACGAAGGGTATTGTTTCTGGCCATGAAAAAGCCTTTTGAGCGTTTGAATAATTTTTTGATTCTTTTCTTTCGAATCTGAGCGCGTTTTACGCGTGCCATAGTGGACTCCTTACTGATCTGGGATCAATGAACCGTTTTCCAGCCTGATGTGGGCGGTGACGGTGGATGTGAAAATAGTAATGATTAGGTGATTTTACGAAGCAGTTTCTTAACAGTTTTGGCATCTGTTGCATTCATGATGGCGCCTTTACGAAGCTTGCGTTTGACTTTGCTTGAATGCTTGGTCAAAATGTGTCGCATGTTGGCGCGCTTGAATTTTACTTTGCCAGAGCCTGTCAACTTGAAGCGCTTTTTTGCACCACTGTGTGTTTTCATCTTGGGCATGGTATTTTCCTAGCGATGGTTCACCCGAAGGTGAAGGTTGAAGATGGAGGCGATCAATCGCTTGATCACACTGTTTGGGAAATGTATTCTTGTTGGATTATGGCTTTTTGATGGGGGCCAAGATCATTGTCATTTGTCGACCCATGAACTGTGGCGCCATTTCGATCTCACAAACTGTACTTTCAGCGTTCATGGCTTCTACCAAACGCTTGCAAATGGCTTGTCCATTGTCTTTGTGTGCCATTTCTCGACCACGGAATCGGATGGTTACCTTAACCTTGTCTCCTTTCCCGATGAACTTTTGTACATGTTTGAGCTTTGTGTTGAAGTCATGATCACCAGTTGATGGTGTGAACTTGACTTCTTTCACGGTGATTGTTGTTGCGTTCTTTTTGGCTTTGGCGGTTCTCTTTTTCTTTTCATAGAGAATCTTTCCATAGTCGGCAAAACGACAAACAGGAGGACGGGCATTGGCAGCCACTTCAATCAAATCAAGACCTCGATCTTGAGCCATTGAAAGGGCATCACGAGTAGGCATTTCACCGAGTTTGGTTCCATTTTCGTCGATTACCAGAACACTGCGCGCAGTAATTTGACGGTTCTTTTTCGGTCCTTGGTCGTTGGAACCCTTGTGTGATGAGTTTCTCAAGTAATGCTCCGGGAGTATTGTAGATTTCTGATGGACCCTGTATTCTCTTGAATCTTAGACAACCCGTTGAACTACTCTAATCCACCACCAACTGTAAGAGTTAATAGAACGAATAGGCATGGGCAGATTTGAACTGCCGACCCCTGCCGTGTCAGGACAGTGCTCTAGCCCCTGAGCTACATGCCTATAAGGTCAATACTATTTAATCCAACTTTTTGTCCATGTCAAATCATTTGTTTGTTGTTGATCCGTGTTCATCAAGCTTTTGCATAAAGAGCGCTTTCCACCGACGTCCAACCGATAGAGTGTTTGGTCGCTTGCCACACAATTGTTCACAGATGGACGTGTATTCTACTGTTGGATCTCCACAAGCTTCAATTTGTGAAAAAACGGAGGTGTCGGTTGAAATGTTGAGGGCGACACCGTGGATGTTTACACCTTTTCGAACATCCAAACCGATCGCTGCTATCTTTTGGTCCCTCACCCAAATCCCAGGGCTATCCGATCGCTGACCGTTAATATTGTATTCTTTGAGTAGATCAATGACCGACTGTTCAAACATACATACAAAGCCACGAACACCCAATCCCCTTTTGTGAAGATTTACAATTGGGTAGAATGCCAATTGTCCGGGGCCATGCCAAGTTGCCAGTCCTCCCCGTCGGATTTGATGAATTGCGGTGTTGGGGCGCGCATCTAAGACGGTACCACCCCTTTTTCCCAAGGTGATCGTTGGTGGATGCTCAGCAAAAATGAGGTACTCTGTGTTCTCGCAAAGCGCTTTTGTGCGACACTGCTCTTGCAAAGCCAAGGTGTCTGCATAGGGAACTTGCCAGTGCCAAGTTGTAGACAGTGCAGTCATTGTGAATCTTTGAGAAAAGTTTCACTCTGTCTATATTGTGTCAGCCATTCCTTGGCCAAAACACTCAACACAGCTGTAACTGGGATGGCTAAGAACATGCCCCAAATGCCCATGAATGCCGCACCGACGATTAAAGCAATCATGACAACCAAAGGAGATAAGCCAACAGATTCCCCGACAATTTTTGGTGTGAGATAGTAGCCTTCGATCATTTGCGACGCGCCAAACACAGCAAACACACCCAAGATGTGCCAGTCAAAACCATGGTTGATCAACGCCATGAGTCCAGCTGTAACAATCCCAAAAACCGTTCCAACATAGGGAATGATGAACATGAGCCCAGAGAAAACACCGATTGGAAATGCCAAGTCAATCCCAACCAACCACAACCCAAGACTGTACAGTACGGCAAGAGCCAAGCAAACTTTGATTTGACCGATAATGAATGCATTCAGTCGATCGTCGACTTCGAGCATGGTGCGTTGAACGACAGGGCGAACGGAGTGTGGCAGTAGATCAAAGGTGTCGGCCACCAATTTGTCCCAATCGCGCAGTAGGTAATAGGTGAAGACTGGAAGCAACAACAAGTTGAGTGTCGTATTCACCAAACCCATTCCACGAAGAAATAGTCCTTTGAGAAGTTCTCCTGCTTGACTTTGCCAGTTGTTGGACACTTGCTCAATCCAAACGGGCAGGGTGTCTTTTATTTGTCCAAGATTCAAGTCGATTGTGTAACTGGTTTGCTGTTCAATCCAAACGGTGATGGATTGTAAATGCTCATCCAAGTGCGTGATGACTTGTTGAATGTCGGAACTGAGTTTGCTGATTTGTACAACGACAGGCGGAATGAACAACAGTACACATAGAAAGAAAACCAATCCCAAAACAACCGTTGTAATGGCAATTCCTTGATCTCTAGACCAGCCACGTTCTTCAAAACGATCAATGAGTGGATCAAAAACATAGGCGATTCCTGCACTGGCGGCTAAGATCGCAAAGACAGGTCTCAAAAGCCACATGACGAACACACAACCAAGAATTAGTCCAGCATACCATGTGAGGTGCTGTAAACGTCCAGTAGGTAGGGATGCAAGTGGATGTTTCCTAGAGGGACGTTGGTTGGTATGGTGACTGCGGGGTGGACGTTTATGCATGATGGTGTGTATTGCGGAATTTACGGAAGTTCAGAGAGTAAAATGACCACTCGTCCGTTGCCAATAATGGATGCTCGTTCAGATTCCGACAGTGGAGCACCGAGGTTGTTGACTGTTAAGGCATCAAAGGTTGCTTCATTGGCCATATAAAGAGCGGGATTTGACCCGACTTTGTCAATCACTGAGGTGGCTGTAGCATCCAAGGCATAAGCAAAGGGAAAGCTATTTTTGGCGTTGTGCTTGGAAAAGTCATCGACCGACAACCAATTTTCTTGTCCGGATGTGTGAATGACGGGTAGCACAACAGGATCAAAGTCCACGTTTCGAGCATCGATGATGATTCCAGAATGTTCGGAACGTTTTGGGGTGGATACACGACCTTCAATGCCTGCTCGTTCAATGAGGTATGGACGAAGTAAGCCATGCATATCTATATAGATGGTTGATTCTATCGTTTCAGCATTGATGTAGACAACATCTGAGACTTCATACCGATTTGCTCCCGATTGAATGCTTCTGGTGATCGCATCGTTTCGGTTGAGTAGATCTTGGAAATCAACTTCAGAGTCCACTTCGATGGAGTAGAGTGCCTTTTGAAGGGTTGATTGACCGAGTCGCATAGATTGCAACTCTGCTTTGTTGTAATTGGGGGCATTGGTGACGATTTGAGAACCACCGGTTGCTTCAATGCGCATTGAAGTCCAATTGATTCGACTGGTGTCGGAGATGGATTCAATCACGGCGCTGGTTTCATTGGCTTGTGAAAGGGAAAGGAACAATAAGAGGGATTGGGGCATGGGCAACAACTGAGGGGGGCAGGGGGTTAACGATTGATGAGGGTTACACTTTTTGCATCTCCGACAAACTGCTGAAGTTCAAGGAGCAGACTTTCCGTGGGGTTGACGGTCTGCTGAAGACGTAAGGCAATCTTAGCACTTTCTTGACGCTTCGTATATAGGATTTCTAAGTCTACAGGACAGTCTCCTGGCGCATTCTCAAGTTTCGTTTGTAAGTCTTGGCAGAAGAAGTGTGTGACTTTCTTTTGATCCACGGAAATATGAATGCGGGTTGTCATGTCTTCTTGAAGAGTCAATAAAGAAGTGGCGTTTCGCCCTCTAAAGGATTCCCCAAATTTTTCATCTTTCGTTTTTTCCAAGTGAACAATGATGGGGCCCCCACTTTGAATGATGGGCAGGACACGATCGTAATCTTTGCTAAAGAACCGAACGGTCAGCGAGCCGTCTTGGTCTTCAATGATCAATTTTCCGTATGGGTTTCCGGCTTTGGATACTTGAGGATAATAGGTGGTAATTCCCGCCACGCGGTATTCTCCAGGTGAACCAGCGCGGACTTCTTTTGTTGTCTGACACTCTTTGGTTAAGTCTGCGTAGGCGGTGATGGGGTGGCTGGTCAGGTACAGCCCCAACGCGATTTTTTCTTGTTTCATGCGCTCTTGTACGGACCATTCTCCCGTATCGGGAACAACAAACTCCGGTGTCGCCACAGCCATGGCTTCGCCAAATAGACTGAGTTGTCCTCTGGAACGTTCTTTTTGGGCTTCGAAAGCTTCTTCCAATGCTTTGGGTAAGGCGCCCAGCAGTGATTTTCTCGAAGGGTACAAGTTGTCAAATGCACCGCATTTGATGAGGTTTTCATAGACTTTTTTGGAAACAGGGAAATAGGGGTTCTCTTCTTTCAAATCGTCTTTCTCAGCCAGTTCCAGTTCAACTTCTTTTGCGGTAACGGGCATGTATTGGCGTTCTACAACACGATCCAAGCAGTCCATAAACGATTTGAATGGACCACGATCGTGTCGTTCTCGCAAAATGACTTGTATGGCGCGTTTCCCCAACCCCTTGACCGCGACCAATCCAAATTGAATAAACTGTTTTTCTTCTTCCTTAGGGGGAGGGACATAGAATCGATAGTGTGATTCGTTGATGTCCGGATTTTTGATTTCAATGATGAACTCTTTCCCACGTCGTGGAAACTTACAGTCTTGAATGAAGCCAAATACTTTGTCCGTGTTGTTGGCTTCTGAGGTCATCAACGCAGCCATGTACTCTGGTCGATAGTGCGCTTTGAGCCAAGCAGTTTGATAAGAAATCCATCCGTAAGCCGCAGAGTGACTTTTGTTAAAACCATACCCAGCAAAGTAGGCCATCAAATCAAAAATTTCAGATGCAGTGGCTTCTTCCACCTCATTTTTGACTGCTCGTTCAACAAAGATGACTTTTTGTCGATCCATTTCGGCAGTGTCTTTTTTACCCATGGCGCGACGGAGTAAGTCGGCCTCTCCCAATGAGTAATCGGACATTACCTGTGCGATTTGCATCACCTGTTCTTGATAGACAATGGAGCCGTAGGTGTTGGACAGTACTTGTTCTAATTTGGGGTGTAAATATTCAACTTCTTCCAGACCATTCTTTCGTCGAACAAAGGTTTGATCCATCCCTGAAGATAGGGGTCCCGGTCGGAAAAGTGCAATCGAGGCAATCACGTCTTCCAAACTTTCTGGCTGCATGGATTCCAACAACTTTTGCATACCGTCTGATTCCAACTGAAAAACACCGATGGAGTCACCGGCCTGCAGCAATGTAAACGCAGGGTCCGTGTCCTCAGTCGGAAGGGTTTCCATATCAATGTCTACATCGTGATTGGTTTTGATCATCACCAATGCGTCTCGAATCTGATCCAGTGTTTTCAATCCAAGAAAGTCAAACTTGATCAACCCCAAAGACTCTGACGATTTCATGTCGTATTGGACGACGGGACCACCTTCGGGACCATCACGATAGAGTGGTGCGTGTTCAACCAGTGGTTTGTCGGCAATGACCACACCCGCTGCGTGGATCCCTGTCTGGCGGGTTTTTCCTTCGATGTTCAAGGCCAGTTTGAACACGCGATTGTAGAGGGGGTTGAGGGAGAGTTTGGGCAAAACGCCTTCTTCTTCCAAGGCATCTTTGAGTTTGGTTCCCGGTTTGTCTGGCACCATTCCAGCAATCTCATTGGAGGCGTTGAATGGTACACCCAATGAGCGAGCGATGTCCTTTACAGCCGCTTTGGCCGCGAGTTTTCCATAGGTGATGATTTGCGACACCAGTGGGGGACCATAAACCTCTCGAACGTGCTCTATCGCCTCTTCACGCCGATCTTGACAGAAGTCCACATCGATATCTGGCATGCTGACACGTTCTGGATTGAGGAATCGTTCAAACAGCAGACTGTATCGAAGAGGGTCGATGTCGGTGATCCCCATCGCCCACGCAACCAGTGAGCCAGCGGCAGAGCCACGACCTGGACCGACTGGGATGGCGTTGTCCTTGGACCAGTTGATGAACTCGGCAACAATGAGCATGTACGCAGGGAAACCCATGGATTCGATGATGTTCATTTCAAAGTCAAGGCGATCCCAGTACTTTTTGTGGACTTCTTTGTCGTCTGAATCCAGTCGAATAATGAGTCCCTCCGAACAATACCACTCAAAGTAACTGCTCATATTTCCAACACCATCGGGCTTTTTTGGAATGGCAACTTTTGGGTCTGGCATGTTGAAGGATTTTGGTGGTGGAAAAGCCTTGTAGAAATATTCCCAGTTGGCTTGGGTATCTGCCCAGTACTCTTTTTGGTTCATCTTGGCGGGCGTACCGTCTTCCAAGGGTTTATCCGCATCCGGTGGGGTCGTCGCTGGGAAAAAGTACGTGCCAAATTCAAACTTGAAATTGCAGGATTCAGCGATTTCAACGGTTCGATCAATGGCCTCTTGATCGTCCACGAACAACTCTCTCATTTCTGCTTCTGACTTGAAATATTGTTGATCGGTGGGCATCGTTTGTCGATCGCTGTCGTGGAATCCTTGACCAAAGGAAATACAGTTGAGCAAGTCCAACGAGACGGCATCTTGTGGCTTTAGATAGCGAACATCGTTGGTGACAATCGTTTTGAGACCCAAGTCAGAAGACAACTGACGGGCAAGATCGTTGAGTTGGGGTTGAAAGGGCACCGCAAAGTCTTGAAGTTCAAGAAACAACCGATTTTCACCAAATATATTTCCAAGGCGTTCGAGAATCTGTTTGGCTTCCGCTAGGGAATTCTGTTGTGCCATGGCATAGCCCAAGGGGCCATTCAAGCCACTTGTGGTAATGAGCAATCCTTCAGAATGTGCTTCCAGCAGGTCCCAATCAATTCTTGGTCGGTAATGGATGCCGTGGTAAATGCCTTCTGTGATCAGTTTGGAGAGGTTGTGGTAGCCCGTTTTGTTTTGAATCAGAAAGTTGAGGTGCCACCCACCGTCTGGAGCGCGTTTGCTTTCTTGGACCCGTTTGATGTCGTCAATTCCTTCAGGCCACATCCAGATTTCTGACCCAAAGATGGCTTTTACAGAACTCTTTTTTGCAGCTTTGTGGAATTGCACCGCTCCAAAAAGATTGCAAGTATCGGTGATGGCTACTGCAGGCATCTCCAATTCTTCAGCGGCTTTGATCACCGCATCAGGAGAAGGCATGCCGTTTAAAATGGTGAATTGACTGTGGTTGTGAAGGTGGACAAATCCCATGTGAAACCTCATCAAAGTGTCGTGTACGATACCATAACCAGTTCGATGTGATTTTAGGACAGCACACACACATTTGGACAGAAAATGCCCGTATTGGGGTTGGCAATTGCATTCGACCCAAGAACGTGGTTGAGATACAGTCCACACCATGTCCAATCAACTTCGCTCAATGCCGTTGCTCTACTTTCTGTCCTTTGTGCCTTTGGGAATGATCTTTCCCTACTTGGTGACCGAGTTTGAGGCTCGCTCCATTCCAAACATTGGGGTACTGCTGGCGATGCCGTCCTTTGTAATGGTCTTTGTTGGACCACTGTGGGGGTGGCTTGCAGATTGGTTGCAAGATGCTGTTCGAACCTTGCAGGTTGCGGTGTGGATAGCGATTGTTGGATGGGGTTGTGTGGTGCTCTTTGACCCCAGTATGGTTTGGGTAGGTATGTTGCTCTATTCGATTGGTTGGGCTCCGGTAGCCTCTCTCAGTGACGCCATGACGTTGGAAGGGTTGCGCCAAGTGTCTATGAAAAAAGAAGATGTTCAGCGCCTTCCTTCTGAACTCTCTTGGACCTATGGAGGAATTCGCCAGTGGGGTTCGATTGGCTACATGGTTGGGGTTGGCACCATTGGCTGGGCGACTGGGTGGGGAATTGTCGGTGGGGCGGTGGTGACGCTATCCCTTGGTGTGTATGTATTATCGATTCCAAAACTCAAGGTCGCTTTCCCACGACCACAATGGTCAGATGTTCGCACTTTATTGGGCAATTCAAGATTGCTTTGGGTTTTGTTGTGTGCTGGCCTGCATTTTTCCGTACATTTGGGGAATTCCAGTTACATCATCAAACACGCTCAAGAAACAGGTGTGTCAACTGGATGGGCTTCAACAGCCATTTTGCTTGGTGTTGTGGTGGAAATTGCTGTGTTTAAGAAGGCCGAACTTTTTGAGCGAATCAATGCCAAAAAGTTGCTCGTGTGGTCCTGTGCCCTTGCGATACCAAGGTGGGCATTGATGACGTGGACCGCGCACGTTTGGATGCTGGTTTTGGCACAAGCCACCCACGGCATTACCTTTGGGGTCTTTTGGTTGGCGGTCGTTCGATTGGTGAAGGGCATCACACCACCAGAGTTGTCTTCAACGGGACAAAGTCTGTTGAGCACCTCAGTTGGTGGAGTGGGAGCTGTAGTGGGTATGTATGGTGCCAGCGTGCTTGTAGATTGGTCCAGTACAACAACATTTTACGCAGTGGCCATTGGTGTTGCCGTCTTGGCGACCGTCGGGTCTCTACTGGTGAGAGAATGACATGACGGAAGCACCAATCGTTTGGAATAAACCTTCTGGTATTTCCTGTTTTCCATACCGCAAAGATCCATCGCGTCGGTGTGTGTTGCAAGACCTCTATGAACAATTCCCAGAACAGAAAGGGGAATGGCCACAAGGCTTTGATGGAGGCATTGCACATCGGTTGGATGTTCCGACATCGGGACAACTCTTGGTGGCTCGAACGGTAGCACAACTTCAGAATTTGAGAACGGACTTTGCTGAGAAAAAATTGAACAAACGCTATCTTTTTTTAACAGCCAAACAAGTATCTTGGCGTAAACACACAATCGCTTTCCCCATTGCCCACCACCCCAAAAATAAGCGAAAAATGGTTGTTCAACGCGGAGCAAACACACCCCATAGAGGAAAGTGGTATCCAGCACGGACCCACTTTCAACTGTTGCGATCCGGTTCAACACCGAGTGGTCAAGAGTTATTTTTGTGGGAAGCCAAAATGCGAACGGGGGTGATGCACCAAATCCGACTGCATTCGGCGATTGCAGGGATCGCTTTGGTGGGAGATCGCCTGTATGGTGGTGGAACCACACCCCGTTCTTTTCCCAGTGATTTCGCCCTGCACCATTGCGGGATTGAATCTAAGGACTGGCTGGTTTCACCCGTATCAGTCCCAGAATGGTGGCCGAATTGGGCTCAGTCCTGAATTAACCGAATCTTTCTTACATGAACTGTTCGTGTTTTCAGGCTTAGAAAGCTTCAGAAGCATCCGATGCACTCAGGCATTGTGGATCGTTGCTGTCTACAGTGCCGTCGGTGTCGTTGTCGATTCCATCGTTGCACTGCGAGCCGTTTGGCACGTAGCCGTCGTCTTCATTGGCGACAGCGATGGACGTACAGACTGGATCATCAAGGTCAGTCCATCCATCCGAATCGTTGTCAACACCATCGTTGCATTCTGTGATGGGGTCTTGCTCATCGTCGTCATAGCCATTGTCACAACCTAAGTCAGCGGCATCGGCTGTACCATCGGCATCGTTGTCGATTCCGTCATTACATTGGTACGTACCACCTGCACCATCTATCTCAAAGAGGGTGTTGGCACTCGAACAGATTGGGTCTTCCAAGTCAGACCACCCATCGCCGTCGTTGTCAATGCCGTCAGCGCACTCTGGAGTGTGGGTTTCATCGGATAAGAATGCAGTTTCACATCCAGGGTCATCTGAGTCGATGAGTCCGTCGCCATCATCGTCTTGCAGGTTGTTGCAGGTGAAACGGATTTCCTCTCCGATCTCTTCTGTGCTCCAATCACAGTCTGGGTCGGCATCGTCAATCCATCCATCTCCATCGTTGTCAATGCCATCCGCACAGTTGTATATCAATCCATCAGACTCATCGTTGTCGTAGGCACTCAAACAGAATGCATCGTCTCCATCGATGTCTCCATCTCCGTTGTTGTCTACAAAGTCAGAGCATTGGAACAAGTCCGGTCCACTTTCTGCAGATGTTTCAATGCAGTCCGTGTCCTCTTCGTCAATCCATCCATCGCCATCGTTGTCTACACCATCCAAACAGACTGGAGAGAGGGCAAACTCGTTGTTGTCCCAACCATTCACACAGCCAGCGTCGCCACCGTCAACAGAGCCATTTCCATTGTTGTCGATCCCGTCAGAGCATTCGATTGGGTGAACATTTTGTTCTTGCTGGCCAAGAACGGTACAGTCAATGTCATCTCCATCGATCCACCCATCGCCATCATTGTCGATGTTGTCGGAACAAGAACCAATGGCGCTGTCTTCTGAGTTGTCGTATGCCGATGCACAGTCCAAATCGAGAGAGTCTGTGGCTCCATCGCCATCATTGTCAATGCCGTCGGAACAGAGTGATGAGAAAATTGCCGTGCTGTTTTCATCACCATTGACGAAGCAGTCTGGGTCTTGGACATCCAACCAGCCATCGCTGTCATCGTCCAGTCCATTGTTGCAACTCGCGGTCAAATCGTCTTCTCTGAAATCGAAGCCATCGTCGCAACCCATGTCGTTTGCATCGACCATTCCATCGCCATCGTTGTCCAGTCCATCGTTGCAGAACAACGTGCTGTAGCCAACTTCTTCGCCATAAATGGTACAATCCGCATCCGTTCCATCGATCCATCCATCGCCATCGTTGTCTTCGTTGTCGCTACAACTGTCTACGACGTCAGCCTCGTCTTCATCCCAGCCGACAGAACAGTCTGGGTCATCGGCGTCGTCGAATCCATCGCCATCGTTGTCGATTCCATCATTGCAAAGGAAACTGCTGAAGCCACTTTCGTCGATGTTCATTTGACATTCAACGTCATCGCCATCGACCCAACCGTCTCCATCGTCATCAATTCCATTGGCACAAAGCGGTGCGTTGGCATCTTCTACAGTGTCAAATGCGGACGCACATGACGGATCGGTGAAGTCAATCAACAAAGAACCGTCGTTGTCGATCCCGTCGTTGCATTCGGTGCCCGAATAGCCATCGTTTTCAAGGTTTCCACCACCGGCACAGGCTGGATCTGCTGAGTCCACCCATCCATCGGCATCGTTGTCGATTCCGTCTTCACACTGACCAGCACTTTCGTTGTTGTCCAATGAAGAAATACAGCCAAAGTCTTCACCATCGATGTCCCCATCGCCGTCGTTGTCTACACCATCGTTGCAAGCCGTAATGGAGAATCCGACTTCCTCATCCCCTGTCATACAGTCCAAATCTTCGTTGTCGATCCATCCGTCGGCATCGTTGTCTGCACCATCCGTACAATAGGAACTGGAAGCTTGTTCGCGCGTATCGAGTGCATTGGAGCAGTCTTCGTCTTCAAAGTCCAATTTTCCGTCGCTGTCATTGTCAACATTGTCGTTGCAATCAGTGTCTCCAAATCCAACTTCTACTGTGCCAGTCGCACAATCTGGGTCTTGTTCATCGGTCCACCCATCGTTGTCGTTGTCGGTTCCGTCGTTGCAACCAGTCACAGGATCGACTTCATCAGAACCGTAACCATCTGCACAGGCAGGGTCTTCTGCGTCGATTAGTCCATCGCCGTCGTTGTCGGAGCCATCGTTGCACACATAGGCTGATGCAATAGGTCCTTCATTGTTGTCAGTGCCGTTTGTACAGCCAGGGTCGTCTAGGTCAATCCATCCATCCCCATCGTCATCTGTACCGTTGTCACAAGCCGTGTTTTGTTCCAAGTCGTCCGTTGCACTGGTACAGTCAGGGTCATCTGCGTCAATCAGGTTGTCCGGTTGGGCTTCGTTGTCGGAGCCATCGTTGCATTCGTAGGAAGAGTCAAAACCACCCACTTCATCATCCGAGGTTTGACAGTCGGGGTCTGCATAGTCCACCCATCCATCGGCATCGTTGTCCAGACCATCTTCGCAGTCGTCGAGTTCGGTGGTTGCACGAGCGGTGCTACACGCCGAGTCCATCCCGTCAATGTATCCATCTCCATCGTTGTCGACTCCGTCGTTGCACAACTGTGAACCGAAACCTTGCTCGTCGCCGATGCTTGTACAGTCTGGGTCATCGCTGTCGATCCATCCATCGGCATCGTTGTCCAAGCCGTCGGCACAACTGTCGCCTTCATCATTGTCGGCAGCCGAAGCGCATCCACCATCGATGGCATCCACAGCGCCATCCCCATCGTCATCCAGTCCGTTGTTGCACGCAGGACCGTCGGGAACTACGCCAACCTCATCAAAGACGGTCGCACAGTCCGGATCTTCGGAATCAAACCATCCATCGTTGTCGTTGTCAGCGCCGTCTACACAGGGAGATGCTTCGCTGTTCACAGCCGCCGTGAGACACTCGGGATCTTCTGAATCGACCAGTCCATCGCCATCGTTGTCCGTGCCGTCGGAACATTGTGTACTGCCTTCTACGCCACCTTCACTTTCGACCAACGGGTCTGTACAAGACAGGTCTTCTGCATCGGTCCATCCATCAGCATCGTTGTCAAATCCATCCTCACAGGCATTCGACTCCGTGTCGTCAGAGCCATCTTCACAAGAAGGGTCGTTTGAATCGACCAGTCCATCACCGTCGTTGTCCAGACCATCATTGCAGCGGAAAATTGAAGACGTGGTGTTTTCCAAGTCTCCATTGGTACAGTCAGGGTCATCGGCGTCAATCCAACCGTCGCCATCGTCGTCTTCGCCGTTTTCACAAGGAGGGGCGGCTTCTTTGATGTGAATCGCTATATCGCACTGTTCATCTTCGGAATCAATCAGCCCATCGCCGTCGTTGTCGATGCCATCGTTGCATTCAGACGTGCCAAAACCCGTTTCAAGCAGTCCCGTTTCACAATCGGGATCTTCAAAGTCTACCCATCCATCGGCATCGTTGTCTTCACCGTCTTCACAGCCAGTCATCTCTGTATTGTCGAAGGCGTCATCGCAGTTGTCGTCCAGCGCATCCATGACGCCATCGTCATTGTTGTCGATTCCGTCGTTGCACTCGGTGTCTCCATACCCATTTTCGGACGTGCCATCTTCTGCACAGTCAGGGTCGTCTCCGTCGGTCCATCCATCCGAATCATCGTCGTTGCCGTTGTTGCATCCGTGCAAAGGAGCGTCCAACAACGAAAAGGTCAACTCACCCAAGGCAATTTGGTCTTGCACAAAACCAACCGGACCATACAGGGGCGCTTCCATATACTGGATAGAGCCGTCCATGGTGTATCCACTGAAATTAAATGGACCACTGTTTTGGGCACTGAATCCAATCTCCAATACAGGTTCGGCATCAAACTTGCTGAGATCCATTCGCACCCGCATTTCAAGGTCTTCGTCCGCTTCGTTGAAATTGCCGAATTCTGTTTCAACTCCGAAACCAGTTGAGAACTCACCGACGTTGGGTTCCAGTCCTTCGCTTGTTAGAAACCCACCTTCTACGGGGTCCACAACAATAAAGGTATAGTCGGCATAGTCTTGGAGTGTGAAATCGCCATCTGTTTTCAACGTCAAGAAGATTGCGGTTTTTGGCTCTGCTGTGGGGGTACAGGCAAGCAAAATACTTGGAAGGAGAAAGGAAAGACTGCGCATGGTTTTCGACATGATGGTTCCTACTGTGGTGTACAAATCAGTGTGAATTCAATTTCAATAAAAAAGGGGATTAAGGCAACGAAATTACGGCATCTCCAGAGGGAGCAGGCTCGGTTTCTTGGGATTGCACAAACAGAACAGTACCACCGGCAACGGCCGCTGACCCGATGGCTACACTGCCCCAAAGAGTCCAGTTAATAGATTTTCGAGCGCCTTTCTTTACGAGGCTGGGCATACCTGATTCATTTGTTTCTACCAGTGAAGCAACAAACTTTACTTTGCCAGACGGCGGAACATGGATGTCTGATTGCAAGGGTTTGTTGTTTTCAGAAACAATCCGCACATTGTAGTTGCCCTTTTCGACCAACCCAACGCGCACATTCTTTCCTGTGCCCACCAAGTGATCTTCAATGTAGACCTTGGCATCTTTGTCTTTGGTTTTGATGTTGACCTTTGCGCCCATTTTGCTCATGGATGCCTTGACGATCCCTTTGTTTCCAAGGGTGTTGTCCATGGTTCTAAAGGCTTTGGCATACCTTTTTTTATAAATCATGACGCTATGAACACCCGCATCGACATTTTCCATTGCGATGGGTGTCAGACCGACATCTTCACCATTTAAGTACACCGTAGCGTCACTTGGATTGCTTTCGATTAGGACTTTGCCCATTGAAGATTCAAGCGTTTTGTAAATAAATACATTTTTGCCTTTTGCCAATGTGAATTTTCCACTCACGGTTTCATATCCAGTGGCGCGAATCTCCCAAGAATGATCACCTTCAGACAACTCGTTGAGCCGAATTGGCAAAATCATTTCCCCGTCGTCCAAGATGAGGGTAGCGGGACTGATTGAGGCTTGAAACTCAACCGTTCCACCTCCTTCCAAGAGATCGGCACTCAACGTCGCGGTTTGTCCTTTAATCGCCGTTACTCGACGTACAAATGGGTCAAAACCGTCTGCGGCTACACGCACGGTATGCTTTCCAGGCTCAATGGCCAATTCCAGTGGCGTCTGCCCTGCCGGTTGATTGTCGATAAAGACTTCAGCGGCGACAGGTGCGGTAACTTTGACCAATGTTTGTACAATGGGTGCTGCAACTTCAGTCGGTTCAGACTGACTGGTATCTTCTACTTCTTGAGCAAAGGCGGGTGTGGCAAAGAGCCAAGAGCCAATGGTGAGCAGACCACTGTGAAAAACAAGTGCATGAAATGTGCGTGGGGTCATTTATACATCCTTTGACAACATCCCACCTTGGATGCGTACGTCATCTTTTCGGCGGGTTTTTTGATTTTCATCCATCCATTCTAGCAAAGGTATGGAAAATTTGCGCGATAACTGAGTCATCTCTTTAAATTCAGTTGTGTTCAATGTTGTATTGAATTCAAAATGTGTCCGCAATTGCCCAATTAAATGATTGATGTGCGTTGGCGCCACAATATTGTTTTCAATCCGTATCACCAAAGCCGTTTGAAGGGCGTATTGGAACAATGGCTTGGGAATATCCGTCCAGTCGTTGATGGGGCTGCCTTGAAGACCTTTGGAATGGAGTACCTGTAACAAGTTGTCAATTGTACGTTCTTGATCAGATGTGAGGGCGACTGAAAAATTTGGATGGTGCAATCGACCATTTTTTTCAAGCACCATACCCTTTGAGAGGGTCAACTGAGCCAAGTCTCCCAATGCGGTTTTGTCTAAAAATGGAAAGTGTTGCTGAAGTTCCATCTTGGTAGCGCCTTTTTTCAACGGATGACGCCTGTGCCAATCTTGTACAGCCTCGACCAACAACGAGATCAAATCATCCACAATCGCTGGTGCATAGCCACGTGTACCCAGTACAATGTGTTCCGTACTTCCCAACAAATGGCACTCTTGGAGAGTTCGTCCTGTGCGTCCAACCCGCTCTATGAGTGCCAAAGGATTCTCTTTCGTCTCTTGAAGCCAAGTACACTGACGGTGTTGATTGCGCTTGCGTATCTTGATGGCGTAGGGATCGAGAACAACCCCGCCACCCAACGTCTCCAAAGGAGACTCTCGTCGAATGATGCAACGATCGGCTTTGCACAGAATGTGTGGGCTATCGAGTCTGAGTTGGAGCAACCCTGTGTCACCAGCCTCAAAATCCTGATCGCAGTCAATTCGATAGACTTTTCCAAGAGCTTCACTTGAGCCAAACAAGATTCGAACCCGTGTTCCATTGCTCAAGGCTGTGGCATCATCGAGGTGTTGATACTCAATGTCCACAATTTGTGTGACGGGTAAAGAGTTTGGAACAATGACAACCGAGCCTCGAGATAGGGTGTCAACGGACACACCAGAGAGATTTAGCGCAATTCGTCCCGCTTGGGTTTCTTCTACAGACGACCCATGAAGCTGGATGTTCCGAATCTTCGCCTCGATGTCCTCTGGCAAGATGGAGACTGTGCTTCCGTTTGCAACCGATTGTCCTCGTGCGGTACCCGTGACGACGGTACCGAATCCTTTTTGAGAGAAGACCCGGTCGATGGGGAGCCGAAAAGGTTGCTTTTGTACTTGTGGACGGGGTTTTGAAATGAGTGCTTCGATGTTGCGAGTGAGTGCGTCCAGTCCGCTTGGAGATTCGCCAGCAACGGTTTCGATGATTGGCGCTCCCTCCAAAAAAGTACCCTCAACCAATTCATGCAACTCTTCCGTAATGAGTTCGATGTCCTCTTCGTCGGCCAAATCACACATGGTAATTGCGATGAGACCATGCTGAACACCCAACAATTGAAGAATGTTGACATGCTCGATGGTTTGAGGCATGACCGAATCTGTAGCCGATACACACAGCAACACAGCATCCAAACTGGTTGCACCAGCAATCATCGTTCGAATGAGGCGTTCGTGTCCGGGGACATCGATGAAAGAAACCGATTGTTCTCCAACTTGAAGGCTTGTAAACCCCAAAGAGATGGTAATGCCTCGATCTTGCTCTTCAGGAGCACTGTCCAAATCCACCCCAGTCAATGCTCGAATCAGGGAAGTTTTTCCATGATCTATGTGTCCGGCAGTCCCAATGATGAAGGCCATTTATTTGCCCTCGGTCAATCGACTGAACACCGATTCTAGATCGTCTTTGAAGGGACTGAGTTCCAGCAATACCATGCCATGCTCAACGACGCAATCAAATACTGAGCGCCGGATATCTGTGGTGCACGTGAGTGAAAATCCCAACTCACCGTTGGGCAGATTTGTAAGTTGTGTGCACTGTTCGATGCCTTGTATGTCCAGAAACTTTTGTGCGAGTTCATCGGCACCAATTTGTATTTTGTCTTGTTCTAAGATGAGTTTCCAATGCAGTTGTGCTTGAGATTGGGCGATAATTTCTTCTACGGTTCCATCCGCAACAAGGCTTCCCTTGTCGATGATCAAGACGCGATCACAGGTCACTTGGACTTCGGAAAGAATGTGTGTGCTCAGGATGACTGTTTTTGTGCGTCCAATCTCTCGGATGAGGTGTCTCATTTCGACAATTTGATTGGGGTCCAGTCCAGTGGTGGGTTCATCCAAGACCACGATAGGTGGATCGTGAATCAAAGCCTGTGCCAACCCGACGCGTTGTCGAAACCCTTTGGACAGTTCTCCAATGGACTGGTTCCATCGTTCTGTAATTTGACACTGAGCGCTGATGCTTTCGATGGCCCGATGTTGTTCTGCACGTCCCAGACCGCGAATGTTGGCAATGTACTTTAAGTACTCATACACCGTCATGTCTGGATACAAAGGGGCATTTTCAGGAAGGTACCCAATTTGCTGTTGTGCTTGGATTGGATTTTCCAAGACGTTGATGCCGTTGATGAACGCGTCACCTGATGAGGGAGCCAAATACCCTGTCAGAATTTTGAGCGTTGTGGATTTGCCTGCACCGTTTGGCCCCAAGAACCCGACTACTTGTCCTTTGGATACATCAAAATTGAGATCACGGACAGCAGCCTGTGATTCCGATGAAGTGCCGTAGAATTTGAAGAGGGATTGAACCGAAATTGTGCGCATTGAACTCTTGGGTTTGGTGACAACAATGTAACGCACTGAACAAGATGGTGTCGAATCTTATTCTATTGACACGTCAAAATTTCGATTGCTGGATTGTCCGCATCGTTTCTTTGAGAAGAGCCTGTGGTTGGTTTGAATTTACCGTCTCAGTTTCCAAATCCCCTGAATAGCTTCCACGCAAATTTCAAGATTCATCTTTGAGGCACCGTGTTCTCGCTCGATGAACACAATGGGAATTTCTTTGATGCGCAGTCTCCGTTGATGGGCATGGTGGGTGACTTCAACTTGGAAATTGTAGCCGTTGGACTGTATTGCATCGAGGTCCAACCGTTCGAGTGCGGAGCGTCGAAAGCACTTGAATCCACCCGTTAAATCACGGTATTCAAGGTTCAGCAACCTCTTCGCGTAGAAATTTCCAAATTTACTCAACCACTGTCGATGTGTGGCCCACCCTTCGACACCACCACCCGGCATGTATCGACACCCCAATACGATATCTGCATCCATTAGGGCATTGAGAAATTTTGGCAGGTATTGAGGTTGATGACTGAAATCGGCATCCATTTCAAAGACGCTCTCATAATGACGTTCGAGAGCCCAACGAAAACCATCGATGTAAGAAGGTCCCAGTCCACGGTTTGACGTACGGTGCAGTACATTCAAGCGAGGTTCATTTTGGGCCATTGCGTTTGCAAGTCTGCCTGTGCCATCGGGGCTGTTGTCATCGACAATCAATATGTGTGCGTCAGGCAAGTGCGTGAAAACGGCTTTGACAATGGATTCAATGTTTCGACGTTCATTGTATGTCGGCAAAATGATGAGGCTGTGTTTTCCACGAAAGGGCATGGCAAAAACCGTCGTTGATGTTAGGCATGGTACGGTAATATTTCAAGGGGCAATCGGCAAGTTTTCCCGATGAGAACCAAACTCGATTCTCTCAAAGGTGTCATATGCCAGATTTTCATAGATATAAAGAATACAAAACAGCATGATATCAGAATGGTGAACGAACAATGTTGGATTGGTTGACATTGCTGTGGTGGCTGGGTCCATGGTGTGATCAAAGTCGTGTGCCCAAAGAGATTCAGTGCCAAGACCATGAAGTACCATTTCGTTTTCGTGTATACAGACCCCGCCAGTATTCTAAAGCCGTCATGGTGTTGCCCGGTTTGCACCCCGATGGTCTAGACGATGCTCGTCTGGATCGGTTTTGTCGAGTGTTGGCCAGTGCTGGTGTCATGGTTGGAATTTCGGAACTGCCGACCATGATGCGTTCGATGATGGCTCCCGAACTTCTGGATGAGACAATCACTGCTGCAGAGTACTTTCATGCCTTGTGTATACAAGAAGGATACCCGACGTTTGGCATTTTCTGTATCTCAGCTTCCTCGATTGCAGGCTTGCATCTTGCCACCCATCCTACATTTGAAAATCGTATATCAAAGGTGCATTTGTTTGGGGGTTTTGCGGATTGGAAAGAATCTTTGCGCTTTGCAATGACAGGGAATATTCCAATAGACCCACCCGAACAGATTGTCGTTGACCCGTTGTCGTTGCCTGTTGTGTACATGAATTTATTGTCCTGTTTTCCAAGTTTTGTGACGGATGCTCTGGAACTTCCTGCCTTATTGCGTGACCCGCTCATGGATTCTCTGTTCGAATATGTGTCTCTCAGTTGGGAAAAGCCAGACGTGATTCACCCCCAAGATACCCAGCAAATTGCTGATCGAATTGTGCGGGACCTCCAACAAGGTTGTCCACAACAAGTCGATAAAGAATGTTTGACACAGCGATTTTTAGAAGGCTGTGCACTGCGTTCTGGCGGGCAGGCAAGAGTGCATCGATTTTTGGATGGGGTGGCTCAAGAACACCATGCTTCAGTTTCATGGCTTGATCCCAAACCTTTGTTGCACACACTTCAGGTGCCTTTGGATGTATCGCACGGTCGAGATGACTTCGTCGTTCCATATCCACAGGCAGATATGTTGGCAACGTTGGCGCCACCGAGTTTGGTGCACACATACGTAACGGGACTGTATCACCATACGGGAACGGTTTCTTTTCGGCGTATGCTGTCGATGCTGATTGGATTGCCAAAGGAGTTGTGGATATCTATACAAATGGTGTGGGCGCTGTCCAAACTTGGCAAATGAAATGTCCTTGAAGTCAAATAAACATCTCCAATCAAAATTACAGAACAACAAAAGAGAGGACTCAAGGCTGTTTGGGCGTTGAGTCCTCTACAATGACAGTGCACAATTAACGGTTATCGCTTTTCCGCTTCTCGTTTTACCCACTTGGTGGCGTTCTCGACACCGGTTTCAGCCAGCATCGTTTGAATGAATCCTGGAACCCATCCTTTGATTCGCAAGTCTACTGAATACTCGACGCGTGTCTTGTTGGGATCCAGTGGAGATGGATAGACCAGCCAATATCCCGTTGAGTCATCCAAATCACTCTCTCGCGTATAATCCAAGGTCCACGTCATATAGCCCTTTGTTGGTTGATAGTCGTGCTTGACATAGTACTGCACATCAAATCCCCACGAAGAGATCACAAAATCCACCAAGATTTCGTTGCCCTTGGTGCCATAGCGTTCACACTTTGCCAACTCATCAATGTACGATGTGTAACTTTTAAAAGATGTGATGACGTTCCACACATCTTGTTCTGAAGCGCTTACATCAAAAATGGCCACACCACGTCCACCATTGCCCTCTTGTACCTGCTTGAGTACGGCTTTGCCTTGTGACAAGGTTGTTTTCTCTGACGCAGACAGCGTTGCCTTTTGAGGATTGGTAAATTTGGTTGCCACACCAGTGTGTGGGTGCGCGGTATTGGGATTGGCAGCCATAGAAGGGATGATGAGCATCCAAAGTGTCAATAACAAGTGCATGGTTTCTCCTGTGTTTCTGGTCTGTCTTCTTAACGGTCCGTGTCTGTGGTTTATTCAAAATGCGTCACTTTTCTTAATGGTTGACCGCACTTGATCCCACAGTCTGAAATCGATACACTGTATCCATAACATTCCAACAGAGATTTGTGAATGGACTAGGAGTTTCGTATGCGTTTGTTGTCAATGGCTTTTGCTTGGGTCTTGGGTTTGGTTGGTCTGTCTTCTGAAGAAGAGACTCAACAAGACAGTCCTGAAATTATCACTTCTTATATGACCACGGATTCAGCCACTGACACAGGGGACACAGGTGAACCGTTGGATACAGCTGTAGAAGAACCGACAGACACCGAAACTGGCGAAACAGAAGACTCTGGCGACACAGCAGGAGACAGTGCTGTCGTCGATACCGCCCTGAAATCCGCGATGGACCTTGCCGGTGAGAACGGTGGGTTTGGTTGTGCAACCGTTTCCCCAGATGCCGCCGTGTCTATTTTGGTGGGGGGTATGGTGATTGGACTTCGACGACGAAAAGAAGATTGATGGGGAGATTCAAGGTCTGACTTTGTGGATGCTCGCTTGTGTACATGGAGTACACGGCGCTCTCATACACTTCGCCAGAACATTGAATTTCCCCACCACTCTTCTTTCCGTGGGGTTGGATTGTGAGGGTGTTTTTTGATTTGTTGATGTTGGTTTGTGTGTTGGTATACTCAGCGCTTTAGTATGATTTGTTCGGTGTTACACTTTTCGATCATTCTTATTGTGGCCTGTGGGTAATTGGATTTCGATTTTTGTTTTGCAGATGCTCGCTTGTGTACATGGAGTACACGGTCCTCTCATACACTTCTTCAGACCTTGAATTTCCCCACCACTCTTCTTTCCGTGGGGTTGGATTGTGAGGGTGTTTTTGATTTGTGGGTGTTTATCTGTGGAAGTATGGATGTACTATACATCTTGTCTATTTTTGTGAAACGTGGTGTGTTTGTTCGTGTAGGATTGTTGATGTTCCGTGCAGTACAATGAACAATCCAGGTCAGTATTGCCGGCTGTTTCAGAAAGTTTCAAAACTTGTATGGGACTCAAAAATGGTTGGGAAGGGGTGACATTGGTGATCCAATGTTCAAAGGAAGATTGTTGAACGAGAATGATGCCCTTTCTCTTGTCTAGTTATAGAATGGTTGGTTATATCATTTCAAACAGACACACCTTTAGGGAGAGCTTATGCCAACAAAAAAACAATTGGAAGCCATCATCGAAGGATTAGGCTTTGATCCCAGTACACCCCTTGAAGACTACGTTAAGATTGGGTCTTTTCTCTTTCCCAAAACGTCTGCTGTCACGTTGAATTGGGAAGGTGAGTATGGTGAATTTAAACGTGATGATTCATGGTATTTTGATGAAAATGGTGATGAGATGCGTGAGCGATTGGAAGCCTGGGGGCTCACATATGACCCAGAGTACTTAGGTGAGTTTGTAGAGTACGGCGGAACGCACTGGGAGGATACGCGTACGGGTATACAAGCCAAGATCTCACAGTCGTGGGGTTCCTTAGATGCACTGATGTCTGAATGTGACCCAGATGATATTAGTCTTGCTGACGCAATGATGCTTACATTGCCAATGGGAACAGTTTCGATTACCGATTTGAGGTTTGAACGGTCATGGACGGTGGATAAGACTGCGCGACAGGCGCGGCTTTTGTCCCTACGGTTGGGTGAAGAGTTGGCAGAGGTGTTTACATCCTTGACGCTGATGTCAACGAAGAAGGTGGGCAGTAAAGGGATCAAGGAGTTGATTGCGCAAGTACCAGATGACGTATCGATAGAAGATGCAGAGCGTGTGCTGAGTAGTGTTGAAGTAACAGCTTCTGCGCAAACTCAGTGGAATGCACATGTTGCACAATCAGAACTTTTGGAAGCAGAACGAGACCGATTGTTTGAAGAAAGTCTGAGAGAGTTTGGAAGCGGAGCCAGTAAGCACGCAATGATGTTGATTCCGAAGGGTGATTTTGTGATGGGTGCTCTGGAGGATGATGGTGATGCGTATGGTTCTGAAAAGCCAAGGCACAAGGTGCCCCTGACCCGTGACTTCTTGATGGGTAAGTATCCGGTGACGCAGGCATTGTGGAACAGTGTGATGGGGTCCAATCCGAGTAAGTTCAAGGGTGCAAACAGGCCTGTGGAGAAGGTGAGTTGGTTTGATGTAGTTGAGTTTTGCAATAAACTGTCGAAGCGAGAAGGTTTAGAGCCAGTGTATACCATCAACGGTAAGAATGTGAAGTGTAAGTGGAATGCGAAAGGGTATCGACTGCCAACGGAAGCAGAGTGGGAATACAGTGCTCGTGGTGGCCAATCCTACAAGTACGCAGGAAGCAACAACGTAGATGAAGTGGCTTGGTATCGTGACAATAGTGACACGGGCAACGGTAGACAGACACATCCGGTAGGCCAAAAGAAGCCCAATGGTTTTGGACTCTACGATATGAGTGGAAACGTTTGGGAGTGGGTTTGGGACTGGAAAGGCTCCTACAGTTTCTTACCGACGGTTGACCCACGGGGCCCCACTGGTGGCTCTAGCCGTGTGGGGCGCGGTGGGTGTTGGATCTACAACGCTCGGCGCGTTCGGGTGTCGTATCGCGACGACCGCGTCCCGACGGATACGGGCTACGCTCTGGGTTTTCGTCTCGCCAGGAATTCCCCCTAAACCCCGTACGTACCGTAGGGACGTACATTCCCCGTCGGTCGTAGACCGACAGTTCCCCCGTAGACCGGCTGTTCAAGGGAAAGCAGACTCGGCCAGAGCGTTAGCCTGAAGCCAGAGCCAGACTTTCACAAGGACAGTGGTCTTTCTAAAGGATGAATCTGACGTTATACTCTTCGCTGTCTAGTAAAGTTCCGCATACACGAGTATAGCGAACTTTACTATCCTATCGATATTTTTTGAATCTATCGTCATTCACATCTTTGAAAATAAGTTGGTTTGTGTGTTGGACTGTTGGTGATTTGGGTGCTTTTTAGTGTGTCGGTTGGTGTGGGTACTTTTGTTGGTACACCTAACTTTTCTATTCTGCACCCATCCTGTGAATCCATCATCCACTCTCAGCCTTGAAAATGAAAAGTGTCATCGTAGCCACAGAGCAATCGACAGTCAGACAAGCAAAGATGGTGGCTCACTCTTTGATGTTCGATGGTTGAACACAACAACGGTCAGACGATGATGGTTCACCATCCAACCATTTACCATCAACAAAAGAGCAATTGTCAATCGGATTCGCCATCCAAGTTGGCTTTGAGGGCTGTCACTTGCTCGATGGACAAACCGGTTCCACTGGCGACCTGTTCGATACTCAAA
>CBFIFY010000011.1:0-74183 GCA_965661985.1 uncultured Myxococcota bacterium | reverse complement strand
AGGGTGTCGAAGGCGCTGTCGGTAGAGAGGTTGCCCAGAGCGTTGATGGCGTGACCACGCAGAGAGTGTCGCCAGCCGTTGTCTTTGCTGTACTCTTGGATCAAAGACTCATTGGCAAAGCGACCTTGCTTAGACAAGGATACCAGTGCCAACCCACGTATGCGGTGTGATTTTTCACCGTCATGGGCACAGGTTTCAAGCGCCAGTGCACTGGCTTCGGAACGGTGATGTGCCAAGGATTGCACAATAGAGGCTTGGGCTTGAGCAACTTCTTCATCGCTGAGCCATTGACAGAGCAAAGTGCTGGCTGTGGGGTGCTTGCATTTGCCAAGGGCTTTTGCGATGGCAGAACGAATGCCCACATGTTGGCTGTCATAGTGTTCTGCCAGTGCTTTGAGAGACAGGGTCGTGCCCATTTTGGCGAGGTTGCGTCCAGCGATGAGTCGACCGTGCCAAAAACGAGAGCCCTTCAACAAGGTGCTGTTCATTTTTAAGCCTGGATCAAAGTCAATTTCGGTGACCGCAACACAGTGTGGATCGATCACGATTTGTGCTGGGGCTTCATCGCAGGCAAAGCGGAAGGTGTGGTGAAAGTCATCGATTTTGACCGTGTGCTCACTCCAATCTCCTTGGCTGTCTTGAACTGCAATTTGAAGGTCAAAGGTGAACGCCGGATCGCCTTTTGAACCACCAACAATGGATTGTTTGATTTTCAGTCGCAAGATATTGCTGTCGGCAAAGTGCTCTTGGGTAACGGTCAATTTTGGATAACCCGCTCTGCAAAACCACTGATCAAAGAAGTGTGCGAGGGACTGACCGCTGTGCAATTCCAACTTGCGTCGAAAATCATCGGTTTCGACAACTTTTTCCGCGTAGGTATCAATGTAATCGCGGGTTGCAGCCCAAAAAACATCGCTGCCAATTTTGTTGCGAAGCATGTGCAGTCGAGCCGCGCCACCAGGGTAGAGGTGCATGTCATACATCTTCCAAGCGCTGTCAAACACACGGGTCATAATGGGTCTGGAATAGCGCCCTTTGACCTCACCGAAATAGGACTCTCGTTGTGCGATGAGTTCTTCGTGGTGTCGTTTAATGCTGTAATTGTGCTCAATCCAGACGCTTTCAAAATAGGTTGCCCAACTTTCTTTGAGCCAAACGTGGGCGTAATCTCGACAGACAATGAGATCGCCAAACCACGTGTGGGCCAACTCGTGCAGGTTGATTTGATCAAACAAAAATCCCAGATCCTTGTGCATGTTGGCATCAAACAACAGTCTCGAGTCCCAAGACACAAGAGAGATGTTTTCCATGGCTCCACCAATACCGGGTGCCGCAAATTGAAAATACTTTGGCCAAGGCAGGGGACCCAACAGGGTTTCTGCAAACTCAATGAGTTTTTTGGTGGGGGCAAAAGCCCGTCTTATATCTTCGACATCGTTGCCCTTTGGTGCAAATCCAGCAATCGGAATGTCTCGAAGAGGTTCGAAATCGACACGTTCATACTCACCAACGATTACACAGAGTAAGTAGGCAGGACAGAGCTTTTCTTGTTTCCAGTGACTGGTCACGGTGTTGTCGTCCACCATTGTTTGAGAGATCAGTTCACCAGCAGATACGGCAGTGTGATCTTTGTCATGGGTGATGAAGATGTCCCACGAGTTTCTGACGTTGGAGTGATCAATGCAGGGAAGCCAATATCGTGCACGTGCGGTTTCGTGATCGGTTGCCATCCATTGTCCACGGTTGGGCATCTCAGGCGTTGGACCACCAAAGTAACAACCTGCAATTGGTGAGTCGATTTGATAATCGATCTGGACGATGTACTTCTCACCTTTGCGAATCGGTTCCAAACAGAAAATGCGCAACTTGTGCCCATCGTAATCGTAGCGTAGTCCCTCTGGACTTCCGATTCGAATGATGTCAATGTCCACGGCGTCAAGCGTGAACTCTTGGGCAGTGTCAACGTGTGAAAGAAGTGTCCATTCAATAGAGGCTTGAAGTCTGTGGGCGGCAACGTCCGGGTGAATGCTTAATTTTCCATGGATGGGTTCCAGAGGCAAACTGGGGGCATAAGATGGGCGCGTACTTGGCAGATGAAATGAGCCTGTTTGGTGATAAATGGTCATACAACTCTCCTCAATGGGTTACACACTTATCTATCGGATTTGTCGCTTTGTTTCAAGGTGAATACAGTCCGAAACTCACGATGAAATGGGTTTTCTATGCAGGTTTCTGAGAATTCAAAACCACAGGTCCAAGAGCAACTGAATGTCGTTTGGTATTACATTCTGGCAAGACTGTTGCTCGGTTTTGGCGTTTTGATCTGGGTTGTATTTTCTGTGCGTTTTGACATGGACTTTCAATTACCGGCCAACCTTTCCTTTTACACATTGGGAGGTGTGTTTGCGCTTATGGGGACGATGGCATTTTTCTCTACGCAACACGGTGAAAAACCTTGGTTTGTGTGGCTTCAGTTTGTTGTGGATGCCTTGTTTATCTCTATGTTGCTCTGTTCGGGTAGCAGTCACCACAATCCTTTTGTCTTGTTGTTTGCCCTCAATATTTTGGCGGCGATGTCTTTGGGCTGGGCTAGGGATGTGTTGTTGGTGACCTTGTTGGATATCACTTGCTATGCACTTGTACAGTATGCAGGGTCAAGAGGAATGCTGAGTTGGATACCCACGGCTGATTCAATGGCGATCTATGTAAAAGTGATCTCTGAAATATTTGGGCTGGCTCTAATTGGTGGTTTGGGTATGGTGTTGGCACAGCAACAGGCGCTCACGAGTGAGACATTGCGCAGGCAGATATTGACAACTCGACGTTTGCGCAGACGACATATTGATGTGCTGAACGAATTGCCCATCGCTTTGTTCATCCAAATAGAAGATGAGAACGCAGGTGGCTTAATTCCTCAAAATCAAATTGCCGAAGCGTGGATGAAGCAGGCATCTTTTATTGAGACTCTCCAGAGTGCAAGTGGTCACCGCTTTGTTTTTGCCGATCAAGTGTTTCAGATGCAAGAAGTCTCTCTTTCAACAGAGGAAAGGCTGTTGCTAATTGAAGACGTCACACGGGTTCTCGAATTGGAAAAGACGATCGCTCAAGAAGAGCAACTCGCCATAGTCGGTCGCTTGTCAGCCTCTTTGGCACATGAGATTCGAAATCCGATCGCCAGTTTGTCGGGTGCGGTGCAACTGCTTGCAGAACAGCAAGAAAGCCGTTTGCATACAATTATTTTGCGGGAGGTTCGACGGATCAACGAATTGGTCGACTTATTCTTGCAGTCCGCCCGTTCTCAACAATTGTCTTTGGAACTTCAACGTATTGATGCGAGTATTCAAGAAATCGTCGAAGCGCTGAAGCACGATCCACGAGCTCAAAGAACTTCAATTGATGTTGCGTTTGAATCTTCAGTTGCCATTCAGGTGGATGTTGCAAAGTTTCGTCAGATTGTTTGGAATGTCTTGTTGAATTCCATTCAGGCTGGACAAGCCAAGCAGATTTCCATTTTGGTTCAACGGACTGAGGAGGATTTGGTGGTGTCAATAAAGGATGATGGAACGGGAATACCTTCAGAGCACTTGTCGAAGGTGTTGGATCCATTTTTTACAACTCGAGCCGGTGGAACAGGCTTGGGGTTGTTTGTGGTTCAACAAATCATGAGTGCGCATCAAGGAAATATAAAAATAGATAGTGAGGCTGGAAAAGGAACGCAGGTCGCTTTGCATTTTCCACTTCAGCACGACACGGGAGACCAATCATGACCACAACCAAAATGCTCATTGTCGATGACGAAGTTTCGATGCGAGAATTGCTATCCATTTTGTTTGAAACAGATGGCTATGAAGTGCAAATTGCACCAGATGTTCAATCTGCGCAATGCTTAATTCAGGAATGGATCCCAGATGTGATCCTTTCTGATTTAAATTTACCAGGCGAGTCAGGCATTGATCTATTGAGATGGGTCAAAAAACGTCACCCAGAAATTGTCTTTGTCATGATTACGGCTTTTGGCTCCAATCAGTCGGCTGTAGAAGCACTCAAATTGGGTGCTGCCAATTATGTCCTAAAACCGTTTAGCAATGATGAACTCCGATTGGTTGTTTCAAGAGCCCTTGGGGTTCGGGCACTCAAAAAAGAGAATGCGGCTCTCAGACAAAAATCATGTTCCAACCTTCATTTTGGTTTGTTTGTGGGAGATTCGCCTGCAATGCTTGAAGTGTATGAGATGATTCGCAGAATTTCTCGTTCGCGCATCAACTGTATGGTGTTGGGCGCATCCGGAACGGGTAAGGAAATGGTCGCTCGTGCAATCCATTCAACAGGAGAACGTGCCAAACATCCCTTTGTCACAATCAACTGTGGTGCCATCCCAGAAAATCTCGTTGAAAGCGAATTGTTCGGTCATGTGAAAGGTGCTTTTACGCATGCCTATCGAGACAAAATGGGGTTGTTGGAAGTTGCGCACAATGGAACGGTGTTCTTAGATGAAGTGGATGCATTGCCTTTGGCAACGCAGGTGAAACTGTTGCGCGTCATTCAAGACAAGTCGATTCAACCGGTTGGTGGGGTTGATTCTACTGTTGTGGACGTGCGTTTTATTTGTGCAAGCAACGCCGATATGGAGCAACTCGTCAAAGATGGATCCTTTCGTGAAGACCTCTATTATCGCTTGAACGTTGTGGAGGTTCATCTTCCGTTGCTTAGAGATCGGAACAAAGATATCGAGCCGTTGGTGCACCACTTTATCAATAAGTTTGCATCGGAGTACGGCAAGCAGATTATTGGGGTTTCTCACCAATTTATGCAAGCTCTTCGGGGCTGGACCTATCCAGGGAATGTTCGAGAATTGCAGAATGCAATGGAGAGAGCTGTCGCGTTGAGTGTGGGCAACGTTCTGCAAAAAGAGGACTTGCCTGACGTGATTTGGGAGACGGGCGTCCATATTGACACTGAGGGGGAAGATATTCCGGAAGAAGGGGTGGACTTAGATGCCTTGTTGACTCAGGTAGAACGAAAGTGGCTGCTGGCAGCTCTGGAGGCGACAGGGGGGAAGAAGATGCAGGCTGCAGAGAAGTTGCAGATGACTTTTCGTTCATTTCGTTACAGATTGGTCAAACACAATTTAGAATGATTGTTGGCTTCACTGACAGAATTCGTCACCCCAAAATCGACAAATTTTGAATAGTGCAAACGGGACTATTTTTGTTTTTGTGAATATTTTTTTGGAATTGTATGGACAACTTTTGTATAAATAGAATAGTGTTGTAAGGACACTTCCCCTACTAAACATCAATATCAATGGAGATAAATCATGTTGAATCGTAAAGGTTTCACTTTGGTTGAGTTGATGATCGTTGTTGCGATTATCGGAATCTTGGCCGCCATCGCAATCCCGAACTTCGTATCAATGCAATACAAATCAAAACGTTCTGAAGTTCCTACGAACTTGAAAGCCATCAAAACAGCAGAGATTGCTTACGAAAGTAACTTCGACGTTTTCGTAACCGCAGCTGCTTATCCTTCTTCACCAACCAAGACCACTCAGACTTGGGTTAAAGGTTCTTCCGGTGGTTTCGCTACTTTGGGTTGGAATCCAGACGGTGCTGTTCGTGGCTCTTATTCTGTTGCAACAACATCTACTGACTTCACTGCAACAGGTACTTCTGACGTAGACGGTGACGGTACAAGCGCAACGTACACTGCAACCAAGTCAAGCAATCCCAATGCACCAGTTACAGGTCCAGACGTATACTAATCTGGAAAGTGGAAATTTGATACGGGTGTGACTGCATCCGTTCATTCAAGCGCCCCTTTGGGGCGTTTGTTGTTTTTTGAGAGGATTGTGTGAATCGATGGCTACTGGCATTGCTGTGTATACAACCAGTGCTTTATTGGCATGGTTTGTGTGGTGGATTTGTATTCGACGACCGGTTTTTGATTTTGGATACGATGAAGACTGTTTCGCCATTGTCAATGTGGACGGGTGGCTTATGGGAAGGTGGTGATCAAGCCAACTTCTATCGTCCAATTTTTTCGATGAGTATTTGGGTCGATCAACAACTGTTTGGTTTGAATCCTGTTGGCTATCATGTACATTCGTTGCTTTGGCACATGCTCAATATCTACTTGTTTGGCCAAGTTGCCATGCGGGTCTTGGGTCAAAGGCAATGGTTGGTGGCCACAACTGTTTTTGCAACCCATCCACTCATGTCCGAATTGGTTTTTTGGATATCTGCGCGCAATGACACGATGGCAATGACCTTTGTGTTGCTGTTTTGCACTGTTTTTTGGAAAAAATCTGTGCTGGATCGTTTTGATGTTGTGTGTACGCTCACTATTATTTTTGCTTTGGGAACATTGTGCAAAGAGAGTGCACTGATTCTCTTTGTACCAGTATTGTTGACAAAAGGGAAGCAAACAAAAAAACTCCTGCTTTCGATGAGTATTTGGATGGTGATCTTATTTGGGTGGCGGTCCTATTTGGGGGTGCACACTCCCGAGATGTCGCTCGAAAATATCCGAATGTTTGTCGGCTCCGTAGATGCTGTGTTGATCGATGGCCTGGGACGGATGCTGTTTCCATGGCGGTTGTCTCCTGCCGTTCCGATGGTGTGGTTGTCGCTTGCGTGGTGGCAGGTCTTGTTTGCCATTGGCGTCGTTGGATTGCTGGTATGGACACTTCGTTGCCAGCAAGTGCACTGGTTGTGGATTGTGTGGATTGGGGTCGGTGTGAGCTTGGCGATACCAGCCATTGTGTACACTGGCAACGTGGGGGATCGGTATTGGTCTATGGGGTTGATCGCTTGGTCGTTGATCGTTGCGAAACTGATTCCAAGTCGTTGGGTTTGGATTCCAATCCCTTTTTGGATGGCGATGATTTTTTTGCGTGGATTGGCGTGGGAATCAGATTTGAATTTTTGGACACAGGAAGTGGTTCAAATGCCCACACCCTATTCACATGTTTCATTGGCAATCATTCAATACAATGAAGGAGATTTCGAGTCTGCCATGGAAGGGTTTTATCAAGGGTTTCAAGCCGACCCACCTCATGTAGATGGCTGTGCCCCATTTGTTTCATCTGTCCTTAAAGTTCAAGGAGCACGATCTGCGTTGGAAGCCAGTGATTGGGCCATCGAAAGAGGGTGCGCACCAGATGGAGAGATGATGGGGTTGCGGGCTGTAATCTTTTTTGGGTTGGATCGCCAAACAGATGTAGACGCAATTTTGCAAATGCAAATTGACGATCCAACAAAGCGTTTGGATGTTGTGTCATTGGCACGTTCTGCCCGTTTGGAAAATTGGACGGATTTCTGTCAGGACCTTCAGGCTTGGCCGGAGCCTGATAGGTTGTATCGACAACTGAAGAGCTTGTCTCCAATACAATTTGAGAATACAGATTGGATATCTGAGGTTTGTACAGCCATTCCCAAGTGAACGTTAACTATGAAAGCAACCACCACAAAACTTCTGTTGGGTATTCTGTTGGGACTCCCGATGATCCATTGGGCTCACAAGGGTGCTGATCAGCAGAGATTTAAGCAACAGCAAAGTCAAGAGCGGTTCTTTTTGCCCAATCCGGATGTGACCAAGGCCTTGTCGTTGGGGCAACAGACGATGGTGTCTGATTTTTTGTGGATTCGCACAGTATTGATTTTTGCCGATTTTGCTTGGGATTGTCAGGATCGACAAGCGTCGTGGCTCGTCAGCATGATTCAAACCATGGCTACATTGGATCCAACGTGGCGCACTTTGTATATGTATGGTGGCAACATGCTGGGAGTCTGTGACAAGGTTGAAGCCGCCGACGCTGTTTTTGAACTTGGGCATGAAAATTTGCCAGATGACTATTACTTTCCATTTTCTTTGGCGATGAATGCCTATCAGGAACACAAAGATTACGACGCGGCGGAGAAGTGGATGCGCATTGCCGTCACAAAGGAAGGGGCGCCCGTTTGGTATCGAGCCGCGATGGCAGGTGTGATTGATCAAAAGGGGCACCGTGAAGCATCGCTGCGATATTTGGAAGATGAACTGAAAAAGGAGTTGAGTCCTGCGGTTCGCGATATTACAGAGGAACGTCTGAGACTGTTGAAGCATGAAGTGTATACGGAAGCGTTGCAACAACAAAAAATAGACCTCGAAACAACCCATGGGATTGTCGTACAGAATATTGAGCAACTCTCAGTCGAATTTCCAGACCCTTGGGGTGAAGGCTGGATAGTCTCAGCAGATGGACAAGTCCGTTCTCTTGAAATGGAGCGCAGAGAAGCGAAAAGAACGCGCAATGAAGAGCGTAGACGCTTGAAGCAATGATGGAGGCTTAGGAATGAGTACACGCGATCCAATCCTGTGGCGCTTGCCTTTTGCTCCAGTAAAAGAACCTGTAGGGACCGAATTTCTACTGGCTTTGGGCTCGAGTATGGGCGATCGATACCGAAATCTACAGTTGGGATTGTTGCATGTATTGCACGACCCCCAAGTTGTGTTGGGCTGTTGTTCTTCTGTTTGGGAAACTCAACCAATTGGGGCTGCCAACAATCGATTTTACAATTGCTGTGTCCGTGGAACCACCACCAAAACGCCCCATGAACTGTTGACGCTTCTGTTGGACATTGAACGTCGATGCGAGCGTCTTCGAGGTGTCCACTGGATGGATCGAACCCTGGATTTGGATCTGTTGCTCTACGGTGAACAGCAACTTGACACACCGTCGCTCTCTGTGCCCCATCCGAGAATGTTGGAACGAGATTTCGTCATGGTTCCAGCCATTGAGATTGCCTCGGAGTGGATACATCCTGAAACCCACAAACCGTTGGCTGAGAACGTTTCAAGTGAACCTTTAGGGATGTGGAAGGTTGGACGTTTTGTGATTGCCAATCGACCTTCGATGCAATAGTTAAGCGATATCGGGAAAGCAGTTTATCTTTGTTAAATTTATGCCACGTTTAATTTATGCCACAATGGCAAGGACAGATCATGAAAATATTTTTGGACACAGCCAATATTGATGAGATTCGACAAGCACACTCTTGGGGTGTGATTGATGGTGTCACCACCAACCCTTCATTGATTGCAAAAAATGGCAAGGATTTCATCCAGACCATCTTTGAGATTGCCGAGTTGGTAGATGGTCCCGTTTCCGCAGAGACAATCGCTCAAGACACTGAAGGGATGGTCCGAGAAGGGCGTTTGCTTGCCCAAATTCACCCCAATATTGTCGTAAAGATTCCACTGACGCCAGAGGGGATCGCAGCAACCTCTCAACTCAGTACGGAAGGTATTCGAACCAATGTCACCTTGTGTTTTCAAGCAAATCAAGCGTTGCTTGCAGCCAAAGCTGGTGCGACGTACATTTCACCTTTTCTAGGTCGATTGGACGACATCTCCCAGCAAGGTGTTGGTTTAATTGAAGAAATCGTTGCGATTTATGACAATTACGGATTTGAAACACAGGTGCTTGCGGCCAGTATTCGACACCCAAAACACATGGTTGATGTGGCACTCGCTGGGGCGGATGTTGCGACGTTGCCTTTTTCAGTATTGCACAAGATGTTTAAGCACCCATTGACAGACAGTGGAAATGAAAAGTTTTTGAAAGACTGGGAAACGGTGCCCAACAACAATATTGAAGAAGCAGTAAAAGCTTGGTTGGCCAAAAGGGTATAAACAATCGCAAAGATTTTGTGGATTCCATTGGCGGATTTGACCTCAGTGCAATAACAGTGAATACCTGTTCAAAATATGAATGGGTGTTCATTTCATTCTTGCCACCCAAAATCCATGTCCAAATCTAGAAAAAAATCTTCTCGATATGAAGAAGAAAAGCGTCGAAAAACAAAGCACATCCTAGAAAGCGCCATCACTGTGATTGCAGAAAAAGGCTATCACGCGGCCACTGTTGCCGATATAGCGCGCAAAGCAGACGTCGCATCTGGGTCCATTTACAACTATTTTGATAGCAAAGAACACATTCTAATTCAGATCTTCGAAGTCAAAATGGCCGAACTGACAGATTCTGTTCGAGCAACCGTAGGGCAGTTTGAAGATCCACTGGCCCAAATTAAAGCTTTTATTACCCATCATTTTGAGCATTTGCAAAAGAGTCCAGATTTGGCACAAGTGTTTCAAGTTGAGTTGCGTCAATCTCAACATTTTTTCAAGACAGATTATGAACCAAAGCGCCTATTGGAATATTTGGGTGTGCTGCACAAATCGATTGCGTTGGGTCAAGAGCAAGGGGTGTTGTTGAAAACAGTGGATCGAAAGTTGTTGCAGTGGTCTCTGTTTGGTGCAATGGATGAATTGTCTACGAATTGGGTTTTGACAAGCCGTCAGAGTCGCAGTAGCTGGCCAGCCAATTTGGATGACTTGCCGACACAGTTGATGCAAATGTTTGTAGACGGTGTGCGTGCACGGCCAGAGGAAACTTGACGCTCATCGACAGAGGCTGAGTTTGGGCTAAAAGCAATCTACACAAACGGATAGGTGAGATTGGCTGGGATTTCCAATTAGAAATTGCTGTCAAAGTGAGATACATCTAGACAAAACTTGGACCCAACACTTGTTGATTGAGTCCCCAAAAAACTGTAAAACCGATCTACTTTTAATAAAGGAGTTGTTGTGAAAATTGGTGTTTGTATAAAACCGGTTCCTGATTCTGATGCCAGAATTAGCCTATCGGGTTCTGGAGATGGTGTAGATGGAAGCGTGTACTCAAAGTTGATGCTCAACACATATGATGAGTGTGCCATCGAAGCGGCTGTGCAACTCAAAGAGCAAGGTGTTGCCGAAGAAGTCATTTTGTTTACAGTGGGGTCTTTTGACAAAGCTTTCAAAGGTCAGATCGTGAATGCCTTGGCAAAGGGTGGTGATCGCGCTGTTGTAATCAACAATGACGACTTTCCAATGGCAGATTGTGGGGGCGTGTCGACAGTTCTTGCAGCGGCTGCTCGTAAAGAAGAAGTTGAGGTTTTGTTCTGTGGGAAGCAGTCCATGGACGGTGACAACTCACAAGTTCCTTCTATGTTGGGAGAGATGTTGGATTGGGCAACCGTAACCGTGATTTCTAACCTGACCGTCGAAGATTCTGAATTTACTGCCCACAAAGATTTGGGTTCGGGCACCACAGGTGTGGTCAAAGGATCTTTTCCTGCCGTATTCTCTTGCAACAAGAATTTGAATAAGCCTCGCAAGCCAAACATGAAAGCGAAGATGGCGGCCAAGAAGAAGTCGATTGATCAGATAACAGTCGATGATTTGGGATTGTCTAGTGACGATTTGTCTACTGGGTTGGTGTCGGAAACCAATTGGTCTTTGCCACCAGAAAGAAGTGAATGTAAGTTTATCGATGCTGGCAACGTAGACTCCGCGGTAGCAGAGTTGCTCAGTTTGCTCAAAAACGAAGCCAAAGTATTGTAAGGAGAAGAACATGTCTGAAGGAATATTGGTGTTGTGCGAGTCTGCTGATGGAAAGATCAAAAAGACAGCACTGGAATTGTTGAGTAAAGCAACGGAACTTGCAGCCAGTTTGGGTGGCTCTGTGACAGCCTTGTTGGTTGGTGAAGGAGATACTTCACAGTTGGGTGCGCACGGTGCTTCAAAGGTGTTGCACGTACAGGGAGAGGGAGATGCACGAAATGTAGCCTTGTTGACCCGTGCAGCTCAAAAGGCAGTTGAAGAAGTGAGCCCAGCAATTGTTTTGGGTGGGGCAAGCGCTTTGGGGCGTGACGTGTTCGCGCGATTGTCCATTCGTTTGAAAGCCGGTCTTGGAGCTGAGATTACAGAAATGCGCGTCGATGATGGACAGCTGGTTGCCATTCGTCCACAGTTCTCTGGGAAAGTGTTCTCTCAAGTGCAAATTTCGACAGACTGTAAACTGTTTACTGTTCGTCCTGGATCGTTTGCAGTGAACAATACAGGTGGAAATGCAGAAGTATCTGACCTGAGTGTTGACCTTGAGGATGGAGATTCTCGTTTGGAAATCGTAGAGGTCATCCAATCAGAAACCGAAGTGGTTGATTTGACCGAAGCCGACCGAATTGTATCGGGCGGGCGTTCAGTAAAGAGCAAAGAGAACTTTGATACGTTGATTCGTCCTTTGGCCAAAGCGTTGGGTGCTACAGCCGGAGCCTCACGTGCTGCTGTTGATTCTCACTATGCAGAACACTCAGAGCAGGTGGGTCAAACTGGAAAAGTGGTGAGCCCAGCGTTGTACATTGCCTGTGGTATTTCAGGCGCCATTCAACACTTGGCTGGAATGAATACCTCTCGCGTGATCGTTTCGATCAATAAAGATCCAAATGCGCCGATCTTTAAGCATTCAACATACGGAATTGTTGCCGACATGTTTGATGTGGTTCCAGTATTGACAAAGGCGCTGGCCGGTGGTGAAATCCCAGTGGTGAATATGTCAAAGTCAAAGCCTGCAGCGACAGAGAGTCAGTCAAAGAGTCAGCCTGATACGTCTGCAGCAAAGTCTGCTCCTGTTGTCGACAGCAAAGCAAAAGTCGCTGAGCCAGTCAAAGAGAGTGCAGCAAAGCCTGCCAAGAAGCTCAGTTTGAAAGAGCGGTTGGCGGCCAAGCGTGCTCAAAGCAGTCAGTCGACTCCAAGTGCCTCCACATCAAAGTCTGTGGCAACATCTACAAAAACAGAGACTAAACCAGCGTCCAAATCCACGCCAAAGCCATCTACCGTCTCAGCATCGACAGCAAGTGCTTCGGTGAACGTTGCTTCTGTCGCTCCTGTGGCATCGGCGGATGTAGAGGCGTTGCGTGCAGAAGTGGCAGAACTGAAGAGTTTGGTCCAGCAACTTCAAACATCGATTGTTTCCTCAGAAAAAGGACTCAATGGGGATTTGAAGAAGTACATTAAATCTGCTGAAGATGCACTGAAAAAAGAATATCAGCGCGGTGAAAAGAACGCCAAAGCGTTTCAAGAAAATGCATCGAAGAGCATTGAAGGCATCGACAAAGCAGTCACCAATGAGGTGCGTCGAATTCGTGAAAAAACACGTGAAGCGATGGCCAATGAGGGCGCAGAGAGTCGAAGTGCGATCTTTTCGTTGAAGGGTACTGCATCGGCAAACGTTGTCTTAAATATCCTCATTTTGGTTGTGCTTATTGCAATGTTCATGGTGCATTCTTCCTAAGTTATCCATGTATGTTGCAGTCTTTGAAAAGAGACTGTAAAAGCGTCGTTTGAGAAGCATGTGAAACATGGGTGAATTGCCTATGTCACATGCTTCTTTTGTGATAGACTGACAAAGATATCACAAAGCAGGTGCATGCCTGCGCAGTAAAGGACGAAACTTTCATGGTCATCACTGAAGAAAAGGTGCTCAAAGCGTTGCGTGTCTTGGCAGAGCAGGATCAGTTAACCCTACTGATCCAGATTGTTGAGAAGTGGGGAGAAAAACGTCCCAAAACGTCCAAAATGGCATTTCTTCAGGCAGAAGCTTTTTGTAAATTGTGCATGCTTGAACACGCGTGGCAGCGGTTGAGTTTGGTCGATGAGAGTCCAGAGAAGAAAGCCTTGCAAGTGGAGGTATTGCTGCAGAGGGGATGGGTTTCCCAAGCGCACAAGATGCTGATCATGTTGCAATCTTTAAATCCACGTCACCCTCAGCTTGAAGTGTTTCACAAAAGAATCCGTCAAGGTGTGACAGCCCCCTCTCAATCTCAAGCACAGGAAATTATTCGACGAAACGATCCACAAGAACTCTTTCAGTTTGCCGAGCAATGTTTGTGTTTCGGAAAGAGTCAGGTGGGGCAAAAGATTCTAATGCATCTGTTGCAACGTGACATTCGAGAAGCTCAAGAAGAAGGTGTCGACTACATTCCCAATCCATATATCCAAAGATTGCTTTGGGCGCACAAAGGTGATTTTACTGCATCCATCGGTTTACATGCTTTGCTCAATCAAGTGTCTTACCACGAAGAAGAGGGGCAAGTAGAGCCCACCGTTTCACTGACGGAACTGACGAGTTCTGGTCGTCAGAACGCCAATTCACCACAAAAAGCAAGCCCTTTTGTCTCTCTGTTTAGAGGAGAAGAGGCGCCTGTCACAATGGAAGAATTGACCGCTGAGGTGACCAGTGCCTTTGTGTTTACCGATCGCCAAAACGACTCAACCCAAAGAGTAGATCCATTTCTCGATGAAGACAATGGAACGGTGGCCATCGATGTGATTGAAGAGGAGTCTGAAGAAGACATTTTTGAAGCGACTGGGGCTTTTGATAAAAGTAAGTTTTTCAAAGAGGCAAACGATGATGAGGTCGTCGTTTTATTGAGTGGAGATACTCATACAACCGAAGTTTCCAGAACGTTGCCGGTGGAAAAACATGTTGATGTAGAAGTTGTTGCCAAAGTTCCAACAGTGGACCCCGAACTCGCCAAATTACATGCTGAAGAAAAGCGTCGTAGAGACGAACTTGAAAGAGCCAAAAGTGGTGTTCGTAAGGATGCGAGTGTCGTGCGTGGGGCAATCGTTGCCGTAGTGGTGGTGCTGATTTTGGTGCTGTTGGCGGTATGGGGAATTCGAAAGGTCGCTGCCAAAAATCTATTGAGTCGGAGCACACCGATATTGTTGTCGGCGGATCCGCAGGCTGTTGCAAAGTTGAAGACCCAGTTGGAAAGTAAGGTGACCAAAAACTGGACCAGTCAGCAGGTAGATTCAGAATTTCTAGCATTGACCTCTTACATTTATTGGAGAGACTTCGGTGGAGATGAATCATTTTTGCATCAATCCAATGAACTTATTGATCAGGTACCGAGTCTGCATCTAAGTTGGGTGGGTAAACTCACACAAGTGTTCATGCTCATGGATGCTGGACAGACAAACGAGGCCAAAGAACTCTTCACTCAGATAGAAGCATCACAAGAGTCACAGCATGACCTCGTGCAATGGGGAGGTTTAGAACTCTCTTTGCAAATGGGAGAGGAGTCTTTTTGGTCTCCTGACATTATGGAGTATCCAAGAGTATTGGTGTCTGCCATCGAGCAGGATGTGATGGTGCCGGACGTTAACAGCGAGAACCCATGGATACAACTGGTGTCGCTCCAGCAAGAAGTGGGGCACATGTCAAGTCAGCAAGCCCGTACGGTTCTCGATGAACTAGAAGTCCACCAATGGGATTTGGGGAATGAGCAGCGAGGACTGATGTTGTTGCTACAGTCTTTGTATCAAGAAAACGCACACAGTCCAAAATCCAGACTGTTGCGCAAAAAATCCTATGAGTTCGCCCCAAAAAGTGCAGAAGTTCAGTTTTGGCTGGGGATGGATTACTTTTGGCGAAACGAACCACAGGAAGCGATGACGTTGTGGCAGAATTGTTTGCATAAGAAATTGGCTTGTGCATCTGGGTATTCTTTTGTCGGAAAGGAAATGGCCTTGGATGAATTGGTGCTTGAGCAGTTGGGTGGTTTATCTGATGTGATGCTTCACAAAGAAATATTGCGATCATATGTGAAGGGTGAGTCAGCAAACATGGCTTCAAAGTTTTGGACCGAAGATTCAGTAGAAATTGAAGATGATTTTTGGAAGAGTTTGGATCAGGTTAAAAAAGATTGGCTTGAAGGTAAGGAAACCTTTTCTCAGTCTATGTGGTATTCCGCTTGGAAAGCTGAAACAGAATTTCAACAAGAACACTTGAAATATGCCTATCAATGGGGACTGAATGCTGTTCAAATGGTGCCAACGTACACTCGGATGTACTTATTGTTGGCCAACACAGCAAAGGGTTTAAACAAGGATGCCAACCCTTTTTGGGTTCAGTATTTGAGCCAGGAACCACAAGTTGCCAATCTCCAAGATTTGAAGAAAGCAATTGAAGGTTGAAACAGTTTTGTGAACCTTCGTACACAACTATGGTGAAAAGTTGACATTGAGAGCGCCGTAGGGTAATCTTGAAAACTGATTATGACATTGAAAACACCATGGAGGATCTAATGTCTTTGAAAACCTTACCTACATTTGTAGCACTTGCTGCATTGGCCACTGCTTGTGGTGAAAAAGAAGAAGATACCGCAGTTGTTGAAGAACCTGCATCTGAGCCTACTTCTGAGCCTTCAACTGAAGACACCACCAGTACTTACACAATCACTCCTGACAACTTGTTGTTCTCATTCATGAACGGTTATGTTGGCAATGACATCGCTCCAGTAACGTTCGCTGGTACAACTGATGCTTTCTCTGGTACTTTCTCTTTGATTTTGTTCGATTCTGCCGCTAGTGATTTCTGTGCAATCGATTGGACATTCGATGCTGACAGCAGTGAGACTGATGATGACTACACAGACGGAATGGTGCCAGACGGATTCGGTGGTGCAGACTTGGAAGGATGGTACGGATTTATCGTCACTTCTACACCTGAAACTCGTGGTTCTTGTGACGCATTGAGCGCTGACTGGGCACAATCTTTGGACGCAATTTTGGCTGACCAACCTGGTTTCGGATACGGTCCTTTGACTGCTGATCTTCAAGCTTCAATGGAATCTCAGCACCCTGCTGGTTGGGAAAATGTTTCTGGCTCAGTTTTCACTGGTATCGCTTCAAGCACCGCATTTTCTGGTGACGGTTCACGCAGTTACTTCGGTGTAAATCAAGGTCTTGCATACACAATCGAAGAAGGTGTTCCCGCTTGGGATCCAGCAACATACGAAACATTGATGCCACAAGGAACAGAAATGGCAATCGCTGACGTTCCATTTGCAGAAGGTTTCTACATGGGTGATTACTACTTCGGTTTGAGCTTCCAATAAGCACAGGCAAAGTATGAAGAGATGGCATTGCGTCATCTTTGGAAAAGGGACCTACGGGTCCCTTTTTTGTTTTGTTGTTTTGGCATCATTTGTGCATGGGCTATGATAGGAAATGAGAATGTAGGGAGACGAGATGATTTGGCTTTTACTGGCCTGTTCAAATGAAAAGATGATGGCTACGGAATCAATGCCCCAAGACGATTCAGGGTTCGTGTACGAATTGGATACAGGACAAGGAGAGACTGCAACCGATGATGCAGATGCTGTATTGCCAGTCTGGAAAAAGTGGTCCATCAATCTAGACAACGTCGATGGTGTTTGGCAATCCGTCATATGGGAGGATGACTATACAGATGAGATGGAATGGGTCTGTCAAACCAAGTACCAATATGACAAAGTGGAAAGCATTCCGGCACCTGTGGCTGTGATTGAAGAGTGGTTTCGGTTGAGTCAGCCGACAGTATTGGAATCGTCTTGTGGTCAGGTCTTAGAGCCGGTGGACAGTATCGAAGTTGGTGTGGGCGAAGTTCTCGAAGACATCGCAGTAGCTTCAGAGGTCACCCATTGGTTGCAAGAAGATGTGTCCTTAGAAACAGAGCAGGTATGGGGAGCATATTACCTAGAAAGTGCAGAAAGATTGTGGGCATTTGGTGTAGGGTATAAGCCAACCGAGAACACCTATATACTGCGAACAGTATATTCTTTACCTTACTAAGTGGTCTAAAATTGACCGCGGACATAAAAAGTCCGAATGGTGTATTTTGTACATGTTACAGTTTACAATGAGTTTGGTTTATGAAAACTTGTTCAGTAACGAGGTCTGCATATGCGTGGTCAAACAAATCAGAATGAAAGTCGTTTAATTAGCGATTTATACAAAAGACGTACATTGTCTCAATCACAAGGACAAAGTCTGGGAAGTCCAACAATAGAACTGACATCCGAGCATAGGGCAACTGTTATAACTGTTGGGATGATTGAAGAGTCAATACTGTATCCAGGCGACTCTTTAAGACTGGGTGTGGAAAATGACGGCGATGTATTGCTTGTGCAAGCAACACACCCAACCACCGCTATGTTGTATACCGAACCTCTCTTTGCTCGTCGATATGGTGAATTTGTCATTTTGAACACTGCACATCAACCGACGATTGATATGACTCAGTGGAGCATTTTAGGAGCAGTAAAAGGCATCGAGCGAAGGCTTTCATCAAATCCAGCTTTGGGTCAAACCAATTGGTATATCAAGGTATACGGTGTTGAGGGAACATTGGCTAGAGATTGGGTTCATTACATCGAGTCAAAACCCTTACCGCCAGAGTATCTCGCCGAATTGGCGATGGAAATTGCATCAATTGATGGTGCCTCAATACAGGCTGCTTGGTCAAGAAGGGCTTTGGAAGAGGCCATCATACCAACTCCTGGTTCGATAGTCTTTTCGTTCAATCGCTTAGAAACAACCAGTGGTTTTGTCTCTTCTTGGGCAGCCGCCACCAAAAGAACATTGCGTCGCAAAAGAAGGGTTCGTCGACGACTTGATTTCGATGAGGCATTGCATCCTGTTCCAGAGTGTCGGACATGGACAGGGATAGATATAGAGGCAGATATAGAGACAGGTACAAGAACAATAAGAACCAGAATCAATGGAAGAGAGTACGAGCAAAAACGCATCTCTGCTCCCGTAGAAGCAAGTTTTCAATCCTCTCTGAAAAGAGGACGTTTGGCCGGAAAGTAAGCAAGTCTATTTTCTTGTGTACATGAGATTTCAACGATAAAACGATAAACGGTAGGTGTCTCTGATATCTGGGTCTGTCTAGGTTAGACGCAAGGAGCAGTTTATGGTTCAAGAGAAGATCATTGGTGTGGTGCATTTGCTACCACTTCCAGGTACACCAAGTGGTGTATATTCGTTGTCAACTGTACTAGACAGAGCGCTTCAAGATGCCCGAGCGCTGAAAGAGGGTGGTGTATCTTGTGTGATGATCGAAAACTTTGGAGATGCTCCATTTGTTCGGCATAAAGTTGAACCACACATCGTATCGATGATGACTTTGATAGCCAAGGAAATTCAACAACTGGGATTGACGATTGGCATCAATGTTTTACGCAATGATGCGTGTGCTGCCATGGCCATTGCTACAGCTGTGGATGCCAAATTGATTCGCGTCAATGTACACACAGGAGCTGCGTGGACCGATCAAGGATTGATTCAAGGCGATGCCTACAAAACCCTCATGTACCGCAAACAGCTTTCTTCTGAAGTGTCTATCATGGCTGATGTGATGGTAAAACATGCAACTCCAGCTGGAACTAGAACACTATTGGATGCAGCAAAAGACACAGTATATCGAGGGGGAGCGAATGCGTTAATCGTGACTGGAACCGCGACAGGTGCAACCGCAGATTTGAATGATCTGTTGACTTTGAGAGCGGCTTTGCCGAATGTGAAACTGTGGGTTGGTTCTGGTGTTGTACCAGAAAATGTACAGGATGTCTTGTCAATTGCAGATGGTGCGATTGTGGGTACGCACTTTCACGCAGACGCGGACTTGTCAAAACCATTGGATGCTGGTCGGATTCGAAACTTTATGGATTTGCTATAAACTTCTAAATACAACGTGGATCGCGTTTTGTGGTGTTTCTCATCTTCTACCATTTTTCATCGTCTACCATTTAGGATCGGCAACACACATTGAGTTTTGAGCGACACTCACTATCTTTATGAGGGGTATCTAGCTAGGAAGCTTCACATGTTGTGTAGAGATTATTCCGAGGAGTCCAGTGGTGTTCCAGATACATACTGTTCATATCTTCGTCCGATTTGGTTGTCCAAACGAGTCATGCCCATTCTTGAAACCATGACAACAAAGACATCGTTGAGGCCTTCACTCAATGCATACTTGTTCACAAACTCTACTTCGATGTAGCCAGTTGCGCTGAAATCTGTCGTTGGGTTCAGCAGATGGCCGCGTGGTGAAAACACCAATGAGTCTGTCAAACCAGTTCTTGGACCTCCGATGTCACCAGAAGTGTATCGAATCGAGACTTTGTTTGCTTTCTGTTGTCCATTTTGGCCAAGATCAATGATTCCGAGAGTTTGGTCGTCATCGCTGCTGTCTGTGTATGTATCTTCTGGCAAGATGTCCCACGTAGTACTGTTCAACGAAGCATTTCCCAGTGAAACAGAATACTTTCCATAGTTGGTTGTTGCGATCGATGCGGGGTTTGAGTCCCAAGCCAACAGAGAGACTTTACACTCACGATTGCTGCGAACGGCGAGGTGTCGACAAAGATCTATATGCTTTGCGAACTCTTGAGCAGCGGCTTTTGATCGGAACTTCGGCACCATGGCTTGGACTTGCCAGCCAGCCAGTGCGCTTAGAATACCAATGATGGCGACCACGATGGCCAACTCAATCATCGTAAAGGCTTTGTTGGTTCTATTGAATGAGGACATCTTCATAAAAGTTATTATAACACAATTTGCATCGACTGGATCCGACTTCATCTATATTGGGATCAATCATTTGACAGAGATGGTGAAATGCGATAATTGTGGTATGTTGCATTTTTTACAGTTGAATACAAATCGCTGTAATCACTTATATGATTGAATAACACAATACAACAGGATTGGATTTATGGCTCGCTATCGAGGACCCAGATTAAAGATTTGTCGTGCACTTGGTGTAGAACTTCCAGGTTTGACTAGAAAAGTAAGAAAAGCGCATCGTCAACACCCTCCCGGTGTACATGGTGGTGGGCGTCGTGGAAAGCCTTCTGACTATAAAATTCGTCTACAAGAAAAGCAAAAGCTTCGTTTCCACTTTGGTGTGGGTGAGAAGCAGTTCAAGAAGTACATGACTGAAGCTGCTCGTCGTAAGGGACCCACTGGAGAGAACTTGATCACTCTTTTGGAATCACGTTTGGACAATGTCATCTGGCGACTTGGTTTTGCACCGACAATTCCTGCAGCCCGTCAAATGGTTGTGCATGGTCACATCATGTTGAACGGACACAAAGTAGACCGTCCAAGCTACCAAGTAAAAGACGGCATGACAATCTCCATTCGCGAAAAGAGTCTTCAAACAGATTTCATTCGTGGTCGTTTGGAAGAAGCAACTCACCGAAATCCTCCAGAGTACTTGGAAAGAGATTTGGAGAAAGCTTCTGGTAAGAAAGTTCAAAAGCCAACCTTCAACGATTTGCCATTCGATGTAGATCTTCAGCAGGTGGTGGAATACTATTCTCAGATGCTCTAATCGGAGATTGGAATTCAACAAAGAGAGGCTACGGTCTCTCTTTTTGGTTTTTTGAGTATCGTCACTGTAGATAAAATTGGATACACTGTTTCTATGTTTGTTGTGCTGTTCTCATTGATGGGGTGCGCGCCCAAAGGTACAGCCACAGTTTCAAAAGTAAAATTTGATGGCAATGGACATCCATTTTCTTTAACCAACGATCAAAATTTGCGTTCGGCAATGGTCCAGAAAGAAACGGCGTGGTTGCAGACGGTTCGACAGAAAGAGTCGGTTGCGCCCTATGATCCGTTGACACTTCAACTTGATGCGTGGCGCATTGAGAATTGGTATGCTCAGCATGGATACATAAACGCCAAAGTTCTTGGGTGGTCTATCCATACAAAGCCAGAACGGTTTTGGCATCGACACCCTAGGGTGATGGTAACCGGACATGTGAAAGAGGGCGATCAGGTACACGTGCGTTCCATTGATTGGCAACGAGACAGTCAGGTGCTGTTGCAACGCGAACTGGACGCGCGACTGGCTTTGTCTGTTGGTGACCCTTTGAATTGGGCGTTGATTGAGCAATCGGAATTGGATTTGCTATCTCTGGCGCAAAATCGAAGCTACGCATACGCCAATGTGGATGTTTCTGTGGATGTATGGCCCAGCAATTGTCATCAACTCGTCGAACAGACAGGGATGTGTTTGTCTCAACAGGTCCGAGCAAATTGTTTACTCAATGAGAAAACGTGGTGCGAAGACGTATTGTCCAAACTGGACTCTTGTACCAGTGATTGGTGCTTAGAGCAACTGGCTACCCCCTATGAATCGATTACAGATAGGCCATCGGAATATGTTGCGGATGTGGTCGTACGATTTCAAGAAGGTCCATCGTGCAAGTTTGGTGAGGTAGAGTGGTTGACGCGCACTACGATTGATGATGCGGTGTTGAAGGATCAGATTCCTTTTCGCAAAGGGAGCATCTTTCGAGCTTCCAAATTGTCTCAATTTCAACGGCGCCTATTTTCTTTGGATCAATTTTCAGTTGTCACCGTGACCCCCGTACTCACTGGAGATACCACAATTCCTGTACAAGTTGTCTTGTCAGAGAGAAAGAAGAGAGAGGCCGCAGTTGGGGTTGGTGGAAATGTGGACAGTGGTCTTTTTTCTGTCTATGGCTCATTTGATTTCTCGCACATTAATTTGGGCAATCGATTGCTGTCATTGGACCTTGAAAATCAGGCTGGTTACGCCGCCTATCCAACCTTGTCGACAACGGATCTAATGGCGGGACCGACGTTGCATCACGTTGCAAGACTCTTTTATCCACGGTTTCTAAATCCGATGTGGGCAATCGGAGTTGAATTGGACTATGAGATGGGAATTCAGCCGGCGTATCGTTTTAGTTCGCCCAAAGTGGCTCCGTATTTCTCTTGGAAAGAACCGTTGGATTCTCGATTGTATTCGGTTGTGGATGCACAGTTGTCCTATTACTTTACGGGGTTTACATATTTTGATGTACGTGTTCCAGACGATAGTTTGGAAGATGTGGTTCAACTCGGATACATCGGACAACAGGTTGTCTTGGATGGACGAAATGACCCCGTATTCACCAGTCAGGGTCGATATTTGTCCTTACATACGTATCAAGCCAGTCGCTTATTGGGTGGGGACTACGATTATTCCAAAGTTCAATTAGAGGTTCGACGCTTCATTCCGATTCTCAACCTTGGTCAAGTGAGAATTCCAGGAACTGGCAAAACAATACGTCAATGGCGAGTACAGCGCTCCAAGACACCCATCTCTGTAGATGGAGTGGTGTCCTATCGTTGGAGTATGGGGGGCTTGATTCCCTACAGTCCCATCGTTGGCAATTCCTATGCTCCAGACGCTGAGTTTTTCTTTTTGGGCGGTGGAAGTGACGTTCGTGGTTGGCAGGCACAACGACTGGGTCCGTATGTGTGTGAGACTGAACCATGCGTGGATTCCAACGCGGTTGTACCGGTGGGTGGGACTGTGATGGGGTTTGGAAACCTTGAGTATCGACAATATTTTCCTTCGGATATGGGATTTGCCATCTTTGCGGATGCCGGTCGTGTTTGGGAAACGCTATCGGATGTACAACCCTCTGATATTCAGCCATCGGTCGGTGCTGGGTTTCGTTATCGCAGTCCCATTGGTCCTCTGAGATTGGATATGGCCTGTCGCTTGAAAGATGATCCCTTGTTTGTACTGGAGGACAAATGCCGACTGCATTTCGCATTTTCCGAAAGTTACTAACGCTTCGTGTATTGGTGTATGGGGCTTTGACGATTGCGACTCTATTTGTTTCAATGGCGATGGCTCTGCAAACTCGGTGGGGAAACCGCTCATTGGCGCAGTTGATCGAGGTGGGTGCTGAAGCGTCAGTTCCAAATCTAAATTTGGAAATTGGTGGCATGACATTGCTTGGTTGGAATGGGGTTGTTTTTGAAAATACCAGTGTCTCTGCCATCGGAGATGCGCCTATTTTTTGGTTTAAACAGTTGTCCCTAGAGTGGGCGTGGGACAAAGAGGTTCGACTGTTCTGTGTACTGGACTCACCTTCAGTTCAGATTTCAACAATGGATGATGGTACGTTGAATTGGCACACACTGTTTCCACCCACAGAGAGTACTGATTCAACAGATGTCCAATGGCCCAATTTGGGGATTGATGTCATCGTACCCATTGTCGAGGTTCAAAATGGCCAAGTGGATTTGTTTGAACAGACTGTGGGTTGGAACTTCGATATGGGGGCATCTTGGAAGCAGGGAGACCAACTCGATTGGACATTGCACGATATACAAGTTGCTGTTGAGGAATTCGGCACTGTCAAAACGCACAGTCGAATTGTCGGAAATGGCAAGCATTTGGACATTGCGCTTGGAGTGGGGCACAGTACGGGGGCAATTGAAATCAGGGGGACTGTCGAAAACATACTATCCGATATCAGTGGGGAAGTGGATGCAACGTGGGAAATCCAACCAGAAGCAATGGGGCTGTTGGAATCACCAATCGGCTTGCGCAAACCATTGGCTGGTCGCGTTCAGATTCAAGGAACGGCACAACAAGTATTGGCGAGATTGGACAGTGATGTTGGGCTTTCTGTAGATGCAACACTGGAACCAGCCGATGAAAATTGGGAGGGGAGACTCTCTCTAAACGATACGGTATTGCAAGACTGGTTTACCGACATTGAGCAGACAACCTTGCAGGGAGAATTTGTTTTTGGTGGCACGGGATTGGATTGGCAACAGAATTTGGTTGGTACAGTGTCGGGGAGTTTGGTGGATCCCATTGTTTGGAATGAGCAGTTGTTGGATGTGCAAACTGCTCTCCGATTGGACAAAGGGCAACTTTTGATTGAGCGGTTTACCATAGATCATCCTTCAGGGCGCCTCGGTTTAACGGGCGAGGTGGATGGCTTGACTCAAAAGGCAGAAATTCAATTGCAAACAACGGTTGAGAATGTATCTTCGTGGTTGCCCAAGTATTCGGTGCGTGGGGAAAGTGTACACTTGGTGACAGTCAACTGGGATACAGGCATTGAGGCAGAACTCACGGGGAGTCTGAAATTAGAAGGTGTTTCGGATGGGCTTGGAATGTCGATTGAGAAAGCGGAAATTCAGTCTCAAGGATTTTGGAAAGATTCGGCTTTGCACCTAGAAAATACCGTTGGGGCTCAGAATACAAAGGCCGTGGGGGTGGATGTACCGGATTTGCTATCTGATATAGTGCTCGATGTGTTTGAAAACGGGAAGATTCGGGTCACGGGTACCCCCACAATATCCAATGTCTATGTTGGGGACGGAACCCTTCACCTCAAGGATTTGGAAGGTGGTTTTGATTTTGAAATGACAGATTCGGGTCCACAACTGAAAACGGAAGACATGACGGTGGGACAACTGATGTTGGTACCCGCACAATATGTTGTTGATGGTGGCAACATCGAGTTTGCATTGGAAGACAACCAGTTACTGGCAAATTTGCACCTACTTAGAAAGAACAGAACCTTTATTCAGTCACGTGCCAAAGCGGATTTGAACGAGGGGATTTGGAGCATTGATCGACTGGATTTTGTGCCTGTTGGAGAAGAAGGGTGGTCTCTCAAAGATGGTGTGTCCTTTGAACTGACCGAGGGGGGCGTGGGGAATCTTGACCTGCAATTGGTGGGAGATGTCGGAGATATTCATTTGGTGGTTGATCAGCAAAATGCTGAGCCCGATGTGGGAATTGAGATTGAACGTTTGGAGGTGGGGTATCTACGCGCGTTGAGCAATGCCTTTGTTGGACCAGATACCATTCCCATGGATGTTTCTGGTCAGGTGTTCGGTTCAATTCATTTGATTGGGCAGGAAGGAAGGTTTCAAGAGGGCGATTATCTTCTACTTAAAGATATCAACAGTCCGGACTTGGCAAATTATGTGGATGTCTACGTAGATGTTGCTGGTTCTTTAAAACGCATACAGACCAGCATGTCCGTTCAGCATGAGAACCAAAAGTTGCTGCAGGGCTCACTATTGCTTCCAATGGTTGATACCGCACCCAGTTGTGAAGATTCATTGAGTGGGCACATTGTCCTCCTTGAGAGGAATTGGCAGGAACTCAGTACTTGGATTCCAGTATTTCCCAGCATTGATATGGTGTCCAATGCTGAAATACGCATCGAAGGAACAGCCTGTGAGCCAGAGTTCAACGTTGTAGGGCAAGGGGATGTTGCTGTCGGTGTACAGGGAGAACGCGTTCGATGGTTTGCAACAGTGCAGCACGAGTCTGATCAATTGTCTGGCACGGTCCAAGTGATGGATGGTTTGTATGAGCGTTTTCATACAGAAATTGAAGGGCAAACTCACTTGTCAAAGGTCTTGAACGGAGAGACAACCGTGAACGCCTTTGAATCTGTCAGCGTTCAAATGGAGAGTCGAGACCTGTATTTGCAACGTGTGGGGCGATGGATGGGCTTTCCTGATTTGGGTCGTGGCAAGATAGAATCGAATATTATGTTCGAAATGACACCAGAAGATTGGACCTTGGATGCCGAAGTCTCTGTGCCAAAAGTCAGACTGGCAAAACATCGTTTGAGTTCGGATAGTGGACTTCGGATTGCAGTGTCGGAATCCAAGTTGGACGGGGAATTGAAACTGGATTTTCAAAGCAAAGGTGTGATTGAGGGGGTAGTGAACTATGATTTGGAGACCGATGCACTGTTTTCGACATTGGATATAGAACAGGTACCCGCAACCTTCTTGTCAATTTTTGTGCCGGATGTTCGTCAAGAATACGGAAAAATCCAAGGCAATATTCTTGTGGATGGAACGATGACAGATCCACTGATGAATGCTTTGGTAGAAATTGAAGACCTTGGATTTCAGTTCCCAAGTCTTGGCACAGAGTATCAGCACATCAATGCAGAAGTGGTCATGGAAAATGGCCAACTCTCTCTTCAAAAGTTGGATGGTGAAGCACGATATCTCAATGCGGGTCCGTTGGATTTAACCTCGTGGGGACGATTTGGACTGCGGTCTACCGCGACGTACTCAGAAGATGGAATAAGGGCAACGGCACGATTGGGGTTGGATGAGTTTCCCGCAATCAATACGGACATGGCTCAAGCGGTTGTGTCAGGCTCCATTGAGGTTTTACAGGCGGCTGAGGGGTTATCCTTTACAGGGGACGCATATGTTCATCAGGCTGCTGTAAGACTGGGGCGAGAATTCTTTGAAGAAGGAGCGTCGTTGTCTTTGCCCAGTGACTTTACGATTCATCGGAATAGTCGACCTGTGACGCAAACGGCAGCAGTGGACGATTGGTTGAACGAATTTTTAGAAGGATTGCATGGCAGCATCAATGTAGATTTGGGTGATCGCGTGGTGGTGCATACGACGATGCCCATGACCAATGACTATGGAGAAGCCGCGTCCAAGATTTCCGAGGTTCGTGTGGATGCGGAATTGAGAGGGGTATTGGATGTAGGATGGAAATTCGGACAACCAGATGTATTGGGGACTGTGACAACCTTGCGTGGTACCTTTGTCACGATGGGAAAAGAGTTTTCTCTGGGTGAGGGCGATATTGTCTTTTCAGGACTGGATGTGTACAATCCTGAACTCAATTTGTTTGCAGACAAGTCCTTTGGGGAATACGGTCGCATTGGGGTTGCAGTGACAGGATCGGTTGATGAGATGGATTTGGCTTTTGAGGCCATTGATTCACCTTATCCTTTTGATCAAACCGATATCGTGACATTGTTGCTTTTGGGGAAACCCAGTCAAGAACTTGCTGGCTCAGAAAGTCAAACTGGGGCGGTCTTGATTCAGGCTGGCTTGACATCGATGAGTGGTGCAGTTGGAGATGCGTTGGGTGGTTCGGTTGTGGACAATGTGGATTGGGATCCAACGGAGGGTATGTTCCGCGTTGGCAAAACGTTGTCAGATACGATGTTTCTCTCTTACATGCGCAATTATTGGGCAGAAGAAGGCGAGAACATCAACGAGGTGACGCTCGAGTGGTTGTTGTTGCAACGTGTATACGGTGAATTTGTTACTGGGGATGCGAACAATACCCAAGCCACATTGTACTATCGATGGATTTTTTGAGAATCGGTGTCCGATTTCAGTTTGTACAAGTAGTATGAAACTCGTTGATATAGGTTGAATGCGATATGGGTTGAACGTGATATAGTGAGATGAGACCAGGAGAATCATGTCCACGACCGCGACCGTCATGTTGGAACATTTGTTTGAACGCACTTCCGACGATGTCGTGAATTTTACCATTGCAGGTTCTCAATATGCCATGCTCTCTCAGCAGTCTTCACTTGAACCTGTCGCACTACAAACTGGGTACCACAAGGGCGAGAAGGTTGCCGAAGGTGGAATGAGCAACATCTATCTTGGGCACCAACGCACCCTTGATAGGCGGGTTGCCCTCAAGGAAAACAAAAATCGCAATGCCGCATACGATGGTTTGTTGTTGCACGAGTCTCTCATTACGGCTCGACTCGAGCACCCCAACATCATGCCGATTTATGACATTCTTCAAGAAGAAAACCAGTTTCAAGTTGTGCTCAAATGGCTGGAAGGTTTTACCCTGTCAGAGAAACTTGAGGAATGGAGAGAGTTTGAACTTGAAGTGGACGAGTCGATTCCTGTTTTGTTGAAGGTGTGCGATGCCTTGGCATATGCTCATCAAGAGGGCATTTTACACCGCGACATCAAGTCTGAGAACATCATGATTTGTGATCATGGTGCAATCTATTTGCTGGACTGGGGCATTGCCTTGGATATGAACAATCGAGATGCGTCTCCAAGTATGGTGGTGGGTACGTTGTGCTACATGGCTCCGGAGATGGTCTCCGACAAACCATCCCATTCCGTTGATGAACGCAGTGACATTTTCTTGCTGGGTGCGACGCTTCATGAGATCATTACAGGTGAAAAGAGGCACGATGCCCCTACGCCTTCAGGTGTGTTGAATCAAGTGTTGCTGTGTGAGCCGAAGACCTATTCGGCCGAGTTTAAAAGATTTGGCGATATTTGCAACAAGGCCTGTCACAAAGATCCGGAACAACGCTACAAGTCGGTTCGCCAGTTTTCCCATGCTCTCCAAGGGGCGTTGGACGTTTGGAAACAGCGTTTTCTGCTGGATCAGGGGTTGGCGATGCTCGAAGAGTTGCAGGCTATTGATCGGGGAGACTTTGTGCCGGCAACCAATTCCCACATTTTTCAACTGTACATGCAAACGCGTGCCGCTTTTGGTGGGTATATGCTGTTGGACTCGACCAACACGATTGCCAACGATGGCTTAAAAGAGGCTGGGCTCATCATGATGCGGTATTGCATCGCTGAACGAGAGTTGACCTCTGCAAAATGGATGTTGGAATCGATTTTGGATGTTCCCGACTCATTGCGTCAGGCCGTAGAACAGTTGGAATCAGAGTATGAATCACAGGCTGAAGAAGATCGAATCATCAACTCTTTGTCGGAAGTGACACAACAGATATCGGCAGAAGTATCGGCACTTCATCAAGAACTCAACAACATCAAGAGCAAGCAAGTGTACTTTGTTGTGGGAATGCTCATTGCGATTGGGCTGCTGCTTATATTGGCTCTGTAATTGCTTGATTGATAAAAATGTGGGCGACTTCTGGCGGGCAGTTCCACCGCAACGGAGCCACGGACCATCCCATCCCACGGCAGACAAATAGGTGAGTGTTTTGTCGATGGTACCATCCTGCGATGTATTGGTCAGTTCCTTTGGGCACCCACACCGCACCAAGTCTTGGAAGCCGTATTTGTCCGCCATGTGCGTGTCCTGCCAAAATCAAGTCAATGGGCTGATGCGCCAAGGCATCAAAGTGTGCAGGAGAGTGTGTGAGACAAAGGGTTGGGGCATCGTCGAGCAGTGTCAATAGATGTTTGGGGTTGCTCTGTCCTGCCAAGTGATCATCGGTTCCAACAATTTGCAGAGATACACCATTGAAGTTCATTGTGTGGATGTCTTCCATCAATAACTGTACGTTGTATTTCGCCAATAGAGATTTCCAATCGTTCAGGTCTCCTGCGACCCAATGTTCCCAGTTTCCTAAAATGGCGAGTTTGGGCACATCCGACAGTGCTTGTAAAAATCGTTCGACAGATCGTTGCGTCCAATCTTTGGTGATCAAGTCGCCAGTGAGGACAATTAAGTCTGGTTCTAAGCCCTGTATTTCATGGATGCACCGTTCTAAAAAAGGACCTTCAGTCCGTAAATGTACATCGGTTATCTGGACAATGTGCATCGACGGCCACCTTGGCAGCGTAAGGTGATGGGCCGTGTGTCGAAACCAGTGGACTTCATCACCGAGGCGCGTCCACCATCGTCCCCCGATTGGATCTTCGTATGAACCTTTGGGTGCGGGGTGTGCAACTTGACCAACACTGGGGAAAAAATCGCCACTTTTGCGTGCACGATTCATAATCTTCAGGTGTTCAAGCCAAGACATCAGCAAGCAATTCGGTTGATGGGAAGTGTTGGAGCAATGCTCTTTGCGTACTCTAGTGTCAGTTCGTCATTGCTTTGTTCCAACCAAATGTGGTTCGGAGTGCTGTGTTGACGAATGCACTCAATCCAACGTTCAAAGGTGGGATGCTCGGTGAAGTGTACCAATGTAACCTCTGTCGCAGTCGTGTTTGGGTGAAGAATCCAGCCTTCCCAGGTTTGTGTTTTTGTCAGTGGATAGCGGACTTGTCGAGAGGTTTGCAACCAAGACTCTTGAGATTGAATGGATGTCGGTAAACCAGAAGGGGTAGATTCTGATGTACAACCAAGATGCAAAAGGGGTATTAGGACGGAAAATGCAAACACACCAATTCCTCAACATTGCCTTTTTTTGCACCAGCGATCGATGACTGAACGTGTCCGACAATCGTACATCCAGCGGCTTCAAACTCTGCTGTCACGCGGTCGATGGCGGCTTGACGAATCTTTGGATCTTTTACCAATCCTCCAACTGTTCCAGTCTTTCCGACTTCAAACTGAGGTTTGATCAGCAAGACCCCCAAGGCATTTGGTGCTGCAATTCGTTTCATGGCCGGCAAAATTTTGGTGATGGAAATGAAGGACACATCCCCAACGATCAAGTCTATGGGGTCAGGCAAGGATTCCAAATGTCTGGCGTTACAACGTTCCATCACGACGACGTTCGGATTCTGACGGATCTTCCAAGCCAGTTGACCGTATCCAACGTCGATTGCATATACTTTTCCAACGTTGCGTTGCAACAAACAGTCGGTGAAACCACCTGTGCTGGCGCCAATATCGGTAGCGATCAAATCGGTACAATCGATCTTGAAATGAGCCAGTGCCCCTTCTAATTTTTCTCCGCCTCTGGATACAAAACGCTGTTGATCACCTCGAATTCGAATGGTGACGTCTGGTTTGACTTGGGTGCCCGATTTTTCAACCACCACCTCATTGACCAGTACCTTTCCCAACTGAATCAAGGCTTGGGCTTTGTTGCGACTGGGAACCAACTCTCTTTCCACCAACAACTGATCCAAGCGCATTTTGGCCACGGTGATCTCCTCGTTCAGTACTCAGTGTGTGCGGTGCACTGTAAAGTTGGCGAGCGCTTCAAGAGCGTCTGGATTGGGCAATGTTTTCAAAGCGTCTAGAGCGTTCTTCATTGCTTGACTGGCTGCCTGCTGTGTGCCATCTTGTCCCATGAGTTTCACGAAACTGGGTGGACCATCTTCTTGAGCGTCTTCCTCGGCATCCAAGATGTCGTCTGCCAACTGAAAAGCAAGACCGATGTGCTTTCCAAACTCGACAAGTGCAGTGCGTTGCTCAGTAGAAGCATTGCCCAGTATGCCCGCCATCTCTAGGGCAACGGCAATTAAGGCACCTGTTTTTCGACGGTGAAGCAATGTCAGCCTGTCCAAGTCTTCAACGGGGCCTTCAAATCCAATATCCAAACTTTGTCCACCAATCATTCCAATGCTTCCGGCTGCTTGTCCCAGAACGGATACCAAGTTGGCAATGTGCTGTGGCGCGACTGTTGCAAGAATCTCAAATGCTTTTGTCAGTAAGGCATCTCCGACCAGTACAGCGATGCCCTCATTGTATTGCTTGTGAACGGTTGCTTTTCCACGACGAAAGTCATCGTCGTCCATACAGGGCAAATCGTCGTGTACCAAGGAATATGTATGAATGAGTTCAATGGCCGCTGCCGCTGTAATTGCATCGGCCGACACTGTTTGACCCAGGGATTCAAGACCGGCAAAGAGAAAGAGAGGGCGTATTCTTTTGCCACCCGTTTCTATGGGGTAGAGGCACGCTTCATGTAGGTGACTTGCTTCGTTGCCAAAGCAGTCTCGCAGTCGTTGAAGCAAAGACTCTTTGTGAGATTGCCCCCATGTGCTTAGGTCAAATGAAGTCATAGTGCGCCTTCAGTTGCACCTTCGGTAGGAGGGGCAGTCAGGGCTTCAGTCTTTGGTGGTAGAGCTGTGCAGGCGACAAAATCATCTGTTTCCTTGAGTGATGCCAGTCCAATTTTGACCTTTATATTGGCTTGATTTCCTGCGTCGCGAACGGCATCCATGAGTTTGACGACGGCGGCATAGTCCGAGTCAGGATGGGCATCGACAAACACAACTGGCTTTTCACCCGCTGCCCGTTTTTTGATGATTTTTTTGCGAACCGCATCGGTGAGGGCGTTGAGTTCTAAGGCCTTGCGGTTGAAAGTGTAGCTGCCATTTTCACACGTAGCCACCAACAACTGTTCTGTAGGCACTTTGTCTTCTGGCACCGTTTCGGTCTTTTCAGGCAGATTGATGTCCATCTGGTGCGTCATGACTGGAGTGACAACCATGTAGATGATGAGCAACACCAGTACGATGTCGATCAATGGGGTGACATTGATGTCTCCAACCGCGCTTTTGCTTTCTTGCTGAAGTATGCTGGTCTTTTTCTTCTTTTTGCCCATTCTACTCTTCCTTTTCTGTGGCGAGAAGCATCGTTGTCATTCCACCTTCACTGATGGTTTTGAGAACACTGTAGGCTTCCTTCCATTGGAGGTCTTTGGAGCCTTTGACAAGCAGTGATCGAGAAGGGTTGTCGGCATACGCATCGTTGATGTCACTGACCAGCATTTCTGGATTGCTTTGCAGTCGATCTACATACATTCTGGGAATCGTTTTGTTTTTGAGTGGTGGTCGAATGGAAATCACCAGGTGCTGACCGACATCTTGAACCGAAGTGGTTGTTCTTGCCGAGGGAAGTTTGACTTCTACGCCACTCTGTAGCATCTGTGTGACCACCATAAAGATGATGAGCAATACCAACACCACATCCACGAGGGGGGTGACGTTGATGTCCCCCATTGGGCCACCTTTATTGCCTCCAACATTCATTCCCATGGTACAGACCTCCTGTAATCAGTGCTTATTTTGCACTTTTGCTTTCTTGTGGAGGCAAAATGCGCTTGTGACACCAATCAATCAACTCTTGTGATGATTCAGCCATGTCATTTGTGATGCTGCCAATCAATGCCGTAAAGTAGTTGAACAACCATACACCAACGATGGCCACAATGATTCCAAAGGCTGTCGTGATCAATGCTTCCCCGATGGCAGGGGCGAGGGTTGTCAAGTCGGCGCCACCTTCGGCTCCGATTTGTCCAAAGGCGTTGATGATACCGAAAATTGTACCCACCAGTCCAACGAAAGGGGCAGTGGAACCAACGGTAGCCAAAATGTTGAGCCCTTTGTTCAGAGAGGCAGTTTCAGTGATGGCGTTCTTTTCAATGGCTCGCTCAACAGCATCAATGCCATAGTGGTCTTCTCTACTGGAAAACTCGGTCAGTCCAGCCGCTAGCATGTGTCCCAAATAACTTTTTGCCATGTCTTCACGACCACAGACATCCAATGCGGCCTTCATCTTTCCTTCGTTGAGCAGGGCACCCACTTCACCAGCCAATCGTCGAGATTGTGACCGGGCGCTTTGTAAAGTGATTAGACGCTCGAGTCCAACACCCATCGCGGCGACCAACATAAACAACAATGTTCCCAATACCGATCGTACAGGACCACTGGATTGACTCCACATTGCTTCAACGGTGAAGTGTCCACCTGCGCTGTGTCCTTCTTCTTCTGCAACGGGCTCGCTCTCAGATTTTGTGGCGGGTTCTTGTGTGACGGGCTCTTGTGTCACTGGTTCCTGTGCGATGGGCGCTTGACCGTCAGTGCCTTCTTGGTTGCCATCGTTGACACTTCCCTCACCAGACTCCGTATTGTTGGCTTCTCCTTCAGTATTGTTGCCGTCTCCCTCAGTGGGTTGAGCATCTCCATTTGCGGCTTCGTTTACGGCTTCGTTTGTCTTTTCACCAGTACCAGTCGGTGCAGATGGTGTAGCACCAGAAGCGTCCGTGCCATTGTCGGTAGGGGTAGGCGTGGTTTCAGCAGTCGGCGTTGGAACTTCGGTGTTTGTGGCAGGGTTCGCTGGGGGTTCTTCTGCAGAAGCGAATGTGGACAAAGACAGCAGTGCAATTATTGAAATTGTGCGGAGGATCATGATCTACCTCTATGAAAGTGCGAGAAATTATTTTAAACGGAATGTGATGTTCAAGATGAATGTGGATTTGACTTTTTGATTGTTCGCCGAACGCATTGGATAAAACCTCCATTTTTCGGCGGCTTCCATGACAGAGGCATGGAAGATTTTCGAGCATTTGAGTACGTCGATTTTCTCAGGTTTTCCCTTGAGGTCGATGTAGAAGCGGACCTGACAGGTTTCCTCTGTAATATTGAGGGCCTTTGCCGCCTGTGGCATCTTGGGTTGTACGCGTCTCTTGATTTTGACATCCGACCAGTGTACCGAACTGAATCCATTTGAACCGAGTTGCCCACCGATAACACCACCGACGACACCGCCTACAACACCGCCAACGACACCACCTTCAACGCCGCCTTCCATACCACCTTCTTCGCCTTCTTCTTCAATCTCTTCTGGAATTTCTTCAGGTTCAGGCTCTTCCTCTTCGGGTTCTTCTATTTCTTCAGGATCTGGTTCAACTTCCTCAGGCTCAGGCTCTACCTCTTTCGGCTTTTCCTGTTTGGGCTTTGTTTTCTTGGGTTTCTTTCCGCCTCCCGGGGGTGGAGGAGGGGGCGGGGGTGGAGGAGCAGCCTCAAACAGTGTGATCTCTACAGGTTCATCGTCCATAGTTTCTTCGACAACTTCAGAGCCCAACCAAGCCAATCCAAGTAGTATCCCACCATTGATCAAGACGGACGCAAGTAGGGAGCCCGCTTGTCGTTTTGTGGTTTCGCTATTTCCTTTTCCTACGTTGTCAAACATCGTTTGCCCTCGTTGTCTGTTGGGACTTTTTTATCTCTTCAGCCAATGCTTGAACGTGTGCTTCTCCGGCTTGAAGAAGTTTTTCCGCTTGGATTAACAGTTCGACTGTTGCCTCTATATCTGTGTCGGACAGAGCATCCATCGAATTCTCAATGTCTTCTAAGTCGCCAAAGATGGTGTCTAATTTCTGTGAGCCATCACCAGTTACAACGGTTGTTTGAGAAGACCGTTTGACCTCACCCGCTAAAGTATCCAAGGTGTCCATACAAGTCTTTTTGTACTGTACGCCCTCGTTGTACAGACGCATCGCTGTTGTCAAGTCGACATCTTCTTGATCGAGTTTGGACAAAACATCTCTCAAAGAGGTGAGTTCAGTTTGGTATGTACGATTGTTCATAGTGTATTCTGTGATGGATTGAAAATTGGCAACCATGTCTGTGATAAATCAAACCCAATTGACGTGTCAGTTCAAAATCTATTCCAATATAGTGCACAATTCAAACACAACCCATCTATCGTTCGTCAAGATTGGGTGAAATATCCCAAGCGAAGAAGTCTTTACAGTGTTCTTTGCTTGCATCGACCGCCTCGATCGTGTCTGTTCATCAGATTTATTGTGATGCAATGGATTCAATATTGAGAACTTTACTCAATGAAAAACTCAGCTTGCGATTGGTTTCCAAGACTCGTCCAACCAAGATGGCATTCCCATTTGGACTGATGGATACGTTTTCTGGAATGATGGTCATCCAAACGGGGATTCCAGACTTTTGAGGGTATTCCAATCGAATGTGTTGATTGGACTCTATGGCCTCTGTACAAATTCTTTTACAATGCGACCCTGTTGTTCGAACCTGTTGTACATCTTCTCTATTCTTGGATTCTGATATATGACACAGTTCATAGGGCTGAACACTGGTTGGTGCTGCCAATTCGAGTAAGGTTTGCTTGAGTTGACGGGCTTCCTCCACTTGCTGCGACAAGCGCTCTTTGTCCTGATGTAGGTCGTGGTCTTGAGGATAGTCAATGATATTGTCACCAAACAATATTCCCGCTTTTACCATTTCAGATTCCAATTCTTCTTTTTTATCTGGATGTACAGCATACATACCTGGAATGAATCGATGGACAATGAACGGCTTGAATGCAGAATTCGATTCAAACATTTGCACTTGATGTCGTTGAATGGTCAACATCAGCACATTGTGAAATGTTGCTGAAGGATCTTTGCCGAGCCATTTGCCCAGTGTGAAGTTGACATTTTCAGGGATGCCCAACTGACTGTATCGCGTGAAGAATTGCAGTACTTCATCGCGTCTCCAGCCTTTTTCTTTTGCCTTTTCAATTGATTGAACGGTGAGTTTGTAGGTGTTGGCACGGTCACAATTGCTAAATTCACAGAGTTCACCGAGTTTAAACAGCAATTGAGCAGGGGTGCCAATGGGTGCCACGATTTCAAAATTTGGGGTGAGGTAGAACTTCCCAACTTCGTTCTTTTTCTCGGGTACAATCAAAGATCGTGCCATTTCAGAGAGTCTATAAAAAGTTTCTTGCCCCCAGACTCCACGTTCTAAAAATCCATATCGAAGTAGGGTGGCGAAAGAAGGAATGTCATCGGTGTTCTGCTTTGACCAATCTTCTCCATAAAAACGTTGTCGCCATCTTTCTCCTCGAATCCAACGTCGATACAGTGATTGGAGTGGATGTGCTGGAAGCCATTCGCCTTTGCCTTGGTGTACAACCCACAAGAGCCACTCTGCCAACGCAAACTCTTCGTTTAATTTGGCCATGACCAACCCAGTTCGATCAGATTGTGACATCGACAGCCACTCATCTAAGACACCGGAGACAATATTTAATTGCATGTTTTGAAAACTCAACATGCCGTGACCCAGCAAAAAGTGCAGCAAAAAGTCAAACCGTTCGCTGTTTGAAGACCACAACTGGCCAAAGAAGGCATCCAATTCTTCGCGGTCATTTTTGTGAATGTCGTGTTGCTGCGTCAGTCGTACAGGTTTTTGATGCAAATAACTGGCCAATGCAACCAAGGAGAAATCGAAGGGGGTTGCCAACTTTCCATCGCTCTCTAATTCTACGCCTTCGTGAGAAAAGGTAGGGACCGTTAAGTCATGGCGTAAGGCGTGTTCGAGCAGAGGCAAAAGTGGCTCTGGAATGATGTAGAAGAAATCATCGCCTTCTGTTGCGGAGCGGGCCAGCAGTCCAAACTTACCAAGTTTGTCCAAGGCAGAGACCCAGTCCTTGTCCCGCCCACCGTAAGAGTGAATGAGTTCATCAATGATGTCACCACTGTGTGCGATGCCTCCACACTGAATCAAGCAGACGAGCGTGTTGAGGTGATTGGGTTTGAGATCTTTTATCAAACTCTTTAAGCGAGTGTCGTGGCTTAACGCTTTGGATGTCAGTTGAACCAAGCGTTCAAAATTGTTGATTCTGCTGGGTTGACCGCCGGTACTTTTGTAGAGCGCAGTGACCAGTTTGGAAGGCAATTGTTCCAAATACTCTTGCAATCCCATTGGTTTTTGGACACGCTGTCCCTTTGACAGGTTTGAAGGGTAGTGTGGAGGGTTTTGCAACACAGCGCTTGCCTTGTTGGCTTTGCGGTAATTTGGGGCATTGGAAGAGCGGCTCTTGTTCGAGCGATTGCGCCGAGATTTTTTCTTTTTGAACTGATGTTTGCGGGAGGATTTGTTTGGCGCGGGGGTGGAACTCATTGTTGACTCCAAAAATAATTCGGCAAGCTATACAGCACTGGCGTAGAGAGAATCGTATGGACGATAAAAAGATGGGGAAAAGATGGAAGGACCGTGAACAATTATGAAGGGGTTGAAGTAGAGGATTGCAAAGTGGCAAAGTCGTGTAAGAGATACCGATAGCCCTGTCCAGCCAAAAACTTTTGTCGGTTGAGCGCAAAGGTCTGTTCTTTGCTGTCCTTTGTAACCAAGGTATAGAAATAGGCTTTGTTTTCCATTGCCGGTTTGTTCTTCTTGCCTTTTTTGCCTTTCAGATTTTTGGGGCGTAGAATTCGTCCCAATCGTTGGGCTTCTTCTTGTCGAGAACCAAATGTACCAGACAGTTGGATGGCCACATTTGCATCTGGCAAATCAATGGAAAAGTTTGCTACTTTACTGACGATCAAGGTTTTGATTTTTCCACTTCGAAATTTTGCAAAGAGGTTTTCACGAACATGGTTGGGTGTTTTTCCCGTGATCACCGGTAGGTTTAACTCTTCGCTCATGATGTTCAGTTGTTCAAGGTAGGTGCCAATGATCAGAACGTTGTCTTTTCGGTGTTTGTTCAACAAGTAGCGCACTGCATCGAGTTTTTTTGGATTGGAGCACGCGAGCATGAACTGATCTTTTGGTGCCGCGTTGTCGTAAGTTGTACGGAGTTCTCCATCCATTTCTAAGTGAATCTCAATACAAGAAATGGCGGCGATGAACCCCAATTTTTGTAAGTCCTGCCAAGGGAGTTCGTAGCGTTTCGGTCCCACAAGGGTAAACACATCGGTTTCTCTGCCGTCTTCTCGAACCAGTGTTGCGGTGAGACCCAAGCGACGCATGGCTTGTAGATTGGCAGTCGCTCCAAACACGGGTGCAGGTAGAAGGTGTACTTCATCATAAATGATTAGACCCCAATCCTCTTTGTCAAAGATGTCCAAATGTGCAAAACCATCGTCTTTGGATTTTTTGTGGGATACCATCTGGTATGTGGAGACTGTCACAGGTTTTAGAACTCGAGAATCTGCTGTGTAAGCGCCCACGTCTCGAGATGTCAGTGTTGTCTTGCTGATGATTTCTTGAATCCACTGGTTGACCGAAGCGTGGTTGGTCGCCAAGATCAGCGTTTTTCGTTGGACCAAGGACATCGCACTGATTCCAACGATCGTTTTTCCACCACCGCAAGCCAACACCACCACGCCACATCCACCGGTGGACTTCCCATCTTGATACCATCGTTTGGCGGCTTCCCATTGGTAATCGCGTGGTTCAAACACCACATCGGTATTTTTAATGCGGTCTCTTAAAGAAAATGAGAGTGCAGTTCCTGGACGGAAGCCGGCAAGGTCTTCAACCGGCCAGTCTGCGATGAGGCACTGTTGTTTGAACACCCCACGGTTTGCTACAGATATGGTGTAGGAGACGTCGCGTCGTCGTCCGTGTTTGATGAGCATATCTTGAACGAGGGGTTCTGCCGTGAACAATCGTTGAATGTAGGGCGTTTCAAAAGCCACCTTGAGTTCATCTGGATTGTCTGGATTGGGAAGCAGTTTAACCAGTCCGTATCGTTCAACCGTATCGGCAATTAATTCTTCAACCTCTCTTGGGATGGGGTACTTGCTGATTTTGTTCAAACCAGACACAATCTCTTCGGTTGTTAAGTTCGACGACGCTGCATTCCAAAGAGAAATATTGGTGATTTGATAGGTGTGTAAGGCGTTTGGGCTGGATTCTAATTCGGCAAACTGAGTGAGAAACTCTCGTGCTTGAGGGTATTGTTTGTGGTTGGCTTCGACGAGAACTTTCCCGTCTGCTTGCACGATGACTGGGTTGCTGAGTTGAACTTGCATGTACGCTCACAAATGCCAATGGTGGCAAGAATGTATGTGTAAAACTGTGTTGAATAAATTGTGCTGTATTGCGATAGAAGAGCCAAACCAATGCACCAAAGCAGGTCTGTCCTCAACGTGTTGCAATGCCATTCCTGTGAATGGGAGTCAAACTATTTGCTGTAAATGCCGTGGGTTTAGCCCGTGCAAAACACAAATGCACCGAACAAGACATTTTCGTTATATGAACAATATAGTCTAAATTCGGTGCAGTGTCAACGATGCGCAAATTTACGCATTCATCTGTATTGGATTGACGCCAGACTTTTTAGCCAAGAAAGCCATACCGCCAGTCTGTCGGGGCATTGAATGTTTCTTTGATGGTTCTTGGAGACACCCAGCGAAGCAAGTTCTGTGCAGACCCAGCCTTGTCATTGGTACCAGAACCGCGAGCCCCTCCAAATGGTTGCTGTCCCACAACTGCACCGGTAGGTTTGTCATTGATGTAGAAGTTGCCCGCGGCGTTGCGCAATGTACTCAAGGCCTCTTGAATGGCGTATCGATCGGTAGAAAAGATGGCACCTGTCAATGCATAGGGGCTGGTCTCGTCTGCAATGTTCAAAATCTTTGAAAAGTCGGCATCTTCATACACATAGATGGTGACGATGGGACCAAAGATTTCTTCTGCCATGAGACGATGCTTGGGGTCGTTTACTTGGACCACGGTCGGTTCAATAAACCACCCTTTTTCTCCGTGTGCCTTTCCACCCGTGACGACGGTTGCGGTATCATGGGCAATTTGTAAGTACTCTTTGTGTTTGTTGAACGCGCGCTCGTCAATGACTGCCCCCAAGAAATTGGAGAAATCACAGGTGTCGCCCATTTTCATTTTGGGTGCTTCTTCCTCCAATACAGTTTTCACGTGTGCCCACATGCTTGAGGGCAGATACACACGAGATGCTGCTGAACACTTCTGTCCTTGGAACTCGAATGCCCCGCGCAAGATGGCGATGGCAACTTGTTGAGCATTGGCAGAAGGGTGTGCAATGATGAAGTCTTTTCCACCTGTCTCACCAACAATCTTTGGGTAGGTACGGTACTTGTGGATGTTGTTTCCAATCGTTTTCCACAGATGTTGAAACGTTTGTGTAGAGCCAGTAAAGTGTAGACCTGCCAAGTGTTCATTGTCGAGAACGATGTCTCCCACATCGGCACCTTCTCCAGGTAGGAAGTTGATAACCCCAGGTGGCAAACCTGCCTCTTCCATCAACAACATGCCTTCCCATGCAGACAGCAACTGGGTATTGGACGGCTTCCAAATGTTGACATTCCCCATCATGGCTGGAGCGCTTGGGAGATTCAAGGCAATTGACGTGAAGTTGAACGGGGTGATGGAGAAGATGAACCCTTCCAACGGTCGATAGTCTAAGCGGTTCCACATTCCAGGATTGCTTTGAGGCTGGTCTGACAGAATTTGCTGTGCATAGTGGGCATTGAACTTCCAAAAGTCAATCAATTCGCAGGCTGTGTCAATTTCTGCTTGGTGACAGGTTTTGGCTTGACCGAGCATGGTGGTGGCGTTCAGACGTTGACGCCACGTGGTGCGCAACAGTTCTGCAGCTCTTAGAAAGATGGCGACGCGCTCAGACCACGGCAATTCACTCCAGGCTTGGCGGGCACTCAGGGCGTTTTCAATTGCTTCTTCTACCACTTCTGGTGTTGCCAAGTGGGCTTTTGCCAATATGTGGCCGTGATCACAGGGCATTGTAATCTCTACAGTTCTACCAGTAAAAATACGTTTTCCACCGACAACACAAGGGATTTCGACAACTTGTGCCTTTCGAGCCTGAAGTTCTTGTTCGAGTTCAGCGCGTTCAGGTGACCCAGGTGTATATCCATAAACGGGTTCATTGGTGGGAAGTGGGGTATTGAAACGACCAGTAAGCATCTGTTCTCCATGAGTATAGGGTTGACAGATGTGGTTTAGTCCGTTTGATTGCAAATTCCCAATTTCAAATGGGCAATATTTGCACCGATATATTCAGGTTGGAAGGACTTTTTGAATCGTTTCGTGAAACTCAATTTTGTGAACCAAATCAGCGATGTAATCCATGTTGTCAGAGTCCCAAATGAGAACAGGGCTCAGTTTATACCCAGAAATCCACTCTTCGTAGAGGTTGTTGAGGTTTCGAATGTATTTGGTACTGAGCGCTTGTTCACTGGGGCGTCCTCGTTGCTTGATGCGCTTTCGAATCGTTCGCACGGAACAGCGTAGATAAATCATGAGGTCGGGTGGCTGAATTGCTTGCTGCATTGTTTCATACAGTTCCATGTAGGTTTCGAATTCACGAGTGGGAATCTTTTTTGCTCGATGGAGGTTGCGACAGAAAATTTCAGCATCTTCATAAATAGAGCGATCCAGAACAATGGTTTGGTTTTCCGTGTTGTCGATCTCCATGTGCAATCGAAACTTGTGGGTGAGGAAATACATCTGTGAATGAAATGCCCACCGCTTCATGTCGTTGTAAAAGTCGTCCAAGTATGGATTGTCCATGAACGGCTCGTATACTGGATGCACACCGTAATGTCCGTGCAAGTATCGGACCATGGTTGTTTTGCCAGCACCCATGTTTCCTGCGATGGCAATGAACTTCTTTGTCATGGCGTCCAAACTCCTTGATTTTCAAACACATCGGTTGCAACGGCTTGAGAAATGTTGTTGATGTCGACATTGGACAATAGCATTTGGCCGTTTCTCAATTCTACATCACTTCGAGTTTCTGTGCTGCCATCTGCATAGGTGAGAATCACCGACAGTCCAAGTGGTGGGTTGGCTCCCTGAGATGTCCCTTCAATATCGATCAAGCGATAGCCCCATGTCGGTCCATCCAGTGCGATGGTTAATTCCGACAAGGTTTCGTTGCTTTCAATCGTTAGGGTTGCGGGTTCCACGACGAAAGGGTCGGAGGTGATGTTGTAGGCTTCAATGCTCCAAGGGTAGGTGCTCTCAGCGCCAACAAAGTGGTGTCCATATACATGGATTCGGTATTCTCCCACTGGCAGTCCCATGCGGTCACCATTTGGAGAGGTTGGCGACACAGTTTGCCATCCTGCCCACCACTGGTGATCTTGCGCATCCTCAAAAGGCGCGAGAGGGGTTGGTGTATGGGTGAGCAACACATCTGGCGTGGTCTCATCAACTGTACGCCCGCTGTTGCTTTGAAGTTCAACCCAGTCACCATCCTCATTCTTAAATTCAATGACAACGATGGGATCGTCGACTGCAGGATCGCCACCTTCCCACGTGAACTGAGCCAGTCCTTGGACGCGTGACAGTATGGGGTCTGGTTGACTTTGTACCGGTGTATCCAGTGGCGTGTAAAAATCTTCTGAGAGTACTTCTGCGACAGTGCCTGCCAACACTGTTGTGTCGGGAGCATGGGTGGGTAGCGCTCGCTCTGGGTAGGATGTGCTGTCGTATTCACCGTCTGGATTTGCATCCTCAAGCAGCTCTGTTTCCAACAGGGTTGCCATTTCAAGGTGCTCTTCCATCATGTGTTCAGCCTGTAAGGGACCCCACAAATTGATGTTGGGTTCATATCCACCCCGCAACCAGTCTTCTGGAATCAGCAGATACCCTTCGTGATCTTGGGCGTAATCACCCAAAATGACGTTGCTATAGCCCAAGGATTCCAACACTCGATCTCGGTAATGTCGCACATAGTAACTGGTGGCTTCTCCTGGAAAGAACCCCATAAAGATGTCTTCGTTGACCACGGTGCCATCTTCTTTGAGAATGGAGACGGGGCCCAGTTTTAAGGCAGTCGTCTGTGCTTTGGTCGAAGCAGGCAATGGTAGAGGTGCGCCATCGGGAAAAAATTCAGCAAAATTGAATACGCCACCCAATAAGCCCATCATCATATCGACCTTGATGCAACCGTTGTAAGGATAAACATCCGCCCCGATTGTACCATAAGATATGAAGGGTTCTTCGTATCCACAGAACACCGCGCCATATTGGGTGTTCCATTCATCGAGTGGTGACAAGATGTTGCCTTCCGCATCGTAGATTTGTAAGTCTGGTTCGTAATCTTCTTGATAGGGTGGATAGTACCAGTCTACGGTGCCGTTTCGTGTCACTCGGATATCTTCTTGTCCTTGCGTGATGGACCGCGTCACAGTTTCCAACGTGAACGCTTGGTCTGACGTTGGAATGCTCGACCACAAATCATAGAAGGCGTCGACTGCAAACTCCGAAATGCCTTCCATGCGAGCGTATGGGTGACCGTGTTCAGACGTTCCTGCTGGAGAGACATCTCCACCCCCGCCTTGGAAGTGTCCAACAACGACCGGCTGATCAAAGCGCTCTTGAAATGCAAACTCCAAATGTCCGGGTGCGTCGACAGAGAACAAGGGGTTGCTTGCACCCAAAGATGTACCGTGGATACCGAAATTGAAGAATACCCCCAGTGGATTGTCTTCGAGATCATCTACACGGAGCATCCACAGTTCTGGATTTTTATAGGCGCCATCAATATCGTCCCAAAATTGAAGGTCGTCATTTTCGCCTCTGCGATCTCGATAGACCAGATCATTTGGATCCCAATCATGAACCGTCCCGAATCCAATTTTGGCAGGGACTTTGTTTTCAAAAGCCTCAATGGCTAGAGCCGATAAAGAGGCAGAGTATCGTTGAAAGATTTCTTCATTGTAGCGATCTCCACCGAGGTAGAATGAGATTTGATCGCTGTAATTGGCAGGTGCGTGGTGTGTGTGGCTTGCAGAAATGACCACTTTTCCATACACGTCGATGCCGGTGGCTGCTTGTATTTGTCGCTCTACTTCTCTCACGAGTTCATCGTTGCTGTAAATTGCATCAATGGTCAGCAGAATCCACTCTTGATCGCCGTTTTCCAACCACAGCGCCTCAGCCATAATCGATGTTTGGACACCGGTGGATGTTGCAAACGCCTCCGCATATTGACTCTCTCGATCGTCAATTGTGCTGGCACCACCCAAAAAGAAACATCGATTGGAGTATCCACCCATTGGAGTGCCAACGGGGATGTCGAGTTTGCCTTCCGCAACACCAGCCTGTGGAGTGCCGGCTTGAAGTGTTGGGACAGCAGAATCTGTACTCTTGTCTCCATTGCAGGCCAAGAGGGTGAGCAATGACAGCATTTAGACCACCTTAGATAACAGTGTAGATAAAGGGCAGAATGGGAGAGGAGTCCAAGAAAATGATGAATCCAACCATCAAAATCAACACCAAAATAATGGGGGTCATCCACCAAGCTTTGTTGTGAACGATAAAATCAATAAATTCAGCCAACAGGCCTTTGTTCTCATTGGGAATTTGTGAATTCGACATGAACAACCTCATGGTGTATATGGTGCAGTGAATGACGTTTGGCATTATTCAACGACGTGCAAGATCATTGGAGCGTCAATGGTGTCTCCTTTCCATTCTATCTGAATGTCGGCATCTTGCCACACTGGATCTTGGATATCTGTGACGTCGATGATGACTGCATCCAGATTTCTGCGTCGTAGATAGGGCTCAAGGTGAGACCGCCAAGGGTGTGTGGTTTGAATGACACAGGGGACGTTGGGAGATCCTTTGATGACAACCCTTTGGGGCTCAACGTATTTTTCCAACAGTGCTGAAATCTGGAACAGGTGTCCGTCGTTGGAACTGGGTGGTCGCATCCAAACTTGTGGGCATCCATCGTCAACACTGGAGAACACTGTCTGGGTATAGAATTCTTGAACCCGATGTTGAACGGGGTGTATTGTATGTATGTAGATTGCCAACAAGCCAATTGCGATGCTTTTTGGGGTGTGCGATGGGTTATTCCACAAATGGGCGATCCAGAGTCCAATCACTGGCAACCAACCCAAGAGCAATCTCGGATATTGCTTGGGAAGAATCATGAAGACAATCAAAGTACCGGTCCAAATCCATAACCAAAGTGGAATCTGCCTTCTGTCTATCTTTCTCACAGCAAGTCCCATTGGTAGAACCAGAACTCCAAGACCATAGAACAGCGTAATCGGTGGGTACACAAGGCGTGTCCAAAGCGAACTTTCGATTTTGCTCTCTGAACTGCTGAGCAGGTACAAAGACTGTGCGCTCAGTTGATCAAATATCCAAGGACCAAAAATGATGCTTGTCACAACGATGCTGAGTATGGCATGGTGGCGATGGGTCCCTTTGTTTAGCCACACAACAGCAACAACCATGGGCGAAACCAGAATCATCGTTTGCTTGGTGAGCAACCCTAGACCCATAAACGCACCGATTAGACTGGCCATCCTCAGCGTGGGTTTGTTGTACCACTCAACGGATGCACAGATGGCTAGGGTAGAAAAAGCGACCATCATGTTTTCAGGCATAAAGTGTCGCCCCAAGCCGACCTGTAAAGGGATGGACAACGTGACGATTAGGGCAACTTTCCAATTGAATCCAAGTCTATGTGCCATTCTCGATACCGCCAGTGCAGTGAGAAAGGGCCAAATCAGCAGGACACCACGCACAAGGACAGACTCAGGTGCGACACTTCCACATATTTGTGTCACACCCCCCCACCAAGCTCCCATTAAACCAGCGAACAAGGGTGGATACTCTCCATAATTTCCAGCCCAAATTTCCCAGAACCAGTGCCCAATCCCTTGCTCAACCCAATGATCTTTGAACAGTTCCATGGCACCGACGTGACCTTCTTCATCGCCATCCCTCAATAAACGATCGCGACTGATCCACCAAAGGTTGGTGAACCACCAGCCGAGTACGAAAAACAATGTGCTTAAACGATGCCAAGCCATAAATAAATGAGAACCCCAATGCAACCAAGACCGATGAATATCTGCTGGTGATTTCGATTTGGAATACAGGTTGAACTGGCAACAAAAATGGGACCGGTACAAGCGACCAGTGGTAAAAAGTAATGCGAAGGGTGGTGGTCAATCGTACCCAGTAGCAATCCATACCCCAGCATTGTCAAAAACAGTGGCGTGATCGATTTGTTGTAGCGATTGAATACAAAAGGTAGGCTCAAAATCAGCATTCCCCCCGTGTAGAAGCTCCACATTTTGAAGAAACTTGGAATGCGTCCAAGCAGATCCAGAGGGGCGAAGTTTCCATGCCAGTGCTCTGGAAAGGTCTCGAAATATAGAATGAACAACAAATCTTCGGCATCTCCTGTCAGCATCGCCAATCCAGAGACCACCATTCCAATCACGATGGCACCCCAAAGCGTTTTGAGTCCACGCATCAACGAATCGCTGTGATGATCTTTGCTGGTGTATCGCTGTGCCACAATGAAAACTGTTGCCAAGATGGCTCCCGGCCAACGAAGTGCTTGTGCAAAGAGACCCATGACCCCAAAACGTATACTGTGTTGTTGGAAGATGCTGACCCATACATTGAGAATGGCTGCTGCAAAAAGTGAGTCTGGAAAGTTTTGGCTTCCGGGTTCAAACATCAGCAGACCATGCACCATCATCAACAGTGCCGGCACTGAAAAAGCCACTTGTGCGGCCCTTGGCGCAATGATGGTTGTTAGGTGAAGAGAAGATAGACCCACCAACAGCAAAACGTGTAAGAACAAGGCACTGGCACCATGGAGATCAGGAGCAACCAAAATATTGCTGGTGGTTAAAATCGGTGACCATCCTGGTGGCTGGTTCCAAGTAAATCGACGGGTGCTGAGCATTTCGTCGGCCCACTGTTGGTTTTCGACTTGATTGAGCAACTGGTAATAGTGGGTGTACCGCAACTCGCCATCACCATGCAGCGCCCAAACAGCGTCTGAAGAGGCCATCAAATAGACTCGGTCTCCACTGACGGACAATTGGAGTTGCTCACCGGGTTGCATGTCTGCCCAAATGGAGATGGCCGCCACACCACTGTTCAGATAGCGGTCTACGGCCCCTTCTTCAGGACGTTCTTCTACGGCTTTCAACACCTCCGCACGAGAACCTTTTGCAGAAATGTGGGAACCGATGGGACCACGCACCGCAAGTGTGATCCGTCCATTGACTCTTTGATCGGCGATGAGGGTGGGAGAAGGGGTCGTCGGGGTCATTGCAAAAGCACCGGCGTCTACCCAGCCAAAGGTTTCGGTGTCTGTCCAAAAGTTTGCAGGTCGCAGTGGTACCAACTGATGACGGGGATCATCCGCCCCTTCAAGATACCAATAGCCGTCCAGTGGTCTTTGAATATCTGTATTTTTCCATCCGATCAGCAACAGTAGGGCGAACAATAGACTCCCAATACCCCATCGTTCACTTGGTGAGATTGGGAAAATGGGTTGTTTGTCTTTGCTCAACCACAGTCCACATACAGTCCACCCCAACGACAAGCCCCAGACAATCCAAGGTAGATTTGCAGACTCTCCCAGTCCTGTTTCTCGGATGAATGCAATGTTGATCCAAGCGATCGCCATGGATATCCAAGCAGCGTCGATCAACAGTTGTATAGGCGACAAGTGCCTGTCTTGATGAATCCAGCAGCTCCAGCCCCATCCCACGCTCCAGAGAACAGTTGTGAGTCCGACAATGCCCATAATCCACCAAGACGCACCTCCCAACAGGGCGATGGCCATGATCAAATGCAACCCCAATGGGTACAGCCAGTGCTTCAAAATCATTCTTCTCGTACAACAGGGTGTATATTCGATGTAACACCTTCTACACTGTGTTGCCCCATTTGTGAGGGTACAGAAGAACGAACCACTTGCTCTGGACAACTTGCTATGGACGATGTTGTGAACTGGGTTAAAACAGACATGCAACCGCGGGTCATTTCTTCAAGACCAAAGGTCAGAAATGGTTGTGTCGTGGTGCATTTTCATTATTGTCGCTGTTGTCACAGCATGGAGAGAGTATGATTTCAATCGGAAGTGCAGCCCCAGAGTGGTCCGCTGCAGCCTATCAAAACGGTGAGTTTACACAATTGTCCAACGAGGATTTCAAAGGAAAATGGGTATTGATTTATTGGTGGCCATTTGATTTCACTGGTATCTGTCACTCTGAGATTTTGGGTTTTCAAGCGTTGGAAGCTGAGTTTGCAGAAGCTGGTGTAGAATTATTGGGTGCAAGTTGCGATACCAAGTTTGCCCATCAAAAGTGGTTCTCTGATGAAACTGCCTTTCCCAACGGTCAACCGGGACACGCAATGTTGGCGGACAACAGCCACAAAATGACCCAAGATTTTGGCTTCTACCTTGAAGGTGTTGGCTGCGCTGTACGCGGTACTGTATTGATTGATCCAGACGGCATTGTACGATCCGCAGGGGCCAACTTTTTGAATGTTGCTCGCGATCCCAAGGATGCATTGATTACAGCCCGCGCCTTTGCCAATGGTGGTGCCTGTGCTTTGCCTGACCGTCAATAGAGACTTTGACTTTTCGATCTTTCGACATTTTCTAGGATTCTAGAACCGCTTGAGTGATCGGATCGATGTTGAATGCCTGCCATGACGGTGGGCATTCGTGTTTTAGAGGGCGTTACACGTTATACTTTTCCGCGAACAACCCGTTCAATACCCCCCAAGTCCTTATGGGTGGTGATCGAATGTAGGTCAGATTGTTTCATGATCGCTTGGACAGAGTTTGCTTGGTGAATTCCAACTTCAACAGCGACTCCGACACGGGCTCGTTGTGCCGCCATTGGAATGAGTACGTTGTAGACGTCCAATCCGTTTGCCCCACCGTCTAGGGCGATTCTGGGTTCATGAATGGAGACCTCAGGCTCTAGGTCTAGGATATCAGCAGAGGGAATGTAGGGTGGGTTTGATACAACCACGTCAATGGCTCTGTCTTGAGGGATTGGATCAAAAAATCTGCCTTTGAGTACTGCGACTCTGTCCTGCAGTCCCAACTTTTCCACGTTGGCTTTTGTACAGGCAATCGCCTCTGGGGAAATATCGACTGCAAAAACCCTTACGTGAGAACGTTTCTTGGCGATGGACAGCCCAATACACCCAGAGCCACATCCAATGTCTGCCACAATCCAAGGCTTGTCATCCACTGGTTCTTCTGGAATGAGTTCCAGCGCGGCTTCAACCAGCGATTCGGTATCTGGTCTGGGACAGAGTACGCCAGGAGTGACGATGAAATCGTCGTCGTAGAATCCCCATTCTCCAAGGATCCAAGCCATGGGTTCTCGATTGCCACGTCGTTTGAGAAGTGGGCGCAATTGTTGAAGTTCATTTTCTTGAAGGGGTTTGTCAAAATTCAAATAGAGATCCATTCTCGACATGTTCAAAGCATGAGAAAGCAGCAACTCAGCTTCGTATTTTGCTGAAGAAACACCGTGGTCTGTCAAAAATTTGGCACTGCGTTGGAGGACTGTATTCAGAGAGATCATCGATTTGTGGGGGAGAGGGTGTGAAGGAAATGTTGGGCGTGTTCTTTGCCAACGCGAATGCAGTCTTTGACGGCCACCCCAAAGAGGTGGTTTCCAGAAAGTCGAATCCCACCTTGCTGACGGTGAAATTCCGCAATCTCCTTCTGCAAGGACCAATGACCAATTTTGTAGCGTGGAATTGCGCGTTCCCAACGTATCGTCTGAACGTGGGTTGCTGCAAGGTTCGGACAGTCAAATAGTGTCCGGTGCGCCGTCAAAGCAATCTGTTCTAAAGTCTGATTTGATTCACCAACCAACTCTGGAGCAATGGACCCACCCAAAATGCTTCGAGTCATGACCGTCTGTTCATCGCATCGGTGTGGGTACAAGTGTGAAGAGAACAAAATCCCCAATAAACCGTTTTGTTGCGCTTCTCGACTCAGCAGTGCCCCAAAACCCGTTGGGGGATGTGGGAAGTCGGATTTGTTGAATCGCTGTAAGACGACTGCGACTGGAGAGTATTCAATGCTGCTTTGTAGGGCTGCCACTTCAGGATAAAGAGGGCGCAGTAGGTCAGTTTGTACATTCGCAGGACAGGTTAGGGCGATGGCTTTAGCCTGCACCGTACCGTTGGGTGTATGCACAGTCCATTGGTGTGTTTGCTCGGTATCCAGCGCCAAGCCCTGAACGGGGTTGTTCAATAGGACAGGGTGTCCTTTTTGTTCAAGGTAGCGGGCAATGTCATGACACAACTGATGGGTGCCGTGTCGCAACGACGTGAGCATTGGGGGTTTTCGATTGGGATCTCTGAGTCTGGATATCAACTGACGTAGAATGGAGCCTTGACTGGCCATTGTCCACAGGTTTGGAAATGCGGCTCGAATAGAGAGGTGCTCAGGTTTGTCAGCATAGATCCCTGCACACATAGGGGCGAGAAAGTTGTCGGTGATCCCCTTGCCAAAGCGCTGTTCCATAAAGGCGGTCATGGAGGGCTCGTCTATCGGCTTGGGAGACCACAGCAACTCGCGCAATACCCTCAGTTTTGACCACCATGACAACAAGGGTGTAGAGCGCAATAACAGTTTGGGTGACAACGCGTGTAGTGTATTGTTTTGAACCAAGTATCGTGTGGCTTGGTCTGTGTTGGCTGGGGTAATGTCCTTGGTAGAGTCGATTTGTTCAATGAGTTCTGCAACCGCGGGCTCACTGTCTAGCCATCCGTTGGCTGCTTCGTCAAACAGGGCGCCATTTACATTGACCGACTGCAAGAGTCCACCGATTGTTGATTGCTTTTCGAGAACACATACGGACAACCCTCGACTGGCAAAAGCCGCCAAAGACAATCCTGAGATGCCACCTCCGATGACGCAGAGATCGACCGTTTGATTTATGGTGCTCACGGTGCTGTTCCGGTGGCGTCCCAAATCTGCTGACGGAGCAATCGCAACAAGAGAATGGAATCGGAAATGTCGACCATGGAATGGAGATTGGGGTGTTGCAAGGTTGGGTGTAGAGCGTCTTGTTGACCATATAGACCATCGATGAATCCATAGAGTATGGGTTCATCTGGAGGAAACCGCTCCAGTGTAGATTGCGCTGCTGGACCATTGACCACGAAATGCACAGAGCAACTGGGAAAGCATTCCTTCAACAATTGTTGTTGCATAAAGCAGGATTTTTCTGTTTGAGTGTGTAGGTTCTTCCAGTTGTCTAGACTTCGTCGCACCACAAATACAATGTGTTTCAAAGGGGCTTTCAAATCGAGTTCCACTAGACTTCGTCGAACCCATAGGCTGATGACTTCCAGCCATTCGTTGCTGTCGATTGGACGAGGGATCTCAACACCTTGATGTTTGTTGTCTTTCAAAGACGCTTGCAACAAATCGATTTGTTGCAGTTCAAAACTGGAAGGGAATGCACTGAGAGGAAAGAGGTGGACTGTGCTTTTCGGTGCGAGTTGCTTGAACGCAGTATCCAACTCGGACGAGCCAATTTCATACACTTTACACCGTGCATCTCCACTCAGCAGTCGATTCAATTCGGGGAGGAAGTCTACGTCGGTGTCGGATGGCTGCTCCGTCAACAGGCGCGTGAAATGAGACCTGTTCCACCAACAAAAAAACCACCACAACCATTGCAACCACCACGCCTGCTGTGCAGACCACTCTGTTTTCAGGAGTGCTTGTTCTGTTTCAGCAGTTCGTGGACTTGGTGGTCGCAACAGCCAAATGACGGGCGTTTCCTTAGCCAACCGTACTCCAATCCCATTCGAGCACGGCATCGATTGCCGCTTGAACACCAGAGATTGGCGTTTGGGGGGTGCACCCATGTCCAAGATTGAAAATGTGTCCGGTTGGACCTGCTTCTTGGATGATGCGGTGTACCTTTTGTCGAATCACTTCGGGTGGGGCTTGTAGGGCGATGGGGTCTAAGTTGCCTTGCAAAGGCGCCGTTCCCAAAATGCTTTTCGCGTGAGACCAATCGGCTCTCCAGTCCAGTGCAAAGGCATCTGCACCCAACTGCGGGTAATAATCAAGGAAGCAGTGGCTGTCTCTGGAAAAGTACAAGGTGGGTGCGCCAGACACCATAGAAAATACTTTCTGAATCGACGGCAATGCGAATTGCACATAGTCTTCACGGCTCAATGCCCCGGCCCATGTGTCAAACAGTTGAACTGCAACAGCCCCTGCATTGATTTGTGCCTGAAGGTGTTTACCGACTGCGACTGCCAGTTTGTCCATCAGTTTTTTGAACGCTTCTGGTTGAGACCACATAAAATGTTTGGTGTGGTGCCAGGTTTTGGAGCCTCCACCTTCGATCAGGTAGCAGGCCAATGTAAAGGGTGCCCCAGCAAAGCCCAAGATTGGTTTGTCGGTTTCCTTTCTACATAGGCGAATGGCTTCCATCGGAGAGGGGAGATCTCTTTCTGGCTCGAAATCTGTCAGTGCATCTACATCTTCAGCAGAACGAACGGGATTGTCGATTTGTGGACCTTTGCCTTCTCTGAAATGCAAATCTGCGCCCATACAATCGAGTGGCAAAAGAATATCTGAGAAGATAATTCCCGCATCAAATGGAAACCTACGCAGGGGTTGCAATGTAATTTCAGCAGCGATTTCAGGCGTGTAGCATCGCTCTAAGAATCCGTACTGACGGCGCAATTCCATGTATTCGGGCAAATAACGACCCGCTTGGCGCATCATCCATACGGGTGGACGTGTTACTTTCTCTCTACGGAGAGCTTTGGCTATCAAGGACTGAGAATCATCATGCATACAAACTCCAAGCATCAGTTGTTCCCTTTTTTAACCCAGTTTCTACCAGAGTGGGTAAAGAAATGGTGTCTGTTGCCCATTCTCTCAACTTTTCTTTATCTGATTGGGTGGATGATGCCTTGGGAGCACCCTTGGCTCTATCCAGTGCAAACCATTTTGCTGGTTCAACCACAGTGGATGATGCTTCTGTGGCCGATTTGGACACTCTTTATCAGTCGAGGTTGGAACGGCGGTCTCAAATGGGGGGTGCGTCTGTGTACGATGCCGACATTGTTGTGGACACTGGGGGCTTTTGATCTGCACAACGCTCCGAAAGATGGTGCAGAGCAAATTTTGATCGCCAATGTCAATGCCTACGCTGGAGAGCAGGACATGCTCCAAGGATATCTTTCACTGTTGGGCGTTTCAAAACTGATTTTGGTAGAGAAAAGAGCGGAGGAAATTACTGGATTGCGTCGGGTTGCAGATGATTTTGATACGGTCGTCAAAAAGCCGTCGCATCACACTGCCGTGTTTTGCAAAGAGTATTGTCAGGCGTGGATATCCCCACAGGTGGGTTCTACGACGATGTCCATGTCCTTAGCGCTGTTGTCATTGCCCAATCAAATTTGTTTGATTGCAGTCCACATTCCACCACCGACCCCAATAGACGCAACTGGTATGAGACCCTATGTGGAGTATGTGACGTCTGTCATTGAAAAAGGAAGACTGTTGAGAGATTGGGAAGTGTGCTCAAAAGGAGATGCGGCAATCGTTGCAGGTGACTTTAACGCTGTAGCCGGTGGATGGGCGCCCACTCAATTGTTAAATCGAGGTTTGATTGACGCTCAACGCAACAGTGGTTTGTGGGGTGCAACGTGGCCTTCTGAATCAAAGGATTTTGTGCAATGGCCAGTTTTTCGAATTGATCATGTACTGCATCATCCGAACATAGGTGTATCAACACAGCAGATTCGCATACCACATTCAGATCACGAGGGGCTACTCTTATCGATATCCAGTCGTGAATAGAGGCTGTTGGGGACTGTTGGACAGTTAAATTGCTAAATGGCTAAATTGCCAAATGGTTAAATGGCTAAATATCTCAAACAAATCTATTGAGCCAAGTGCGTTGGTATATTAGGGTTGCACGCTGATTCGGTTCAGCAAGGCGATGAGAATCTTAGCCTGATAAGCAGCATCGGCATCGGCACGGTGCTTTGTGGTCTTGTCTTCCGGTGGAAGGTTCAATGGTCCCTGTATCTTTTCTTTGCTGGCTTCCAACCAATGGGTGCCCAACACGCCCATTGCCAATGCCCGTGTATCCAAGGCTTTGTAGCCAAATGGGTTGGGGATTTTCTCAGCCACAAAGGCGTAATTGACAAAGGACCAGTCAAATGGTGCGTTGTGTCCAACGAAGATGGCGTGGGTGTGTGGGTCACATTGCTTTTTGACCCACGCCGCCAGCCTGCGACAGGCTTCTGCCCTTGGCAATCCTTCTCGGTGGAGTCGACTTTGGTCCAGTCCGTGAATGGCTGCAGCAGTACTGTCAAATCGAGGTGCTTGTGGGCGCATTTCGAGGTACAGAGATTCTCCGGACATCGCTCTGCCATCTCGATTGTGTACACACACAGCCCCCAAGGAAACCATGTCATACAGTCCGGGTACGGGACCATTGCACTCGATATCAATTACAAAATAGGTTCCTCTTGCTGGTCTCATGTTCATCCTTTTAGTTCTGGGTGGAGAGGGGCTGATTCCATCAAGGTGATCTTTTTGATGGTGGGGCTGAAGTGCTTTTGTAGCATGGTATACAGAGAGTCCGTTTCAAACAACTCTTGCAACCGTGCTTTTCGCTCGTTGTCCAAGCGAGTTTGGCGTTCTGTTGGTGTTTCTACGCGTTCGCCTTTTTTACGCACTCGAATGCTGAAGTTGCGAACGGAAAAGAACTTGGCAAGACTGTCTTGCCAAAAAGCATCGTTGCGCAAACTGTTCAGTCGTTGGATGTTGAATTCATTGGGGGTCACAAAGATGACCCTTGAACCATCGATCTCCAATAAGGCAATTTTGTCGACAACATCGTGTTCAACTTTGCCACTGCGTTTAATGTGATCAACGAAGAACCAAAACTTGTCGGCAAGGCTGGTGGGCTTTTTTACTTGCTGTTTGGGGACGGGTGTTGATTGCTTTTCGACTCCAAATCCGGCTTTTATTTGGGGTTTGACAGAAGGTTTGGTCTTTGGATTCTTATGGGTGTTGGTCGTTTTGGAAGAACTTAAGAAACCACTGTTGGAAGGCCGTGGCGTTGATGTTGGCTTTGTTGCTTTCTGTTTCGTTGAGCCTGCACTTGTGGTCTGTGTCGAACTGGGTAAAAATCCAGAAGCGGTGGAGTTCTTTCTCTGTCCCCGATGGCTGTCGTCATCTTGGTCCGCGGCTGAACTAGAGGCCGTTTTTTTGCGGGGTGTTCCGCCACCTTGCATTTTGGTGATTTTGGAGACCAAGTCGTCGATGCTGTGAGCTGGGCGTATTGCGATCAACTTAGCGACGGCCATTTCCAGCACCAGTTTCGGGCGTGGAGAACGACTGACTTGTTCATGAACATCGAGCATGACTTGAAAAGACCGTGTGAACACATCTGAAGTGCTCTTTTTTGCCAACTCTTCAAGTTCTTTGCGTTCATCTTCCGGAATATCCACAAATCGAAAAGAGTCCTTGGAGAGAACGACCAATGTGGCGTTTCTCAGCAACTCGAGCATTTCTGAGGCAAACTCTGTAAGGTCATACCCCGAGTCGTAGACTTTGTTGATTGCTTCAAGGCATTCCCCAGCGTCGTGTAGCACCATTCCTTTGAGCATTGAATAGAGCAGTGCTCGGTCAACCAGTCCCAAGGCGGCTGCGACTTGAGGAGTGGAAATGTCTTTTCCAGCAAAGGAGATGACTTGATCCAACAGGCTTTGGGAATCTCGCATCGAACCTTCACCAGCCCTTGCAATCAAGCGCAATCCACCTTCATCAACCGAGATGCCTTCTTCTTTGCAGATGTATTGTAAGTGTGAGACGACGGTCGTCATGGGTATGCGTTTGAACTCAAATCGCTGACAGCGTGACAAAATAGTGTCCGGTAGCGCATTTGGTTCTGTGGTCGCAAAAATAAATTTTACGTGCGCGGGTGGTTCTTCGAGTGTCTTCAGCAAGGCGTTAAAAGCCGCTTTACTCAGCATGTGAACCTCATCGATGATGACCACTTTGATACGCCCATTGGGAATATATTGAAGGTCTTCTTGCAACGTCCGAGCGTTGTCGACCTTGTTGTTGGATGCTCCATCGATTTCGGTAACAGCACTGGAATTGCCACTCAGAATTTCTTGGCAAAAAATGCACGTTCCACAAGGGTCGGGTGTGGGGCCTTGTTCACAGTTTAGGGCACGGGCGAAAGCTCTGGCTGTTGTGGTTTTGCCAACACCACGCGGTCCGGAGAAGAGATAGGCGTGGTGTACGCGATCTCGTATGATTGCATTTTTGAGCGTTTGGGTGACATGGGTTTGCCCAGCCATTTCTTGAAAGGAATTGGGTCGGTATCTTCGGGCAATGGCAACATAACTCATCAGTCGTATCCTTTAAGGGGTCGTCGTATCTAGTTTTAGTCCTTTTATACTGAGTATGCAATCAGATCCGGACATTGACAGTCCACATTGTCTTTGGTTAATTTGTTTTGTCAATTTCCATCCATGAATTCGGGACACTGATGAATGCTCAACAAAAACAACCCATCGCACTGTTGGTGTTCGACACCATATTGGGTGCGGTGTTGGGCGCTGGTATGGCGTGGTTGCTCCAGCAAGGTGCTGAACCGTTCGATGGTGTATCACTCAACCGATGGTATGTAGGCTTTGTCATTGGCTTCGCTGTGTTGTTTTATCAAGTCTCTCCTTATGTGAGACGCAAGACTGCGGAACGTCACATCTCATTGTATGGACTGGTAGCCAGTGTTGCGCTGTTGACGTTGTTTGTTGTGCCGATGAGCCTAACCGGTGCCGTTCAAGCAAAACTCTACCACATACCGGCACCTCTTCGAAATCAGTATCGGATTTCTTGTTTGTTTACGCATGAATCGAAATCTTGGGACACAGCGCATTATGAAGTTCGACTGGCTGGTCAGTTGCGGTGGCAAGAAGGACCGTTGGAAGGTTTCTTTGATTTGGATATCTTTGGCTATCGCTCTCGATTCAACCGAATTTTAGGGGCGTCTCGGTACAAAAACTCTCGAGGCGAAGTCTATGGGCGCAACAAGATCCGACTTGAAGAGATGGGCCATTTCATTGCAACGCGTTGGGCGACACTGAACCCAGAAGACCCACTGGTTCAAGAAGTCCGTTTTACCAGAGTGCGACACAAGGCTGGGGGTGAACATTGCATGAAGCGAGAACGGTGGTCAAGACCTGCACTCTCCAGTATTTCAAGCAAGAAACACGATGTCATTCACACAGTACGGATTCGCCATGAGCAATGAAAGCCCAACCACAATGGACAGAATTCTTGATTGGTGGTTTCGACCGTTTCACGTTCAGTATATTCGAGTCTATGAAGTGCTGATGTGCCTGACGATGGTGTATTATTTTGGTGGCTATATGCTCCAAATGGAGTGGTGGGTTGGCGATTTGGGTTTTCATGCCAGTGCCAAAGCGACATCTACGCATTACCTTCCACCACCTGCTCGTCCTTCCGCAGAATGGTTCACGCCCATTGTGACAACTTTTTATTTCCTGTCTGGTCTCTATTTGATGGGCTATGGTCGTCGAGTGTTGAATTGGGTGTTCTTTGCGCTGGCCGTTTATGTTCAGGCTATGGATCAGCCATCGGCTTTCACCATCAACCGCATGCTCATCATTTACTTTTTCATGTTGGGGCTTCAACCGTTCTCTGAGCAACTGGTGGATGCAGCAGGAAAGTCCAAAGAAGTGGTGTCTGGGTGGATCGTTCGCATGATTCAATTGACGTTGACCATTCAGTACACGGCATCTGGGTTTTGCAAAATGAACGGTGGATGGTTGCACGACGAGACCCTCATCAACCTCAACATTGTGTGGACCCAGTCCCAAGGGCATTACAAAAACTTGATTTCTGCTTGGGCGGTCAACGACCTTCCAGAGCCTTTTTGGTGGGGCATCGCCATTCTCACACTGGTCTTTGAAACTGGCGCAGTTGTCTTTTTCTTTTGGAAACGAACGCGTTTGTGGACGGTGTTGATTGGACTGTTGATGCACATTGGCATCGCGATTTTGATGAAAGATTTGATTTACTTTTCGATGCAAATGATGATGGCCTATGTGTTCTTTTTGCCTGAGTCTTGGGTTGTGAAACTTGCCGATTGGCGCAATTGGCCTCGTGAATTGAGTCGTTTGAAAACGAGAGGTTGACTAGGTGAACATCTGGTTCACAATGCAATCAACATAACATTGATGATCGAACAGGCGTTTTCACACATTACTGAACTGTACAAGCGGATTTTAGGCGTTGGTCTTGTCCATTGAGTAGAGATACACATCCTGTTTTGTGTAGGGGATTTCGATATTGTGTTCGTTGAAGGTGTTGTAGATCAAGGTGTTCGCCTGGTCTTGAATCCGAATGATGTTCTCTGGATTGGAAATCCACAGGCGAACTGTGAAATCCAAACTTGAGGCGCCCATGTTTGTAAAGTGAACAACGGGTGTCAAGTTTGGCCGGTCCAAAATCACATGATCTAGACTTTTCGCGATGTTGAGTAGCAATTGGCGCACCAGTTCAATATCCGAGCCATATGCAACGCCCGCAATGATTTCAATTCTTGCTTGGGATGTTTCACCACCACTCATGTTGATGATTTGGACATTGGCCATGATGGAATTTGGAATGATGATTTCTACATTTTCGGTGGTCAAGAGCCTTGTACTGCGAAATCCGATGTTTGTGACTCGACCACGCGTTTCATTGTCTAAAATCAAGTAATCATGGAGTTTGTAGGGAGCATCTGAAAGAATGGCGACACCTGAGAACAGACTGGACAGTGTGTCTTGAGAGGCATAGGCGGCAGCGATCCCAAGGACACCAGCCGATGTGATCCACAGCATGATGTTGATGTTCCATGACAGCAAAAATAGGTAGACACTCATCGTGATGATTGCGATGCGAAACAACAGTTGGAAGATGGGCAAGGTTCGTTCGTTGATAAAATGCCAAGTGTCTTCTTTCTTCAACAACTCTGCAAGAACCAAAGCCAACACTTTCAGTGCGCCTTGGGTCCACAACCAAATCAAGAGAGAAAGGGAGATTCCATGGAGTGCAAATATCCAAAAATCAGACAATAAACTGTTGGCTACGCCATTGCCGAAGCCAATTAAGGCAATGGATGCGCTGACCGGTAAACGCACCGATTCTAAGATTGAGTCATCCAGATCGGATTCTGTTTGTTGTGTCAATCGAGCCGTGATGGGAAATATGACCTTGTGGGACAATAAGGCCAGCAGGAGACCGCTGACAATGGCTGTTAGACTTTGCAACTCTGTTGGCAAATCACGAAACCATCCTAGAAATTTTAGGGGAGCGGGTAAAAAGTTCCATGATACACATACAAGATAGGTACCAATTAGCAATCCCATTCCAACAGAGACAACGCTTTTCTTCAAGTCTGAAGACTGTCGGATTTTTCGTATGGTAAATAGGCACCACAACAGAACGACAATGCTTGAGATTACAGGTGTTTGATACCAAGCATCCGTTTCGAAATTGGAAGCATTGGTGGCGCTGGTCAATGAAATGCATACAATTAGCCCTTGTACAACGCGATAAATGATGTGTGGGGTTTCAGGATCGTCAGAGGGCAAATCCTTCAGTATTACGCCACGATAGAGTCGCAGAATCAGCAACGAAATACATCCAACCAAGAGCCAAAGTATGGAACCAAGCCACACGTCCATAGAACCTCCATAGAAATATACCAGGACTTTCTTTTCGTATACTGTTCGCACAAATAAAGAAAGAGGCCATCTGGCCTCTTTCAACATAATGGGTTTCAAGAATGTATTAAGACAAGGGAACAAGACCATTCAAGGACGGTTTTGATTTGGGCATGAGGTGCAACTGCTGACCGAGCACATAAGAACGGTATTGCTTGACACCATCGTCATCAGTCCATTGATCTGTTCTCAACGATCCTTCAACAGCGAGCAAAGATCCTTTGGACAGGTATTTGCAGCATGTTTCCGATTGTTTGCCCCAAAAGCGAATCCGATGCCAGTCGGTTTCTTCTATCCAAGCATCTTCTTTTTTGACAGGGCGATTGGTGGCAACGTTGAGATCAACATATTGCTTCCCAGTGGTTGTGGTTTTGGCCTCTAAGCGATTGCCCAGTCGACCCATTATGAACACGGTATTGATTCCACGCATGGTAAAAACTCCATAGGTTTAAGGTTGAAATGTGCGTGTGTTCCTGAGTGGAACGGTCGTCTTGAAGCAATTTTTGTTCCAAATCGCAACTGGTTGAAATTATTGAAGAATATATTTTTGGAAGCCAAATTGGTTAATTTTCGTCAGATTTGTCTGACGAATTTTGTCCAAATTGGTCAATTTTTTCTTCTATTGTATAAATAGTTCAATGAATCTAAATGGTTAAATATATTTGGGTGTTTATGTGTTCGATCCATTGTTGCGAATACGTTAAATTGGATTCACGAATGTATGTTGGAGTGTTTCCATGCTGTCATCTGGAATATTGTTGTTGAGTAGCCTGATGTTGGGTGCTGAAGCTGTTGAATGGCCTGATTTGTCTGTGCCTGTCCAGCAAGCGACCTCCAAAAGTAAGGATCGTGCCATCATAATTGCTTTGGAAGAGTATGAATCCTTTGACGGGGTGCGCAATGCCACAATCAATGCCGATGATTGGGCCGCGTATTTCACTCAGGGTCTTGGCTTGCCAGCGTCTCAGGTGTCTGTGCTAACAGATGAGTCCGCCAGTCGAATGCGCATTGCGAATGAAGTCAAGCGAGCAGCCCGAAAAGTTCGACGAAACGGCAATTTGTGGATCGTTTACATCGGTCACGGTGTCACCATGTACGACACTCAAGAGGCCGCAATCTTGCCATACTATACGCAAACGGAGACCAAGGATTTCTACGAGAATGCCATCTCCACGTCGGAACTGGCACTGTGGCTCGGAAAAACAGATTCCAAGAGTGTCCTATTGTTTGATACAACGTTCAATGGACAGGATCGCAACGGACAGCGCTTGATTGATACATTGCCCATTCAAGAAGGTGTTCTTCCGACGGTGACCAAAAAAACAACCGTTCTGTCTGCCGCTTCTGTGGGTGAGACAGCAGGGTATTTAATCGAGAATGGTCGACCCGCCTTTTCTTACTTGGTGCTGGGGGCATTGCGAGGTTGGTCCGATACCGACGACAATGGGTGGATGAGTTTGCTTGAAAGCGTTGAGTACGCAGACATGGTTCTTGGTGGACAAACACCATCTGCACAAGGACGGTTGCGTCGAAAGAAGGTATCTGAGGCACTTGAAGATGGTCCAAGTCTAGTGCGAGAGCGTAGCCCTCTGCAGGCTGTTGACCCAATGTCCACAGTGCCAGAAGGAATGATACAAGAGAATGTGTCCTTGGAATCTTTGCTTGGAGAACTCGAACAGCAAAGGGCTTACGAGGTCAAAATTCAGACAGAGATTGATGAACAGGTGGCAGAAATTCGGACTGCGGCGGCTCAGCATTGGAAAAGGGTGCGTGCATTTGCTGCACAACGGGTGGACGATCCTGCCCGTGTTGCTGTGTACGCCTTCCTCAGAGAATATCAAAATGTTGTGATTCAAGTGCAAGGACAAGAGTTTGAAGTCGACGTACCTGAAGTACAACTCGCCCAGCAACTCCTCAGTCAGTTGGCAACACCAGAAATACAAGGTGTTGAGTTTACGTGGATTGCAGGTGGTGTCTTCGATATGGGCAACGCACAACTGTCCTCTTTGTCTCACAGTGTTCGGTTGAGTCAATCTTTTTATGTATCCAAAACTGAAGTGACACAAGCCCTGTATGAGTTTGTACTGAGTGAAAACCCCAGTGAAGTACAGGGAGAACAATTGCCAGTCACAAACGTATCTTGGTTTGATGCGGTTCGATTTGCCAACGCACTAAGTGCCTATGAAGGATTTGAACAGTGCTACGAAATTACAGGAGAGGATGTTTCCTTTCCGATGGGCACTAGTTGTTTGGGATATCGCCTGCCAACCGAGGCTGAGTGGGAGTTCATGGCGCGTGCGAATACCACCGGTGGATTCTCCGGAGGAGATCGAGTTGGCAAAATTGCTTGGGTAGAAAGCAATGGGGGGCAAGAGGTGCACTTTGTTGGCCAAAAAAGCGCCAATGCCTTCGGGCTGTATGATCTCAGTGGCAATGTTTCTGAGTGGGTTTGGGACTGGTACGGAGAATATCAGGTGTCGGACAACTTGGATCCAGTGGGTGCGCACAGTGGTACGTACAGAGTACAACGTGGTGGCTCTGTCATGAGCGGAATCCAACAGGCGCGTGTCGATGCCCGTCATCCTGTTAAGCCTTCCTATGTTTCTCCATTTCAAGGGTTTCGAGTCGTTCGAACCGTTCCAGAATAGTTTATTTACACAGTAATTACAGTAATTGTATGAATCTTGACAGTCTTTACATTGCGTTGCCATCCCATTCACCTGCCGACATCAAGCAGTGGTGGTCACAGTATTCAAGTACCAGTTCGAATGCAGACCGAGATGGTTTTTTTCAGTGGCTGTTTGAGGCAAAACACCTAACTGATTTGGAATACTGGGATGCCTTAAACGGTGCGGATATGAGTTTGGCCGCTGACGTGGGCTCAGCCATTCAAGCCGATGACAGCACTCAAGTGCGAGAAGAACCCTATCAGTTCATCGCCGAGTTGGGCGTCGGTGCAATGGGTGAAGTGCACATTGTACGCGAAGGTTTTCTGCGTCGAAAAGTGGCCTTGAAGTTTATTCGGACAGATCGCGCCAATGAACGTACTTCTGCAAGGTTTATTCGCGAAGCGCTCATTACTGCCCAACTGGATCACCCAAACATCGTACCCATTTACAATTACGAACAAAGTTTGCATGGCAATCCTGCTTACACAATGAAGTGGATCAAAGGGCGGACCTTTGAAGAGATTCTCAAAGAGTGTCGACACGAAGTCGATTATGGACAGTCGATGGGGGCACCCACACTGCTAGAGCGGCTGGATCTATTTCTCAAACTCTGTGAAGCGATGCACTACGCACATTCCAAGCAGGTGATCCATCGAGATTTGAAACCTGCCAATGTCATGGTGGGTCCTTTCGGGGAACTGTATGTGATGGACTGGGGGATTGCGCGTGTCGTTGGGCAAGTTGATGAGGCTGACCCAACCTTTGATGGCAACGCCAGTGATGAGAATGAAGCTCTTGATCTCACAGGAGATGGCTTTGATACTCAGGATGGGTCGATTGTCGGAACGATTGCCTATCTTTCACCAGAACAAGCCCGCGGCGAAATCGCAGAATTGACCGTCGCCAGCGATCAGTATGCACTGGGATTGATTCTGTTTGAACTCATCACTTTGACCAAAGGTATACAGCGAGGCAAGACCCGTGAAATGTTGAGGCGTGCGCAACGTGGTCAGTTGGCACCAATCGTTCATTACAATCCCTCCATGGAAGTGGCACCCGAATTGCAGGCGATCATTCAAAAGGCATGTGCCTTTTTGCCAGAAGATCGGTATTCATCAGTAGAGGGGTTGGTGGAAGACGTCCGCTCTTTTATGCGTGACGAACCCATTTCCGTGTACAAAGACCCCCCATTGACCGTGATCATGCGCTGGGTGTCCAAGCATCGTTTGCAGGCTTTTGCGCTGGGTGTGTTTGTGGTCTTTGCTGGATTGGCGGTCTCTTTGTATTCATTGTCTCGTGAACAGCAGGCGCGAGAGCAGAACCTAATCCGAGAGCAAGAACTTCAAGCCGCCATACAAATTCGGAACAAGCATTTGGGGCAACTCATGGCCGATACGGCGCAACAGGCGAATGAGATGGCCCAATCACTGCTCTATTTTGAAGGGTTGCTTCGAGAATTGACCGCATCAGCAAAAACGCGTTTGCTCTTTGCTCAGAAGGCACCTTCCGAACAGGTGTTTCACCACACCGATTATGGAAATCCTGCGACCGCCCCATCTGATTTGGCGTTGTCTCCACGATATGAGATTGAACTGTCGACGGAACACCCCGTTGTGAAATTGGCACCCGAAGTGTCTTTGACGCCGACTGTGCAGCATCAAGAAGCATTGTTGGTTTCTCTTAGACCGGTCTTTCAAAATGTATTTGCCCAAAGTGTATCTGAAGAAGGTGTCCCTTTTGCAGAATTGGATGTGGCGATTCGTGAGACTGGAACGCCGATGGTGTGGACTTATGTGGCGTTGGAAACGGGTATTCATGTCGCTTATCCCGGAAAGGGGACATACGGTGCGGACTACGATCCCAGAAAACGGCCGTGGTACCAAGACAGTCTGACCCATGTCAACCCAACTTGTCTGCCACCCTATGAGGACAGTATGGGACAGGGCTTGCTTTTGCCGTGCACGATGGTGGTTTCTACTGACGACAATCAAATTTTGGGCGTTGCGGGGATTGAACTGTCTTTGGAACAATTCAGTCGCGATATCTTGGGTTTTCAATCCACAGTGGTCGCAGAAGAGTCAGTTCACTCTTTGTTGATCTCCAGTGATGGAGAAATTATTGCAGCACACAACGCGGAGCAAAAAGTTGGAGAACAACTTCAGAATGCCCTGGTTCTCAAACAAATTCAAGCTGGTCGCGCTGGATACAGTCTGATTGATGAGCGCACGCAACAGGAAATTGTACAAGCCGATCCGTTGACCATCCCAGAGGCCGATTTGTATTTGTATCAGCCCGTTGGCTCTGATGGTTGGGTGTACATTGTCTATGGTCCTGCAGAAAACATGCTGCCGAAATAAACGCTTTTGCGTTTGTCCATGCGTCATTTAATGTGAGCATTGGCATCCGAATTTCTGTGTCTGATTCGTAAGTGGATATGTCAGAGCCATTTTGAATGCTATACAAGATATGTGGAGAATAAAAGAATAGAGTGTGAAAATCACCTTCCTTGGAGAGCGGAAATGAGTGCAGAAGAAAAAGAAGCAAAAGAAGCAAAAGAAGAAAAGTACTTAAAGGTCGTGACATGGAATATCAACGGCATCAAAGCCCGCGGTCCCTATGTCGAACTCTTCTTGGATGAGCACAAGCCTGACATTCTCTGTATACAGGAACTCAAATCTCGCACAGAGCAAGTCCCCACCGAAATTTTTACAGATCGCGGATATGAGGTGGCGGTGTTTGGGCAAAGATCTTGGAACGGAGTCATGATTGCGTCAAAATATCCGATGACGGATGTAGAGATGGGCTTGCCAGACAATGGGCACGAAGATCAGTCACGCGCGATCGCAGCCACGATTGAAGGGATGCGGATCATCAATCTCTATTGTCCTCAAGGACAGCAAGCCGATTCAGACGCGTTCCAGTTTAAGAAACGCTTTTACGATCGACTTCAAGATTGGATTGAATCGGTGCATACGCCTGAAGATGAGTTGGTCATCACAGGGGATTTCAACATAGCTCCGAAGAAGATGGATGTGTACGACCTCAGTGTGTTCAATGGCGTTCCGACACACCACCCAGAAGAGTTGTCGCGTTGGTATCAACTTTTAGAATGGGGACTGTTCGATGTGAGTGAAGGGATTCTCACTCCAGGGACATTTACTTTTTGGGATTACCGCAGGTTGGCATTTCCAAAAAACAACGGTCTGCGCATCGACCATTTCTTGGGAACAGAGGCGATTGAAAAGCGCACAAAGGATGTCAAAGTCATCCGAGATTTTCGAAAGAAAAAGAATGGTCTTACGGCCAGCGATCACGCTCCAGTCGAACTTTCTTTGGAACTGAAAGACTAATCGATTTGTTTAAAGAGTTGCTGGACTTTTGCCTGTGCCAGTGCGATCTCTTCGAGTTTCATGTGGGCTGATATGGCGTCAATCATTTTGTTGGCGCGCTCTTGATTGAGACCATTGGCACCCAATTTGCTGCGTTCAAACCAAAAGTAGGACTCTACGAGATTCACATCAAAACCACGACCAGAAGCGTAGCGGGCTCCCAAGTTGTACTGTGCTTGGAAATGTCCCAACTTGGCGGCTTGTAGATAGAGGTCATTGGCTTTCTGTTCGTCACCATCGACCCCTTTTCCATAGGAATAGAGCATCGCCAAATTGTTCATCGCCCAAGTGTCACCGTGTTCTACGGCTTTGTGGTACCATTCTGCAGCCTTTTTTGCATCGGCAGGAACTCCGCGTCCCTGCTCAAACAAGAGCCCAATCGCATATTGAGCTTGAGGGAAGTCTTGCTTTGCGGCTTGTTGATACCATTCCATTGCTTCGGTGTAACTTTGTGGGACGCCACGTCCAAATTCAAACATTTGCCCCAGTTCATATTGGGCTTGTGGGTTTCCATTGAGGGCAGAGTCTTTGAGTGTGTCGGCTAATTCGGACATGAATACTCCTTTTTTGATACAGTCGCCATCAAGAGTAGTGAAAGCGAAAAAATTCGGATATGATAAGAGTGACTTCAACTTCAATGCAGTGTTGCAATCTTCAAATATAGATGTATCTCAAATTTAATTGGTTTAGTGTGACTTTTTACAATTGAGTGTGTCAGTGTTTGAGCGGTTGCTTGAGAGGATTTCATGGCCAAGAGTATGTGGGGAAAACAACCACCCAAAAAACAAGCCTATACGCCCCCAGAACTTGGAACCCCAAATTTTTGGGGTCCCGCACCCGTACCGCCCAAGGTATACCAAACTTGGGATGACATCCGAGGAGAAGGGCGTGATGGACAAGATTCTGATGCCCCTGAAGGCATCGGTGATGCAGGTGCACACGATTCTTGGGTGTCACAATTTTCCAAACGTTTTGCCATTTCTGCTCCTACGATTGCTGGGGAAGGCAGAGACGGCAGTTCTTCTGATACAGAAGGGCGAACGTCCACTGCCAATACCGTCAACATTGCTGGTGAAGGCCGTGATGGGACTGAGCCAGAAGACAAAGACAGTTTGACGGGTGGAGCACACGACTCTTGGGTCACAGGGTTTGAAAAGGAATTGGCGAGCAGTACAGCAGGGTCTGCCGATCCCACTGTCCGAGAGCAAGGAGCAGGCGGACACGATTCTTGGGTGTCCCAGTTTTCTCAGCAGATGAGCAGTGATCCCTTCATCGTTTCTGGCGAAGGTGCAGATGGCAATTACGTCGCGTCTCCTGTCGACAAGCCAGATGTGCAGCCGATGTCCAGCATCTTTGGAGAAGGGCGCGACGGACAAGAAAGCCAGACGGCTGAAGGACTCGAAGAGAGTGGACAGCATGACTCTTGGGTCAATGCCTTCAAAAAGGAATTGGTCAAAAGTGAAGGAACCAGTTGGAGAGCCCCTGTACCTGCGAGTCCAGCGATTGCCTCGTCTGGATTTACGAGCGGTCCAGTGGCACAGAAAGAAGCCCCGACCGACAAGTTTGTCGGACAGTGGAACTTTCGTGTCAAGATCAACGGGATACCAGACGAAAATTGCAAATTGTTGAGCATTTCGGGATTGTCCAGTGAAACAGAACCGATTGAGTACAAGCGGAGCACCCGTCAGTATGTGGAGGCTTTTCCTGGGAAATTCAAGTATTCCAACGTGGAATTGACCAAAGTGATGAATTTGGGTGGAGACTCCTTTGCCAATTGGCGCACTGAAATTGAAGATGGGGCCAACGACACGCGAACCATCACGGTGTATTTGCACCACATCGATCTCAAGGGAGATCCGGTGATGGTCTTGACCTTGCACGATGCTTGGCCAGTGAAATGGGAGTTCCCAGAATTGAGTGGTTCGTCTTCAGACGCGGCAATCGAAAAGATCACACTCAATGTGGGACGGATTACTCGGGGTTAACATCCAGTTGTGCTGACGGATCACTGTGAATACCGTTAAATTCCATTAGATTCCATTGTTTGGTTGGAATGTCTTTTCACAAGGCACTCAATCAGTCCACATTGGAGAACCTGTCGACTTGAATGGTGATTTGGTCTCCGTTGCCATGTGCATCTTCAACAGCAATGGTGTGTGTGCCTGCGGTGGGTGTCCACCACAGTTCGGTGGACTCTTGGCTGTATCCCAAAAACTGATTGTCAATGTACCAATACAGTTTGGCGTGGGGGTCGCTGTGGTTTGCTTGTAACGGAATTCTCTGGTCGCTTCCGTCGTTCAATAAGAGAATCCTGTGATTGGACTTTGGGTGTTCAACCAACAGTGTTGATTGGAGTGTGGCGATGTTTTCACAACTCTTTGCCAGTGGAGGCAAGTCGACAGGCAGTTTGGACCAGCGCTGAAAAGCCATGGAAGGGACCCATACCGTATGTGGTTTGAGTGGGGTGTTGCTGCATTGTGGGGCTGTGCGTCGACCATCGGCATCGACAAAAATGGTGTGGTGCTGTGTACACTTTTCCGTGGGGACACGCGTTTTGAGTGCCAAAGTATCGATGGTGTCGTGACAAGATGGTGAAGGGAGTAAACCAGTTTGGGCACATACGGCAATCGAGGTCAAAGAAAGGGGTTTTGGTGGTGGGAGAAAGGGTTCTTCGAGTCGTTCCATGAGTTCAAAAAATACTGTTCCAGCCGCCTGTGATCCAATTAGGTGTACACTGGAGGTGTGATCGAGATTTCCAAACCAAACGGTGGTGACATAATCTTGCCCCCATCCAGCAGTCCAAGCGTCGTGAAATCCAAAACTTGTCCCTGTTTTCCAAGACAAGGGACGGTGTTGGGCAGTGTAATCCATTCTATCTGGAAAATCTGGGCGATCTCGTTGGCGCAAAGCCTCTCCTGTCAACCAGGATGCCCCATCGCTAATGGGGGACTCTGCCAGTGGATGTTTGAGCAAAATGTGTTGGTCCAATCCTGAGTCGTTGAGCAAAGACAGTGGCGTCGAATGTCCCAGATTCGCCAGTGTTGTGTAGGCTTGTGCCAATTCGAGTGGGGTCAGTTCCAGTCCCACCGCTGCTGAGAGTCCCAGTCGGTCACGGTGCCTTTCGAAATTTCGAATGCCCAATTGCGAGAGCAAGTGCAAAAATTCATCAAGCCCCATTTCGGAAAGCAGTTCGATAAAGGGGATGTTGTAGGATTGTGAGAGAGATTCACGGAGCGTGACCAAGCCATGATATTCCGCTCCATAATTTCTAGGTTGATAGCCACGAAAGTTTTGAGGAATGTCTTCCATGATTCGAACAGGGGTTGCTTGTCCGAGATCAATGGCCATGGCGTATAAAAACGGTTTGAGTGTTGAGCCCGCAGAACGCATCACAGAATAAGAGGGTATTGTAGACCCGTGTTCGCTGGACCAATAGTCAAAATTGCCCATCAGCCCTCGAATCTGACCAGTGTGTTTGTCTACCACCACGATCGCCGAGTTGTGAATCCCAAGTTTGTTGTACTGTTGTCGGCGAGAAGTCAATAGTTGTTGGAGAGTCTGTTGAACATCTGCGTCCAGTGTGGTCAACACTTTTTGTGATGGTTTCAGCCATGGTGACAGTTGGTCCATCAAATGGGGTAAATCCCTGGGAAAATCCAAAAAATGAGTGGGGACGGCTGTCCTTAGAAGATGGTTGAACTCTGCATCGTCCTTGATGGGCAAGGTTTGATTTCGATAGAGGAGTTGGGCGATGTGGTTTCGACTGCGTTGAAGTCGTTGTTGATTCTCGGGATGTGGATAGCGCGCATTCGGGTTTTGTGGAATGGCTATCAGCAACGCAATTTGATGGGCTTCAAGTTGTGTGGGCAGGTGTCCAAAGAAGGCAAGTGAAGCCGCTTCAATGCCTTCAATGTTTCTGCCAAATGGGATGAACGACAGATAGAGTTCGAGAATCTCCGTTTTGGAGAAATGCCATTCGAGTTGCATCGCTCTCCACGTTTCAATCAGTTTGGAGCGATAGGTTCGAGGGCGTGGCTCCGCAATTCGAACCAGTTGCATGGTCAGTGTGCTTGCACCCGATACCACTTCTCCAGTCAATGTGTTTTGTATCAGAGCGCGGACGATGGACAGTGGATCGAACCCAGTGTGCCAAAAGAAGCGCTCGTCTTCAATGCTCAGCAATGCTTCGATATAGGCAGGGTCTATGTCATCAAGAGATACTTTACTGCGCCAACGATCGTCCGGAGCCAATTGAATGTGGGCAACTGAACCATCACGGTAGAGCAACATCGGAGAGTGACTCTCGGTCAATCTGAGTGGCAGGTCGACCGTCGCAAATGATCCAACAAGTCCAAACAGTCCGATGGTCGACGTGAGCAACACCACACGAAAGATTCGCTGGGTGGTATTGCTCAACTTCAACCGTTGCCAGAAGTGCCAGAGGAAGGAACGGTGCGTGGACATCTGTTAGAGTTGATCTCCTTTCCAGTCTCCCGAGATTTTGACCATCGTTCCTTTGTGTCTAGACCAAATACTGTCGTCGTACATGGCTTCGATGCTGACAGGTGGGATGGTGAATGTTCCACTGGTTGTGGCGCGGGCAACATAGACGATGCTTTTTGTGTCGCCTCTTCTCAAGTCACCAAATACACGCAGTTCACTGTCTTGTACGCTGAGGTAATCTGTTGACCATGAGGATATGGGTGTAAATTGCTCTGGATTGATGCCGTTGGCTTGTAGGTTGGGGTTCTGGATTTCCCATCCTGCAGGAATTCGATCCACCAACGCCAACTCATTGAGGTCATCGGAACTTTTGTTGGTGACCGTCAGAACCACAACCACTTCACCACCGAGTTCTTGAGTTTCTGGATTGAAGCTCGTTCCATCCATGTTGCGGTAAAATCGAGATACTTCAACACCGTTGTCACCATATTGATAGTCACCATCAGCGCGTATACCTTGGGTTGACACCAGTAAGAATCCATCAGAACCACTGCCTTTAACGGTGATTGCATCTCCTTTGCGTTCTGTGTCCCACACTGTCCAAGAACGGTTTCCACTGGTGTCACCACTGGTAGCCAATGTCTCTTTGTTTTTAAGCAAAGTCGGTGCTTTCCAGTCGCTGTTGAGTAGGACTCTTTGGGCCAATGCGAAGGTACTCCATCCCAAAATCTGTGTTGACGGATAGCGCGTTTTATAGGTTAAGATTTCTTGGTGGATGTTCATGGCCAACGTGTTGCCCGCTGGTGTTTGACTGCCAAAGAGTTCTTGGTGCAGGCTGAGAATGAGGGCTTTGGACCGAAGGCTGCTTCGGAAGGACCATGAATTGTAGCCACTGGATATCTCGCTCAAGTTGGTGAGTTGCTTGAGTTCATCTTCGTATGTGCGGTCACCACTCAGGTACAGAGCCGTTTTGAGCATATACTCTGATTCATAACTGTCAAAATCAGATTGCTCTAGCAAGGTGCGAATGGCGACAGGTTTTCCACGCTCCGAACGCGCCAATAAATAGTGTGCGTAGGGTTTGGCTGTGGGCATGTAGTCTGAATAATAACTGTAATCCATAGAACCATTGCTGAGTCGCTCGAGATAGTCCAAACTTCCATTCAACAGACTGTCCATGACTGGATGTCCAGCGTCTTTGGCATCCAAAAGAACGTGGGTTGCGTAGGCTGTACCCCAAGGATGAGACTCTTGATTCCCCGGCCAATAGCCAATTCCACCGTCGCTTGTTTGCATAGATGCCAACCGTTCGATGCCGGCGACCACCATCTTTTCGACGGGTTGTTTGGCGAGGGTTGCTGGATCCACCATCTTTAAAATGTCGGCGGCTGAGAGCAGTGGGCGTAGAGACGAAGACGTTTGTTCGACACAACCATAGGGGTATCGAATCAAATCACGAACGCGCACCAAAGACTCCGAGTAGGGATTGTTGGTTGCCCAAATGTTGGTGTCTTCAACCGTCCATCCTTGTAGATAGGAAGATATATCGGCCGTTCCCTTAAGGTTGCCTCCGAGAATATTCTTCAAATTGATGCTGGTGAAGGTGCGTTCGGTTGGCTTGCGGGAGCCAAAAGGCACTTCCAATTGTTCTTTGGACTGCAAAGACCCATCGGCATTCTGAGCGGTGACGTTGAACGTTGCAAAACCGCTTTCGGCCAACGCTTTGGCTTTGAACACCATGACGGTTTGTTCATCGGGGGCAATGGTGACAGTGGTCTTGTCTTTGCCCAAAAACTGGATGGTCTGTGCGGTAATGGATTCCGTTCTTCCAAGTGGGATACTGCTCTCAGCATCTAGAGAAACGGTGACGGTTTGTTCTTTGCCACTGAGGTTGGTCAAAAATACAGGTACCTCGAACACATCGCCTTCAGTTAGGAAACGTGGTAACGTAGCCTGCATGGTCAGTGGATCACGAACCAAGACGTTGTCATCGGCGGATGCAAAGCGCGTGGGGGAGGCTGACCAAGCCATGACGCGAACAGAGCCACTGTATTGTGGGATGTCAAAGGTTGCGTTGGCAGTGCCATCACTCTTTACATCAACCAATCCAGACCATAGAGCGACGGGTTTCACAACCTTGGCTTTGCGTCTGGCATTGCCTTCTCCGGCACCCCCACCAGCCGGTGCGGAATCCATAGATGGTGAAGATATGCCCCAGCCAACAGTTTCTGCAGTTTCAACGTCCAGTGGCATCTTTGGAAAGAGGGCATCCGATGGATCTGGCGTGGCAAAATTGGTGAGTGAAAGCAACCCTTCATCTACGACGGCCACCATTGCTACAGTGTCGTCTTCTACTGGTCCACCCAAATCAAGGTTGACGGTTAACGTGCCATTGGCTTGCACTTCTGTTGGTGCATCGATGCTCAGTGTGTGGTTGAAGTCCTTGCTGCGAACTTTGATCGGCTGCGTTCCAAAAGCCCGCGATGGCATGTAGGCCAATTCTGAGTCACTGTGGGCATCTTTGATGAGCAATGCGGTCGCGTAAACTGTGTTCTGAAAAGCCTGACCGGCCAGAGAGAATTGCCATTGAACTTCACCCGCGTTTTCTACGTCCATCCATTCTTGTCGGATGATGCCGTCGTTCTCGATTGTCCACAGAAGTTTTCCCGGATAGGGAACCACGGTTGTTGCGGTTACGGTTTCCTTGAGGTTCATAGACTCAGGAACGTGAATGTCGAGAGAATCGGGTCTAAATGGGTCGGGTGTTTGAACGCGGGTTCGTGAGTACCAATAGCCATAGGCACGCTCCAAATCCAAAAACGTGATGTTGGAGCCTGATTGTGCACGAATGCGATACTCTTTGACGTATCGATCACCTTTGACCGTGAACTGGAACAGACCTTTGTTGACTGGGACCGTTTGTGTGTTCAATGGTTTTTCAAAGCGTTTGTAAGAGACTTCATATCGATGAGACTCTTCGTTGAACGACCAGTTGCTGGAATAATCCACTTCGCTGAACTGGATGTCCACCGCTGCTAAGGAGTGCTGACGATTTCCTTCCCAGTCGACCACAATGCCGCTCACTGGGTATTCAACGTTGGGTGTGAACTCATCTGTGTCAATGCCGATTTGCAGTCCCAAGTAGGTTTCTGTGGGGTGGACTTTCATGCGACTGGACCTTTTGGTGCTGCGACCGGAGCCACTTTCCAATACGTCTACAGAGGCGACGACCGTTGCCATTCCTGGAAGACCCGTCAACCGTTCAGGATTGGGACATTCAAAGGTTCCGAATCCAGCTTCGTCCAGTGTGCCTTTGACCGTGCCCAAGTAAAAATTTTCAAAGGCTGTCGGTGAACCATAGGTGTAATTGCGGTTGGCTTTTGGGCTGAACGGTGTGGATTCTACGTCACAGCGCACTTGAAACTCTGATCCTTCGGCACTTTTTCCAAAGAGATAGCGCGCCTCAACTGTTCCCTTGAGTTCGGTGCCACCCAACACATCTTTGTCGGTGAACTTCGCTTTCACCGCAAGGCGTTCTGGCATGAGGTTTTCCACTTTGAAAGTGGTTTGCTGTTCACCAATCGTCTCTTTTTTGTTTCCACCTTGCACCGACCACTCAGCCACCCAAGTACCCGTATTGGCATGGTCGCTGACGTTG
>CBFIFY010000010.1:0-86619 GCA_965661985.1 uncultured Myxococcota bacterium | reverse complement strand
GAGAAATACGCTGAACCCGGTCGTCGCATTTGGTTCGTTGGAATGACTTTTGACCCCGATATACGCAATCTCAGCAAGTTTCAGTGGGAGTTAGCGAAGGATAGATGATTGAATCGACGGTCGTTGTTCGTTGTTTGAAACTTAAATGACCACCTTTCGCACCAGACCTTCTATGCCTTCTAGGATGTACGCGCGTCTTAAATCGCGGTGAGGTTCATACTGGCGTTCGATGCGTTCGATGAGTGGGCTTAGGTAGACTTCTTCTCCCAGTCCGCGTTTCTCTAAGCCCGTAGTGGCGTGTTTGAGCAGTCCGTCAAAGCACCCGAAGAAGGGTTCTGGATAGGAGATTCCGCGTTTCATGAATCGAGACCAGTACTCTGAGAAGGGTTGCGAGAGGTCCTTGCTGTATTTGAGGTTTCGTTCGAGGATTTGGTGTGGCCATAGACCAAACTCTCGCTTGGCTGGTGGGTCTGGAACCAAGTCCTCCCACCAGTGCTCTAGGGCTTCGCGCTCTTCCAAACAGCCCAAAAGCAACGCAGCCATCGCCATTGTTTCTGGAATTCCTTGCTGTTCAGTTTCAGCCAATTGGATGCCCGACACATTGCGCAGTGGGGCTGGTAGTGCTGCATCCGTGTGCAAAACTGGGTGACTCTGGGTCCATAGGGTATCGAGGTGGTCAAGTACGTCCGACCAGTGTTCCATGGGCAAACGGGTCTGCTGTTCTAGGTATTCTCCAAAAAGTCCGTCGCCGGGGTTCAGCCACCCCTCCTCATCGCGCAACAACAAGTGTGGTTGATGAAGTAGGTGAAACATCCACTCGTCCATGCCAGAGTAGGGGTGCTCCACCAATTGCCAGCGACCGTCTCCCACAAGGCTTTCGTCGAATTTGGCTTGATGTTGCCATCGACAGGAAGGGTAATGTCCATCTTCGCCTGCAAAGATGGGGGTGTTGGCGGACAGGGTGTTGACCAACGGTGAGAGTAGGTGTGACCAATTGAGAATGCTGGTCAGTTCTGGACGTGCACAGGTTGTCCAAAAGCGGTTGGTGGCCTGCAAGCCCCGATACAAATAGGGTTCTTGGATTTTGCGCAACAACGAGAAATAATGAAACTTGTGGGTCAATGCCTCTGGTGTCAGCGCAGTGTGGGGCTGTCCTCCATAGGCCAAAATGTGTTTTTTCCACTTTTCGGCGGCGGGTTTTAAGCGCTCTACAGCCTCGGACAGGCGATCGTGTAGTTGGTGTAGTGTCTCGCAAGGATGCACTTGGATTTCAATGATGCCTCGTCCTGCGGTGACCGAGTATGAATAATCTGTGCCGTGTAGGGCAGACTGCATCCCGTTGGCTTCACGGTAGGGTTCAAAGCCTTCTCCCTTCAAAAATGGCCAAAGCATGCCACTGTCGCCGGCTTTTCCATCCAGTCCACAGATGGGAAACTGTGCGCGCACCCCAAATTGTCTAGGGGCAGTAAGGGAGAGAGGGTACTGATCAAGCAAGATGTCGGTTAGAGACTCTACCAAAGGTCGATCGGCGATGTAGACGTTGTCCGTTGTATTGGACGCGTCAGAAGCATCACTGGAGGTGCTTTCATCAGAAGCGGTCGGAGTGGACATGGTGATCAGTGTCCCAGAACAGCGGGTTCCTCTCCCCATTCAATCGTGGCAAAGTGGGTGTAGGTGTCCTCGCCACTGACCGTTTTTGTGTCTTCATAGGCCAGTTCTCCACCGACGTAGATGCGTACGGTGACTTCATTGGCGGCAGTGTAGACCGAAGAAGGGAAGTCGTGTACATAGACTTGAAACGTGCCATCAGCTGGCTCATAAATGTTGATGTTCTCGGGTCCAGTACCAGGAATGTCGTCGATGTCCAAACTTGGATCGTCGTCGCTGTTGCCGATTTGTCCCCAGTCCAACCAACCACCACCAACGCAGTTCATGTAATAGCAGTCATTGTTGCTTTCCAGTCCACCACCTGGTGCGAGCAAGTGCAAGTCCATGTCGTCACCGGGGAATTGCCAAAACAGTTCAATCCACAGGGATTCAGCAGGGATGGCATCAACCGATGTGACACAAGGGTCTGAGGCGCGACCGAACTCGTTGTACACCGTCAATTGTGCTGTGTAGGTACCCGCAACGTCGGGGCGGAAATTGTATCGGTTGGCAGTTCCACTGGGCATGGTTGCTGTGGCACCGCTTGGGGCGCCAATCATCACCCAGTTGTATTCGTTGATCACCGCTCCAGATGGGTCATAGGAATCTTCACCCATCCAGTTTGTGCTTTCTCGCAAAGGAGCAATCTCGGTTGGGTCGGCATAGCAAACGGCAATCGGTTTGTCCGAAGAACCACCAATCAGTTGTGCCTGTGCAGTACCCGCAGGCGTGTCGGACTCTACCCAAAATGCCCCAGAGTGTTCACCCATCGTCAGAGGCGTATAATTCAAATCCACCCACTGTTCTTCTCCAGGTTCGAGAACGAACGGTACAGAAGGCGGGTTCAAAGCACCAAAGTCAGCCCCAACCACCAATGTCTCGGTCACCGTTAAGTCCGCCAAGCCGTCGTTGCGCAACGTGACCCCACTTTCGACCGTGTCTCCGGGTTCGACCCAGCCAAAATCAACCAAGGGTGGGTCCAAGACCAACAAAGGATATGCACCTTGTCCCATCAGTGGCACGAGGGTTTCTTCGACGTCGGCGGTGGAATCACTGCTCTCAATGGTGATCCAGCCAGCATCTTCCACAAAGACGGGGGTATAGTCCACCCAAAATTCAGCCTCGTCTCCTGCAGCAAGCCATCCCAAGGGTGCAGCACTGGCGGCTGTAAATCCTGCGCCTTCAAGTGACAAGGAGACAATCTCAATCGCCTCATTGCCTTCATTGCGAAGGGTGACCACCTCCGATACCACGTCCATCGGCTGGACAACGCCAAAGTTTATCTCCAACGGATCAACCACCAACATCGGCTGTCCGTCGTCGGGTTGTTTGACTTCAGCGAGTTCGCTTTCTACACAACTCAAGGTCAACAGTGGCAGCAAAGCCATCAAGGAAGAAATTCGGTTCATGTGTGTGTCTCCTGTAGAACCCAGTGCAAATAGGCAGCATGCACCAAGTCGGGGCGCAAACTGACGATTTTGGGAACTTCATAAGGGTGGATGCTCTCTAAAAATTTCATGGCGGCGGTAGACTTTTCGGCTTTGGTCTCCATCAAGATGACAGACTCTGGGTCTCGACAAATCTCTCCTTTCCAGCGATAGATGGATTGAACACCAGGCAAAATGTTTCCACAAGCGACCCAGCGGCCCTCGACCATTTTTTCAACGATCTCAGTGGCTTTATCGGGTGGAGCTGTGGTGAGTAAAATGCGCATGTATGGGTTCCAAATGCTGACGTTTTATGGTTAACAATAGCCGAAAAAGAATAGGTTTCCCAAGAGGATTTGGGTTTTTGACGAAGTGTTCACCTAAATGACGAGAACGTTATATTTCCCATCGGTTCAGATTCGTATTTTTGTATTTGCAAACTTTGTTCCAAACTCTCATTGTTTGGATTCGATGATCGATACAATACAAGGCATGACGACAACGTTTAAAATCGTCGCACTGACCAGTCCACCCAAGATGACTATGGCCATGGGGCTTTGGATTTCATTGCCGGACTCACCACCTTTGATGACCAGTGGAACGAGTGCCAGTCCGGTTGTACAAGTGGTCATGAGAATTGGATTCAGTCGATCCAGCGCACCTTGATGAAGTCGTGTCGCAAGTTCGATCCCCTCACTCTTTAAATCTTCATATCGAGATACGAGGAGGATTCCATTTCTAGTGGCAATACCAAAAAGGCTAATGAAACCAATTAAAGATGCGATACTGACGATGCCACTGCTGAAATATACGCTGAAGACCCCTCCAATTAAAGCAAGGGGCAAGTTCAATAAGACGATGCCAGCCAGCATCCAACTACCAAACTCCACATATAGCAATCCAAATATCCCAAGGATGGCACCAATCGAAGAGATCATGATCAGTTCAGAAGCTCGACTTTCTGACTCAAATTGTCCCCCATATTCAACTCGATACCCCTCTGGAATGATGCCTCGATTGGAAATGGTTGATTGGATGTCTTTGACGACGCTTCTGAGATCCCGTTCCGCCACATTTGCTGCCACCACCAATTTTCGAGCAACGTTTTCTCTTGAGACAGAGCTTGGCGTGGATAAGGATTTGATTTCAGCGACTTCACCCAGTGGAATGAGTTCACCATTGGGTAGTTTTATCGGTACGTCCCCCAAAACGGATGCAGACTGTCTGTCTGCTTTGTCTAGTCGTACGACAATGTCAAAGAAGCATTGACCTTCATAGAATGTGCCAACCTTCTCTCCAGCCAACAATCCATCGACTTGATGCATTACATCTTCCATACTCATATTGAACTCTCGAAGTGCCACTCGATTTGGGATGATGCGCAGTTGTGGAATACGGATTTGTTGATCCACCATAACATCGACGACACCAGAAATCCCTTCAATTTGACTTTGTATGTTCTTACCGATTCGCTGTAATTGATCCAAATCGGGTCCAAAGATTTTAATGGCTATATTGGCGTTGGTGCCCGAGAGCATATGGTCAATGCGGTGTGCAATGGGTTGTCCAAGGCTGATGTTGACTCCTGGAATGGTGGATAGTCTGTGCCGAATATCTTCCAAGAATTCTTCTTTGCTTCGGTTGGTGAGTTCAAAGGGAACGTCCAATTCAGATGCGTGAACGCCTTGTGCGTGTTCATCTGACTCTGCACGTCCAGTTCTTCGAGTTACGATGTCAATTTCTGGTACATCGAGCAAGGTTTCTTCAATAAGACCGCCGATGATGTTGCTTTGCTCTAGGGAAGTCCCTGGTTTGCCGACGGCGCTGACAATTAGTGAACCTTCATTGAACTCTGGTAGAAAGCTGCGTCCCAGCTGTGGAATGAGAAGTGACGTGCCGATGAACAGTAGTATTGTTGTACCCAACACCAGTTTAGGCATTCGTAGAGCCCATGTTAGTATGGGTGTGTAGAATCGATGCAAGCCCTTTTCCATAGGGGTAGACTCTGTTTCTGCATTGGTGAGTAAAAAGGAACAGAGAACAGGGGTGACAGTCATCGCCACCACCAACGATGTGAGTACAGAAACAATAAAGGCGATGCCCAAAGGCAACAGTAGGCGTCCTTCCATCCCTTGTAAAAAGAAGAGAGGGACGAAGGATAAAATGACAATTAAGGTAGCCACAATAATGGAAGAACGGATTTCGTAAGAGGCTTCTTGGATGACTTGTAAAATTGGACGCTGACTGGATGGTGTAAGGCTCCAATTTTGACGCAGTCTCTTATAAACATTCTCAACATCAATGATGGCGTCATCCACAAGTACTCCAACAGCAATTGCCAATCCACCGAGACTCATAGTGTTGATGTCGTATTGCGAATGGTCGAGTACCAAAATCGATGCAATGAGAGAAATTGGAATGGCCATCAAGGAGATGAACGTGGTTCTCCAATCTCGCAAAAATATAAACAAGACAAAGAGTACACCGATGGCACCTTCCATCAGTGTCGCCTGCAGGTTGGAAATGGCGGTTTCAATGAATGTTGATTGTCGAAAGATGTCTTTGTGAATGATCATTCCCTCTGGCAATGAAACTTGAATATCATCCAAAGCCTCATCGATTTTCTCTGTCAGATTGAGGGTGTTGGCTGTGGGTTGTTTTGAAATGGTGATTACGACAGCAGGGGAGTTGTTCATGGATGCATCGCCAATTTTGTCAGCGGCACCGATTTCGACTGTAGCGACGTCAGAAAGCACCAACTGGTCGTCTCTGTGCAAAATTGGGGTTTGTTGTAAAGACTTGATGCTGTGCAATCGACCATCGCCTTTAATCAAGTATTCCTTGCCATATTCATACAATACACCACCGGAAACAGAGGCAGAACTTTGAGAAACCGTTTCCATCAAGTCAGAGATGCCAATTCCGTAGTGAAGCATCTTTGAGTACTGTCCCATGACCTGTACTTGTTGATACTCTCCGCCTAAGACAACGACATTGGCAACACCTGATATCGATTGAAGTCTTGGCCTGACCATCCAATCCACAGTGGTTCTGAGTTCCATTGGATTGTGATCTTCAGAGGTAATGGAAACCAGCATGATTTCACCCATGATCGAGGAAATCGGAGCCATCATCGGAGTCCCTGTCCCATCTGGGAGTCTTTCAGACACCATGGGTAGACGTTCTGAAACCAATTGTCTTGCGCGATAGACATCTACACCCCAATCAAACTCCACCCAAACGATTGAAATCCCAGCTGCTGAACTGGAGCGGATTCTTCTGACGTTCGATGTACCGTTGAGTGCTGTCTCCAACTGGTGCGTGATCAAGCGCTCGACTTCTTCCGCCTCTAGTCCATGGGCCTCAGTCAGCAAAGTCACAGTCGGTGCAGTGACATCAGGGAATACATCAACGTTGCTCTCTTGAATCCGCAGCATTCCCATGATGATGAGTAGGGTAGTAAATAGCAACACCATGGCGCGATGTCGCAAGGAAAATGAAACGATGGCATTCAGCATTGCGTTCTCCAGCGATCAGTGTGCATGACCATGAGCCGGCAGTTCACCGGATTCAGAAACCATTTTGACGATGTAATTTCCAGTTGACACCACCCAATCGGATTCTTTCAATCCCGATTTGACGGCGACCAAGTCCCCATTGCGTTCTCCAATTGTTACTGGTTGGATGGAGAATTCTTCTCCGCTCAATTGCTGTATCACAGAATATTGTCCGTATTCTTCGAGTAAGGATGATGCTGGGACGACCAATTGAGGTGTGGGATCTCCAAATACCAGTCGGACAGGCGTCTTTTCTTCAGCAAATACATGATCTTGTGGTGTGGTAAAGACTTGTACTGGAATGGTATGGTGCTCTCCAAGTGACAATCCTACGTTGGTGGTCGCTCCTTTGAGAACGGTCCACTCACCATCGATTTGGACTTCCACTTGTTGAATGTGTTTTAGGGCATCATGGTGTCTATGCGGGATGGAAAGGTGGAGAAGTGAGGGGGATTGTGTCACCATTTTGTAGAGAGGTGAGCCTTGTTCAACGTAGTCGCCAGCGGATACGTTGAGTTCTGATACGCGACCACGTACAGGATTTTTGACGATGGAACGCCCGTTGTAGGTTTGAGAAGACAGGCGATCATATTGTGCTTTTGTGGTGAGGTATCGGTGTTCGATGCTTTCCCATTGTGCTTGTGAAAGGACCCCTTGCTCTTGTAGTGGTTTGTTTCTTTCATATTCAGACTGTACGGTACGCCATTGTACTTGGGTTTCTTGCCATTTTAAGGACAAACTGTCTTCTGACAATTGATCGGATTGAATGGTGAGGACATGCTCTCTTGAATTCAGTTCAGCACCGAGATGTGGCACAGACTCACCAAAGGAAACCGTTCCTGTAGCGGGTGCTATCACAGTATACCAATCTTCAGGTCTGGCGGTCCATTGTCCGAGAGCCTCAATGGTTTGATAGATTGGAGTATTGGTGACTGGATTGGTTTGGAATGGAATGTCCCAAGCTTGTTCTTTTAAAAAGGAAATGGTTTCTTGGTTCGATTCATGACCGTCTTCATGAGCAGATTTTGGTACGGATACAGTTGCGAGATCAATGCGTTCGGTTTGTCCTTCACTGTTGAGTTCCAGCCAAAGTGTGGCATTTTGCACAGCAGACGGTTCTAGAGTAGGAATGAATATACCACGGCGTGTAGGTTCATCTGCAACAACTCGATTGTGGACTCCATCGCCTTCCAAATGCACCGTAAGGGTTCCTTCCGTTACCGGTCGATGACCATCCAGCCAAGTCAGATGGATCAGCATGCGAGAAGGCTTCTTTGGTTTCAACGGATCGTATTCGACAAAGGCTTCGAGGGTATCTGTCCAAACCGTTACGGATTCAGCTTCTTCGCCATGCTCGTGTCCTCCGTGGTCGTGTTCATGGTCATCATGTGCGTGTTCTGAATGGCATCCAAGCAGCACAAACGATAGAAAGGAGATGATTTTGGGGTGGGTCATGGTATCTCCAAAAGGCGATGGGTGTACAATTCAGCCATTAATTGCTGCAGCTGGAGTTCGAGTTCAAGCAATTGATCTTCTGCTTGCACATAGAACTCATATTCTCGGTGGTATTGAACAAAGGAAAGGGTGCCGGTAGTCAACTGGCTTTCCAACTGGGTTTCATAGGGCACTGCAGACAAGATGGATTGCAGTTGCTTATATTGACTGTACAAATCGGTGAACTCTCGGTATTGAGTATTGAACTCTTGTTTGGCGACAGACATCAGGTGCTTTTGCATCGACAGCGACTGCTGGTGTTGTAGAGAAGCAGAGGTGATGCTGTTTGAGGATTTATAGAGAGGGATGCTCATGCCTAGATAAACGCCGGAGTACCGTTCACCTGCAACGCCCTGACTGTTTGCTCCGATAGATATGGATGGAAATAGTTTTTGTTTTTCCATTTGCCAATTGGTTTCAGCAAGCATTGTGAGGCTTTGAGCCTTCTGTAAATTGATATCTTGCTGGATGCTTTCTTCCCACAATGCTGTTTGATCGATGGGTCCTATGTCTGTTGGGTAGTTGGTTGGACGTACTGCGAGTGGGCTGCCTTTCAACTGTTCAATCTGTAGTAAGGCATGCTGAATATTGGTGTCTACTTTCTGCAATGCAAATTGATTTTCAAGAGCCACCAGTTGAATCTTTTGGACTTCACTGGCGGAAGTTTCTCCTGCTTTGAGTAGTGCTTGATAGTGTTGCAGGTGTTTCTCTGCAAGTGTCAGTCGATGTTCTACAGTTTTGGAGCGATGGTGTAGATGAACCAGTTCAAGCAGTGTAAACGTGGCTTCGAGCAACAATTCTTGTTCAAAAGAGCGAAGGCTCTGATTGCTCAATGCATCCAATTGTTGTAGATACTGTTGCTGGGTACCAAGACTCAATAAGGATGGTAGTTGCTGGCTGATTTCCCATTCGGTATAGTCACTTGGATTGTTTGGACTGGTGAGATAGTACCCACCTACTTGGAGATCATCCCATCGAAACTGACTGGAACGTTCGTTGTAATAAGCGGCAGATTGCAATTTGAGTGCATTGAGTTCTGCATTGCCTTCTCGGATTTCGGTATATATCTCCGTCCAATTGCTTTCGGCTGCTGCAATGCCAAGACATAGGAATACAACCATCACGGCAAGACCCCTATGTATTGAGCACCCACTTCAATGCCATAGTGTAAGGAATCTAGCAAATCAATGGATAGAAGATGTGGTAGGGACAGAATACAGACCAAACCCAGCATCCATAATACAGAGACTGATTTCGAAGGTGACTGTGTGGACGGAGTAGAATCAGTCAGGTGAAGCAGTCTAAGTTTCAACAGTGATGTGTTGCTTGGGCTTAGACAGAACTGTACATCCTGGTTTGATAATAATGCATGTTCTCGTTGCCACCGTATTGCATTTACAATGGATTGAGCCAATGCCAAGGGATTTGCTCCATAATACAGCGCCTTTTGATCAGCCATCAGTTCGCGAGATTGAAGCCAAATTGCAGTGGAAGGTTGAAGCCGTTTGGCACTGGGGTTCATCAACATTCCAAGTTTTAAGCAGGCCCCAGTCCACAAATCTCCTGCGTGATGGTGGGCGAACTCGTGAAGCAAGGTGGCTTCAAGCATGTCATCATCAATTTGTTCTACCCATTCCTCAGACAATAGGACCTTAGGCTGAATAATACCGATACTTTGAGCTGCAAACTTTGCTTTTTTGATGAGAAGGACGTTGCTTTCTGAACCGATGGATAGCTTTTGACGGATTTTACGAATGCGACTTTCGAGATGGAGATTGTGTACTACCTCAACACGGGACTGATTCAATTCTTCTAGATAAATCCGAATTGATAAAATCAATGCAATACCCATCATGATGACCAATAAGATGGCTTCATCGGTCCAAAATTGATGGTGATTCAAAAGGCAAATGGATTCATGAGAAGTGTGGACGACATCAGAATAACCAAGGTGTACAACCGAGAATACGATCCACACTATGGGCAGAGCTGTGGGCAACAAAAGCCAGAAGAGCAATCGATTGTTGTGGAGATTTTCAAAAGATGGATGGTGTAGTTGGAGATATCCAATCCGTATTTGCGTCAGAAGCGATAGCAGTGGAATAATTACACAATTCAACAATAGAATCGTTCCAAGTGGAAATAAAAGTTCACTCATGGCCAGTGTCTCCAGAACGGAGTCTCTTTTGTCGAATCATTTCTTCGAGTTTCAACAATTCATCATCGTCAGCGTCATCAATGCGCTCAATTAGCATTGAAATAGCCGTTTCTTGTCCGATGGGGGGCAGTTGTTGGATGACGTCTTTGGTCAATTGTACAATGTATTCCTGTCTGGATTGAAGCGATTTATAGAGATATTTCCGCCCATCTTTTGTTCTGGAGAGGAGACCTTTTTCATAGAGCCTTGAAACTGTGGTCATAACGGTGGTGTAAGCAATCTCTCTTCGGCCTTCTAAGATCTCAACGATATCTCCAACAGAGAAATCCGGATGGGGTAACTCCCACACGATCTGCATAATTTCAGCTTCCAAATCAAAAAGAGATAGTTTGACGCCCTCTTGACCGCTTCGGATTTTTTTCATGGTGACTCCATTGAACTTTAAACTACTATGATTGATAGTAGTTTAATACATCTATTTACTATTATCAATAGTAGATGTGTATTTGTACAATCAGTCAATCGTTAAAGCAGAGTGTTACTCTGTTTCAGCCACCTTTTTCGATTTCAATTGACCACAACCCGCATCGATATCGATTCCGCGGCGTACACGAATCGTGGCTGGAATCCCACCTCGTTCCAGTATGTCGATAAAAGCCTGGACACGTTCAGGATTAGACGGGGCACCATCGTAGCCTGCTGTTGGATTGAGTGGGATCACATTCACGTGGCACATCAGTCCCTGCAGAAGATTTCGGAGCCGTGTGGCCTCTTCTGGTGTGTCATTCTGACCGTTGATCAGTGCGTATTCAAAGGTGATACGGCGATTGGTTGCTTCTACGAATTCTTGACATGCGGAGATCAACTCTTCGATAGGGTACTTTCGATTGATCGGCATAATGGCCGTGCGCTCTTCATCGAGTGTACTATGCAGACTGATGGCCAACTTAACTTGCAGTCCCTCTTGAGCAAATGCGCGGATTTTTGGAGCCAGTCCAACGGTGGAGACCGTGATTTTACGCGCTCCAATTCCCAATCTGTCTTTCAAGAGGTGAATGGCTTCAATGACGGCATTGTAGTTGTGGAACGGCTCGCCCATCCCCATGAGGACGATGTTGCTGAGGCGCTCTCCTCTTTGTTGCAATTCTTGAGAGAATCTTTGGGCTTGCTCGAATATTTCTTCCGCACTGAGGTGTCTGGCAAATCCCATTTGCCCCGTGGCACAGAACTTACACCCCATTGCGCATCCGGCTTGAGACGAGATACAGGCGGTTCGACGACCATCACGATAGGGCATCAACACCGATTCAACCAGTTTGTTGTCGTGTAGGCGATAGAGTCGTTTGCAGGTACCGTCCTTGGATACCTGTTCCATGTCTACACTGAGGGTGCCAAAGCAAAAGTGCGATTTTAAGGTTTCCCGAAGGGCTTTGGGAAGGTTTGTCATCGCGTCAAAGTCCTTCACCCCTTTTTCATAGACCCATTGAACCACTTGTTTTGCCCGAAATTTGGGCTGTCCCATATCCAACAGGCGATTTTCCAAGTCGACATTGGTCAGTTCGTAGAGGTTGATCATCTTAGGTTCTCCGTCTGACCAGTCCCAAGAGTCCGAGCAATCCGACCAATCCGGCCCACCCGATTGCCGTATCTTCACTGGACGCTGTTGCACAACCGGCTTTCAGTTCATCGTCATCGTTGAGCCCTGGTGAAAGGTCATTGTCTTCACCTGTATTGTCTGGCGAGCCTGGTTCATTGCCCGGTTCATTGCCTGGTTCACCACTGGGTTCTGAAGATGGCTCAGAGACGATTCCGTCAGCCGCCCCAATGTTGTATTCATAATCAAAGGTTTCCGAGTACACGCGGTTTGAATTCCAAGAATCGGTCCACACACCAATGCTCAAATAGTGTTCGTCACCATTTTGAACACCCGTCAACGTGACTTCTCCATTGACACCGGAGAACGTCAGTGGAAAATGAGATACGTTGTTTCCTCGAACGCGGGTGACCGTTCCACCATAGGATGCTGCGCTTCCCGCTGAGCCGGTTGCTTCACCCCGAACTGCGAAGGTGACTGCGCTGTCTGACAGGTTTCTGGCGATGATGGTGTTGTGCCCAAAACGTTGAGGTTTGGTATTGGATGGACCCGATGTCCAACCGTTGGTACCACTTTGGGTCACGGTCGCTGCGTACCGATTTTGGCTTTCTGCATATCCTGAGTAATAACTCAGGTATTCTTCGTAGGTGCTACCGTATTGATAATCCATAACGGTCATGCGGGCGATGTGGTTGAGCCAAGCCTCTTCGATGGTGGTTCCAAAAGGTTGCAAATATGTATTCAGTACCTCCATCGGATCGTCCAATGAAGATTGGTCCTGCCAAGAGGAGCGAATCAGTGTGGCATCGCCTTCGACTTCTGTTAGGTGCAAGGGGAAAATGAAGGCACCATATTGGTGGTACTCTTGCAAGAGTCCTTGATCGGGATAATCGAAGAAATTGACTGGATAATGTGGAAAGAATGTGTATCCAACCAGAAAATAAGCCATGTCTTCGCTACCCGGATAGACTTCTCCCTCAACCCAGTTTGCCGTTGCTTCCCAATACCACGCGCCAGGTCCGTACGTATCGTAGTCGTATCGGTTTGTACGTCCTTGAACAGCGTGAAAAAATTCATGCGCAATGGTGGAATCCAAATAGTATTCATCGGTCAAGGTTTGCTTGGCGATGACGATCATTGGATATCCATCTCTATCCCCAGTAAAATAGCCTGCCGCACCAAACCCCTCGGGTGTACCGTTGCCAGAATCACCGATGTACACATTGAACAGATAGGAGTCGGTTGAAGAGGGAGCATCGTATCCCAATCGGTTGATTTCTTGAGTCCAAGAGTATTCAAAGGAGTCCAACACGTCTTGCGCTTGTGTTTGCGATACGCCATTGCCCCAGCGAAGGATAAAATTGTCGCTGGATAATGAGTTGCAACTGGGACAAACACTGTCTCGTGACGCCTTGTTGGAATTGGGTGGCAAAACAGGAATCTCGTCATTGGAGAGTAGGGGAGGCGCCAGTCTCAGCCGTTCAAGGGTTGCACACTTGTGCGTTGGCAGGGATGGTTGTGCATCTGCATTGGACAGCAACAGGAGGAGAGACAACATGAGAGACTCCAAGTGAAGGGTATGTCACACTGTAACATGTCAGAGAACGAAACTGAAAGGGGCGGGAGTTGGTGACGCGATTTTTACAGCTTTCTTTTACGGTCTTCCTTTGACGATCTTTCTTTTACGGTCTTCAATGTCCAAGCAACATACCAATCAGTCCAACACCTGCCCCTAGGACAAATCCCCAGCCCGAACCGTTGACTTTAATCCAGTCCAATCGTGTTTTGGTGTTGCGTCGGATCATCTCAACAAAATTGTCTTCCCCCATGCTGTCGAATTGTTCTTGCAGGAGTCGGATGGACGTTTGTTCGATGTCCTCAGCTTTGTCTTTGAGCGCAGCACTGACGGTTTCAATGATTTGTTGGGTTCCATCTTGGGCGAGTAGATTTTGAGGATTCAGCAGTTCCATACGAAGTTCCCAGAGTCGTTCCGTCACCAGATCGAGTGCTGGCGTTTCAACAATTCGAATTGCTTCATTGACGATGTCGATTCGTAATTGTGGGTCCAAATCTTCCCATGCACGAACAAAGACCAGCCAGTAGGATACAATGTCGGCGAGGAGATCATGCTGTTCAGTTGTCGTCTCAACGGGAGGCGTCTCTACTTTATCGGCAATTGCCAGCAAGGTACTTTTTAGTGTTTCCTCAGTCAGCAAGGGGTCAAATGTGTCTTCCAAAGACGTACTCTTTACCTTGTGGGCGATCGCTGGAGAGAAGCCAACGATGGCTTGCGTAACGAGGTTGTGCCCCATTCTGGCAAAAAACGATTTGTCGCTTACATCTGCATTTGGGTCCAGTGAACTCCAGTGTGTGTACAGTTTTTCGAGCAAATGTCTGACAGCCGCAGGTTCGGATGGCACACCCACATCGTGAAGCGTGACATCGGAAGCCAACTGGCGAAGTTTTTCAACCAACTGTTTGTTGTCACTTTCTTGGTTGGCAACATCCCGCAACAGTTCTACAGCACCTTTTCGAAACAGGTCGGTGTTGATTTTGTGGCGGGTGGTGAATTGTTTGGCGGTCCCTTGAAATCGATAGTTGATGAGCCATCGCGCTAGATGAGGACGCAACTGGGCTTCCCACAGGTTCGAAACAAAGGTTGCAATGTGATCTTTGGAGGGGACAAATTCTTCGATGGCCGTCACAAATTGCTGTTGTGTATCAGGCTCTGACAAAAGTCCTTCGAGGTCGGATAGATCTTCAACTTGTTTCTTTACCTGGACCATGTCTTGAATGACAATGCGGGTTGTGTTGTCTCGCAACGAAGGGAAGTGGTCTCTCGCAGCTGAATAGACGCTTTTGACGGCGATGAAATCACAGATTCCACCAACCAGAGCCCCTTCAAAGCCATGTCTCAAGATGGTCAGACCTTGTGTGGCTTGACTGGACAGTTCAGAATGTCCCAATGCCCAACTGACACCCAAAAATCCAAGAATGCTGGTACCAATGATCGCACTGGCAATACGTTCTGGGTTGAGACTCATGACCCCTCCATACAATACTATCGTTGAATAACACACTCACGTCCATCGTTATACCATTGCAGTACGAGTATATTAGTTATGGTTGGGTATGGCTGTGCTCTTGCTCCCACCAAACAAGTGAAAACAGGGCGATCCCCACCAACACCATCAGAGAAAAATTTGTATTGTGCGTGTGGGCGTGAGCAACATGTGTGGACGTTTGTCCTGCATGGACGAAATGAATCAACAGGTAGGCCAGCACAGAGGCTACAAAACCACCAATGCGCCATCCGCGCAAGTCCAGCGTTGTGCATTCTTTATGGTCGTGGTCATCGTGGGCATGAAATTGTCCATGGAGCAACACGTGTGCCAAACCGCCACCAGCCAAGGACTGCAGAAGCGACAGAGAATCCAAGGGGAGGGTGTGTACAGAGAAGTACCCCAAAACAGAAGCGATGCTCATAATGCCAAGCAATATCCATTTGCTGAATGTGCTGGTGGTTTTGCCAGCGATTGCCAAACCTTCTGGGAATCTGTGGGCAACGATCGCAACGGCCAACAGCGTACCGTCTCGTTGGGTTCCCAAGGCGACTCCATCCACCAAGGCGTGCAATCCAAACACCAAAGAGAGCAAACCAATGGAGAGCCACTCTTTTTTTGTATTGGAAAAATAGTCCATACCGGTGATCAGTAAAAATCCCAATCCAAACCACAACCAACTTTCATGCCCGATGTGTTCGCGTGAATGAGGAAGGATCTCCACAAAGAGTAGAAGACCAATAAATCCTGTCACAAAACCGTGCAGTGTAGAATTCCACGTTGGGTTCTGTTCCAGTTGGTTGCTCACCAATACGCCCAACGCCAGCGCTACAATTGAGATCGATAACCAAAGCATTGTCACAATTTAATGCAAATTGTATGTAATTGCAATTCAATTGCAACAACGAAAAGAATCAGAACAACATCCGAATCTGAATTGTGGACTCGTGTGTTGTTTGCTTTTGTATAAATAAGGTTCCGACTTCAACATCAACAATTGCTTTTATGCCACACATCGGAGCAAGTTCGTTGATATCAAGTACGTTCACATATTCACACGTCCTCACCCCATCCATTTTGCTCAGTTTCATCTGGAGATTCCATGAACACACATGCCAATCAATTTGATTTTCAATCGCAGTCCATCCGGACGTTTCAATCTCACCGTGCGCGATCCTGTACAGGTCAGTTCAAAAAATCCATGTGCGTTTTTGGCAAGCCAGAGTTGGGTCTTGGCTTCTTTAATTGGACACACGACAGTCAAGAAGACCTCTTTGTGTATACCAGTTTGTTCAAAAAAGGGTTGGGTGCTTGTCACTTGGGTTTTGGCTTGGAGGTTGAAGCTGAGGGCTCAGAGGAGCCAGTTTGGAAAGAAGACATCAATCTTTTTCTGGATGTCTATTCCAAAGATGATTTTTGGAGTGAAGACATTCGTCCACCACAAGACTGGAAATGTATGACGGCGCTCAAAATGAATACGACTTCGGCACGGTGTGGAGGGAGAGAGACTCAAGAAATCAACAAATTGCTCCAGACATTGAACGTGTCCAATCAATCCATTCTCATTCAAAGCCTTTACCGTCTGAGTTGGTATCAACCCAAACGTGGACCATCGTCCGATGCCTTCTTCTTTGATCCAGAGATGGAAGCCTCTTTTGTCCCACGACACCGACCTGCACCTGCCAGACGAATTGAACACGTTTTATTGGTATACAGTGAACGCCCACTTGGTTCCTTTGTCAAAACTCTCATTGCACAAGCCATTTTGGGTACCATCCCAGGTAAGCCAAGTTGGCAAACGATTCACGGTCGTGCACATCAGACCCTCTCTGCAAAGGATGTGTTCTCGCATCGTCAATGTCGCAAAACCAGTTTGCGTTTGAACGCGATGGAATACAAACGGATGTTGACGGGCAATTTGTTACAGCCACCAGAACGGGGACATATGTTCTGTCCACCATTTTGATAGAGTAGATAGAGAGGGTCGTTCCATACCTTTGGGAATTTTCTAGGGCGAGATATCGTTGACAAGGGGACTCTCACAACGGTATTCTATATATATGATGTTTTTGTTTTCTTTGTTGAACCTGAGTTTGGCTTTGCCGACGGTTGCTTCCGACACAATTCAAAGCAACCTCAAAGCCTTCAATCAGTCCGCCCATTTTCCTTTGCCAACTCTTAGCGCTGCCCAAATCGCCACACTTCAACAAGGTGAGGTGGTGACCATTCTCGATGGTTCTGCCGGTGCGGATGCTCCCCGTCGAGCCGTTGGGCTGATGCTCTCTGAAGTGTCAAAACGGGATTTGTGGCTTGCCTGTCAAGACCCGCATGCCGTTTTGCAGTCCTCAACCAAAGAGTTGAAAACACAGGTCAATGCCGACCATTCTGCTCATTGGTATGGTTTCTTCGATCTGCCGTGGCCTTTTTCTGATCGACACTGGATGGTGAAATCCTGGAATGTTGAGGGTGTTGCCAGCGCCAGTGCCAACAAACACTGGGAACACCCTTGGGACCTCATTCCTGATGGCGCGACCCAAATTCGACCCTTCATCGAAGCCGGAAAGTTGCCCGGTGTGACCATAGACTTGGTGGACGATGCGGTGTACACACCCGTTAGCAAAGGAGCTTGGGTGGTGATGGAGATTCAAAGCGATGTGCGACTGGTGGCCTACCACGCGACGACTGTTGTGGGGGGCAGTATTCCAGAAGACGCCGCCGTACGCTACACGGTCACCACCCTCTCAGATATGCTCAAGGGGATGGAAAAGCGGGCAAACGAGTGGGTCCCGACCCATTATGTATCGGGACATGTGGGCGTATTGGGGGGGGATAACAAAGAACTCCCTTTATACTAAAGGATGAATCTGCCGCTATATTCTTCGATTATTCCCGTCTAGAAAAGTTCGGGTACAGAAGTACACCTCACTTTTATATCCTGTGAATTCTCTTTGAATCTATCGCCATTCACATCCTTGAAAATGTGTTGGTTTGTGTATTGGGAACTTGTGGGGTTTGGGAGACTGTTGGTGACTTGGCTGTTTGCTAGTGTGTCGGCTGTTGAGTCGATGTAGCAGTTTGTTCTTTGTACACCTCATGTTTATATCCTGCGCGCACTCTTTGAATTCACCATCCACTCTCAGCTTTGAAAATGGGAAGAATAGGCCGTAGCAATGGGTGTTTCGGGTGTCAGACAGGCAAAACAGGCGGCTACCTCTTTGATTTTCGGGGGCTGGTTCGAACAGCACGTCCACACACGTAGTGCGGGAAAACATGCGGAACGGAGATTCCTATTCCGAGAGCCAATTCATGTTGCGCAAACCAACGGTCAGACGGTGACTGACTCACCATCCGACCATTGACCGTCTACCATCAACGAAAGAGGAGCCGTCAATCCGAATCGCCATCCAAGTCGGCTTTGAGGGCTGTCACTTGCTCGACGGACAAACCGGTTGCTTGGACGATTTGGTCAGCGCTGAGTCCCATAGACAATAGTCTTCTTGCCGTTTCAATGGCTTTTCGATGCTCACCTTCCGCAAGTCCTTGTTCCAGTCCCTCTCGTTTACCATCGTTGTGGGCAGTCCACAGTTTGGAGTATTCTTCCGTTTCGGCATATTGGGCGATGTCTACCAACACTTTTTCGTCTGGGGATAGTTGTTCGAATTCGGCGAGGGTCATCGCGTCGATCATGGCTTTGGTGAGTCTGGTATTCGAGTCTATGGTCATGGGTTCTTCTCGGGTGTGAAGGTGTCGAATCATCGTCAGCCAATGTTCCAAGTTGGGATTGTGGCTGAACGTGTCGGACAAATTTGGCAGTTGGATGTAGATAAGGCTCAATTTATCATAGAAAGATTGGTCTGGGTGTTGATCGGACTGTAGTTTGACCGTGTGAATGAGGTTTCGGTCGGTGGGGGACAGTCTAAAGTTCATTAAGGAGATGACGTAGATTTTTGGCAACTCATATTGCCACTTTCCCTTTCGAGATTGGCGCTGAATGATGTGACTGGCGTAGAGAATGGTTCGGTCCACATAGTGCTCTTGTCGTACTTGTTGCATCTCTACAATGACCAGAGAACCGTCGTGGAGTCGGCAGAATACATCGAAAATGGAAACCCTGTCATCTTTGTAAGTGGAGAGTTGGGTGGTGTCGATGTGTTCGATGGACTGAATGGATAGTTCTGGTACAACGGACTCAATGAAACTGATGAGGATGTGGGGATGATCGGGATTGGCGAAAACTTTTTTGAATCCAAAGTCGGACATCAAAGAAATGTATTTGGGCATGGTTGCTCCTGTATTGTGGGTTGAGTCCACAAGGAAGCAAAAAGTGTGCCAATGGTGTGGTGTCGGTAAAACCGATGCTGTATCGGTATGAGTATGGTCTTTCGTTAAAATTCGTCAATTTTGACTGACCAATTTGGTTAATTTTCGTCAGTTTTTATGAGTTGATAAAAAAAATACAAATAAAACAAGGCTTTGAGCGTGTTGAGTTGGTTGTCGAGTTTTGCATCTTGAGACTATGCTGTGACCTGGCCGTATTTTTGCCCAAGTTGGTCGCTCAGTCCATAGTTAATAGACCCGAATGCCCCAACTCAGATCGTCTCCAAACGGATGGACTTCTGGATTGCCCCACGCAATCAAACAGTAATGGTCACGGTTTGGCACCAGTGTGTTTAGTCTTATAGGCTCCGCGTCAATGTCTCCTTGTGCTTCCAAGCCAGCCTCGCTCCAGAGTTCCCACTGTTCAAGTCCCATCCACTCTGCATGGTCAATCGAGAGGGTCAGTATGGTTTGACGTGGGGTATCCATTGGGTGAGAGAGGCTGAGTTTGGGTCCATTGCCCGTACTGTATGCTCTTTCTCGTAGTGCTCGTTCAGGCGTGGATTCGATAAGGTCATTGTCAAACCATGTCCACGGTCCAAGTGGGAGACTCTGTCTGAAGTCACATTGCGCTCGAAGGGTGTCGATGGTGGGAGAGGGGAGCCAAATGAAGTCTGGATCGTCCCACAGTGTATCGCGTAGGTCGGTATAGAGATCATGGTCAACAGCAGAAAAGCGCCCCTGTGCGGTTGCTTGGAACAGCAAGTCTTCGGGGGGCATCTTGTCGGACTCCAAAGCCCCGAATGCACGAGTTCGTCTGGGTGTCCAAGGCCAAGAGAGAACCGCATCATCAGAGAGTAGACCCAGTTGCATGTCGTCTAGTGGAATGGGGGACTGTAAAGGGATGTTGGTGTCCAAAATGGGAATGCTGTCGTTGCCAACCATCAATACATGGGTTGCTCCCAAAGCGATGCTTTCCCAAAAGGACTGATTCCATGAGTGGGTCCATGAATGGTTGTTTGACAGTGTTTGAATATGGAGGGTGTCCAAGTTTGCGTGTTCAAAGGCTGTCGAGAGTTCAATGTCCAATGTGGGGTGGGTGGTCAAGAACGCTGTGGACAGTGGCTGTAGAATCTGTGGTTCTTGCGTCATTGCTCCCCAAAGAATGCTCGGCTCCGTATGTTCTATGAGGGGAATGCGCTGTCCGTTTTTTGAAAGAAAGATGGATTTGTTGGGCAGTTGCAACAGTCCATGTTGTTCTATGCCATTTTGGTGAACGCGAATGCGAATGGAGCCACAAGTACCCACAGATAGATCGGCCAGGTTTAGATCGGCTACGCTGTCCTCCACAGTGCCTTGTGGACTGGAAACACAGCCCGGTGCACCAAACTGAACCGAAGTGGTATCCATGGGCAGAGAGACTACAGTGTCGGATATCCAACTCCGTCCAATCCAGTCTCCAGAACCATCAAAGGCATCTATCCACTCGACGTGTTGGCCCAGTATAGAACCGTCTACCGTGATGGAGGAACTCGTCCAGGCATCATCTGCTGAAGCAACCTCGATGCTCGACAACCCAGTCAGCACAATGTCTCCATCAATGGACTGGATCCTGTCTGCGTTCCACTGCAAGATGCCAGACCACAGAGGCAGGTCACGATTGGGGTGGATTTGTGCCCCATAGATTTCAGCTTCAGGTTTGGGGCGCCAACTCCAATCACTAGAATCAACGAACAGGACGGGTGAGTTGGGTTCCAGCCAGATGTGAATGGAAATCCCTTCATCCAGTGTGAGAACCACTCCCGTGCGAATTTCATCGGTGAACTCTTCAATATATCGAACAGAGGCAATTTGATCGTCGACCATTGGCAAGGCCTCCAAGAGTCCATCGCCCAATGTCGTTGGAGCGTTCTCTCTGTCCACCAGCGCAATGTCGAGGAGGCCACCACCTGTGCCCTCCAATCGCGACAGTGAAGAGCCAACATCTCGAAGGCTGAGTCGAAGACGGTTGTTTTCGAGTATCCAATCGCCACGTCCACCATGGCCATCGACAATTTCTTCGTCTCCACACACCAATCGTCGAACCCGAACTTCCGTTTCATCCAGTGCCCTAGGGTCACAGGGTGGATCCTTAAATTGATTGGACACCGATTGAGAACAAGCCCCAATCAGTGTCCATCCAATCCAAACGACGGGCGTCATCATTCTTCGAAGGTGATGCTCACGAAGTCTGTGCGAATCTTCTTGGCCCAACTGGGTGGAATGTTTCCAGTTTGTACGATGAAGTCACGCGTTTCGGAAACCTTCATGGGTGGCTTGATGCGTCCCAACTCTGGTTCTGCTTTGGCGTAGGAAGGGTCTTCAAAGACAAACATGCGCTGGCAATAGTCACCACAGCCAATGACGGTGAAATCTTTGCGGTCCACAATCAATCCATCGGCATCCAAGAAGGACAGTCTCAGTCGCAAAGACTTGATGGCCTTGTCGCCACCGTTGGTGATTTTGGTAGAGAATTCCCATCCGTTCAAGGGACCATTCTCATCACCAGACAAGTTCACTTGGGTCTTTTCAATGGGGTCCATTTTAAGATTGGTGAGATATTTGGCAACGGCCAGTCGTTGCTTGGCGATGCGGACATCTTTGGGAGATTCCACCTTGTACTGCTCAATAAAGTTTTCCCAATCTGCAACGGAATTGCTTTCCAGAGCGATGTTCCATAGAGCCTCTTTTCGTTCGACGCTCATGTCTCCATAGGTTTTCTTAGAAGGGGGATTTTTCTTGAATCGCTTTAGGTAGGCATCAAAGTCTTCTACTTTTTGGCTGGAACGTGCTTTTTCAACCATCAATCGTTCAATGGCCAATCGTGCTTCAAATACGCGGGCGGATTTTTCATTGTCTTTGATGAATTGCTCGTAGGCTTCAACGGTATTTGCACGCTGAGCGTCACCAAAGGGATCAGCGCAACCAAATTGAGAAAGGGACAGAACGAGAACGAGTGGCAACCACTTCATAAGACCTCCGAGAATCTACGCGCGGGCATATTGTTTTCAGCAGTCTAACACAATCGAGACAAAGTGCTTATCCAACCACTTCCATTCCCTCTTCGGAAGGTGGGTTGACCAGCATTTGCCAAGCGGTTTTGGCAGAGCGGATGAACTCGTCACGACTCTTGAGTCGAGAGACAGAGCGCATGATGTAACTTGGGCGATAATAGAAGCGCAGGTACGCCAAACGAGTCCAGCGTTCAATTTCAGCGTCGGTGAGATCGCACAGCGGACGCGGAATCGGCTCATCGGTTCCGTTGGCAATGTGCTCACGCCAATAGTCTCTGCCGTGTGTGCGAAGCAGCATGGTGTACATCTCGGTAGCGGGCATTGGGGTGACTTTGGAAAACTGTGCATAATCCAAGTCCAGTTCCAGCGCGAGTCGAATTGTTTGACGGATGCTGATTTCGTCCTCGTAGGGGTTCCCGAGCATGAAATAGCCAAAGGTGTGGATGCCGTGCTTTTTGGTTCGGCGAATCACGTCATGGTACATCTCAATGGACGTGGACTTGCGGAGCGTGTGCAGAATTTCTCTGTTTCCACTTTCGATGCCATAATAGATGCGCACACATCCAGCCGACGCCATCGCCTTCAATACATCGTCGGTGATGCAGTCGACACGGGTTCGTGCTGCCCAGACGATATCGAGTTTGCGTCGTTTGATCTCGTTGCAAATGTCGATCACGCGTTGTTTGCGAATCGTGAAACTGGAGTCGAAGAAATCCAATTCTCGGATGCCAAATTCCTTGACACACATTTCCAACTCATCCACCACGTTTTTGGGAGAGCGGGGGCGGAAAGTTTTGGAACCTTGTTCGCAGAAAATACACTTGTACGGACAGCCTCTCGAAGTGATGAAGACACTGAAATTCTTGTACTTTGAAATGAAGGAATAATAGATTTCGTTGTCGAGCAGGTGTCGAGCGGGGAATGGACTTTGGTTGACATCCACTTCGGCTTCTCGTGGAGTCACCACAATATCGCCATTGTCTTTCTTATAGGCGATGCCTCGTACAGTAGACAGGTCTTCTCTTTTGGTGATCGCTTTCAAAAGATTGGGCAAAGATTCTTCTGCCTCACCAGTGACGGCATAGTCGATGTCTTTGTAGCCCAAGGTTTCTTTGGCGTAGATTGAAAGGTGCACCCCACCAACGATGACGGGTACGTCCACCAACTCTTTGATGGCTTTGATCCAATCGAGGGATTGAAAGAAGAGATAGGTTGTCAGCGTATAGCCGATGAAATCCGGTCCGAACTCATTGAGACGGCGTACGGTTTCTTCCAACGTCAAATCTTCAGCATGGGCATCAATTAAGAGTACTTCGACCCCAACATTTTCGAGGATGCCAGCAACATAGAGCAAAGAGAGGGATGGGAAGATTCCATAGTTCTCTTTGACGGTTTTGATGCCTGGCTCATTCTTTACGGGACCGTAAGGGGGATAAACCAAGGCAAACTTGATGCCGGAAAGATCGTTTCTAGAGTTGGGCATAGATCACCAAATGTAAAGTCAGATGTCACTAATTGTAAAGTAGTGTATCACAGTAAACCACTGCACTTTGGTTCCTAGATGGATTTTCTGTAAATTGGTTGGGTTGTCCATGCCAATTTTTCAAATCATTGTTAAACTGATTTCGAAGGAAATTATCGTGTTTCATACGGTGGTTTAACAAAAGAATTACGAGGTGTATCATGATGGTGCTGTTACCAGAAGGAAGAGCGATCAACAATCCAGACACAATAAAGATGATCAAGATTATGCCCAGTACGTTGAGCGGAAAGCAATTGTTTGTTGTTGCTGTCAAACTCGATGACGACTCTGAATTGATGATTCAAAATTGCACGTCTGAAGAAGCGGCCATCAAATTGGCGGAGCACTGTACAGACCTGATCAACAAGGCGGACTCCGGTGACGAAGATTCTGAAGATGAGTCTTCCGATGAGGCGTCAGACGAAGAATCAGAAGATGGGTCTGACGAAGAATCCTCAGAGTGGGACAGTGAATAATCATGGTATTTCTTCCACAGGGCAAGATCATCAACAACCCGGATTCAGTGAAACTGATCAAGGTGTTGCCAACGACGTTGAATGGAGAGTCTTTCTTTGTTGTGGCCATTAAATTGGATGACGATTCCGAACTGATGCTAGAACGGTGTGCGACCCGTATGGAAGCGGAGAACATTGCCGATCAGTGCTGTCGATTGCTCAACGGTGAAGAGATTGAAGATGTGCCTTCTTTTGTAGAAACTGAAGAGGTTGAAGAAAAAGAGGCTTTTTCAGAAGATGTGTCTGACGATGACTCTGACGAAGAATCAGAAGATGAATCTTCGGATTGGGACGATTCCTCAGAGGAGGGGGCAGACGAAGCAGAAGTTTCGGTCAGTGCTGAGGCATCGGCGGAATCTGCACCACCTGCAGCCGTGGAAGAAGAATCCAGTTCCTTTGATTTTTCGGATTCTGAATCGGAAAGTGCGAAACCAGAATCTTCCAAGGTTGAGCCTCAATCCGAAGAATCCAGTTCCTTTGATTTTTCGGACTCTGATTCTGAGAGTGAAGAAACAAAGGTCAGTGTGCAGGAAGAAGAGTCCAGTTCTTGGGACTTATCGGACTCAGATGAGGATGGTGAACCGACAGACAAATCTGATGATGGCAAGAGTAGCAAGGGTGATAAAAGTGCCAAACGTCCTGTCATTCAACAGCCCTTTGTTGAAGAAGAGTCTACACCAGAAGAACCTGCACCCAAAGCCACTTCCAAAAAGAAGAAAAAGTCTAAGAAAGCAACGGTCTCTACTTCTACTAGTTCTTCTACTAGTTCTACCAAACAATCAACCAAATCAGCATCCAAGGCTTCTTCACAGGCTGTAGAAACAGCATCAGAAATGCCCGTTCCAAAAGATATACCGCGCGTCACGGATTTCATTGAAGACGATTCCGATGAATGGGTGCCCGACAACGGGTTGGATGATTGGTATGATTGAGATGCAAAAATTTATCGTTAATAATTTTATACACATGAACAATTGAGAGGTACAAACAATGTTGGTCAAATTGGTTTCAGGAGCGAGTGTCAATCCCGACACCCTCAAACACATTTACATCGAGCAAAAAACAGTGGGTGGGAAAAAGACTTGGATCGTTCAACTCAAACTTGATGACAATACAATTCATCCAATCGCCTATTATTCTACAAAAGATGAAGCGATGGCTTGTGTCAAACAGTGCGTAGAGAACATCAACGCTGCTGAATAACAGACTTTCTCAGTCATAGAATACAGTGAAGAGGGTTTCGACCCTCTTTATTTTTTTGCAAAATCTCAAAATAGTTAAAATACTTATTGAGAACCTCTGAATATCCAAGCAGTATATGTGAAATTTTAATTATTTTTGTCATGAAATTTTAAGAATTGGATATACTGAAACAGGTTGTTTTATAAATTACTCAATCAAAACCTGTACAATTTTATTTATCCGACCTAAGTGGAGACTTGAATGACTGAAATTAAAAATATTAAAGTGAAAGACAGTTGGAACAAGAATGACCTCACCATTTTGCTTGCCAACGAAGCCGGAATTCCAAAAGTGCACGCTGCGCGATACATCAATATTGTGACTGAAACAATCGCTGAGGCACTTGAAGAAGGCAAGAAAGTCACCATTTCTGATTTTGGCACATTTCAGGTGTCGGAACGTCGCTCCTTCAGTGGTCGCAATCCCAAAAGTGGTGAACCGTTGAATGTCCCAGTTCGACGCATTCCTGTGTTCAGAGCTGGAAAGAAACTCAAACGGTGTTTGAACCATCCACAAGTCAAAACTTGCGGATTGGTGGATGTCAACAAAGTCAAATTGGTATTTTCAAAAGTTATGGACTTGGAACAAGATGTGCTTCTTGATGTCAGCGCTTATGAAGTGTTGGTCGATAAGAAATCAGTTGGACCGTTGCTCAGTGTCAAAGTCGAAGACAAAAGTACAGTTGTGCGTGACGAGAGCGAAGTAGAAGGTGCTACCAGTGTCGTTTTGACATGTTCTGGTCCATTGCGCGGTAAGTCATTGGACGTACGTTTCCGTAAGGAGATTCAAGATGTTGACGGAAATGTAGTGATCATCGAAAACTAACGTCTACTCGACAGTGGATTAGAAGATGTTCTTTTGAATTATTGTCTATATGTCAATGGGCAAACGGAAATCCTCTTGGTGCTGTGTTACAACAGTGTCTAGAGGATTTATTTCTATTTTAAGGAGAGCATCATGCTTGTATTGTTGTTGGCATGTGGACCCAAAAGTCCAGAACAAACACCTGTTGTAGAGACTGTTGCACCGAACGAACCAACCGTTATTTTGGACGGGGTGTCCATCTCTGTGACTTGGGATGATGGGGACACGTTTCATGGAAAAACACCCGATGGTCAAAAAGTCAAGGCTCGTTTAGCAGGATACAATACACTCGAATCTTACGGCCCCGTACACCAATGGGGAGATTGGACCGAAAAGGAACTTTATGCATTTGCCAAAGCATCGGGCGATTTTGCATCTTCTAAGGTTTGGACCTGTACGGATACCAAGAAGGGTGGTGGATATGGGCGTGTCTTGGTTGACTGTCCGGATTTGCGCAAATCAATGCTCGAAGAAGGGTACGCGCATCCTTTTTCGATTGGTGGTCCAGCACCAGAGGCTGACTTGGCTGCACTGAAAGTTGGCATGGAGAACAAAGCCGGCATTTGGGAGAAAGGTACCCCAAAGAGTTTGATCACCTCTTTGCATTCACAGTCTGAAAAGCCCGATAAAGAAGTGTACAACCGAGTGTGTGATTTGACGACCGGAGAGTGTGGCGAACGTGTACACACGGATACTTATGAAACCTGTCAAAAAGTGTGCTTGGACGACTCTTGTATGACCTATGTTCCGTACAAAGTCCGTTATGGCGATGCACGGGCTGAGTGCTTGCGTCAATAGAATTCAATGGTAGATTCGTGTTCGTCCATCGTAATATAGGATGAGCCTGTGTCGTATCGAGTTTGAGGATTTTAGAAGGGTCCGAACTTGACCTAGAGCGACTTTGATCGACTTTGTACAGTGTTGTGTTAGGTATTCATAGTATTTGCGCAAAGGTGGTGTATGGTGTCCAAAGGTCGGTTGTTTATCTGGTTTCTGGTCTTGACGTGGATTGGTCTGGGCTCTTTATTGACAGTTGTCGTAGACTGGCAGTGGTTTTCAAGCGTTGGCTATTTGGACTATTTTGAGACCAAGCTTTGGATGCAGATTGCGTTGTGGTTGCTCTTTTTTGTGATGAGTTTTGGGTATATTTTTTGGCAATTGTCCATCGCGTCGAAAACAGACAGTTTTAAATGGATTCATTTAGAAGACTATTTTGAAATCGAAATGGAAGAAGACAGTTGGCGGTCTGTTGCCAAGGCTTTTCATTATGGGTTGTCTTTACTTCCGGCCATTTCCTTTGCCAATTTTGCCTCTGCACAGTGGCTCTACGGACTGGCCTTGTTGGACCCTGTACCGTTTGACAAAAAGGACGCCATCTTTGGTTTGGATTTTGCATTTTACGTATTTCAGTTGCCGATGATTGACTTCATCTCCAATTGGGCGCAGTTCCTTGTGTTCATTACGTTGTTGCTCACCGTCGTTCAGCGCGTAGCGAGAGATATTGTCTTTGCTGGGGGAGACAATGGATTGAGTGAGGAAGCCCGCAAGCATTTGTTGGGGCAAGGCTCAATTTTCTTCGCTGTGATTGGTGTAGATTGGTTGCTGCAGCGCTACGATGTACTCTTTGCCCAAGGGCAAGGGCTGGTTTGGGGCGCTGGTTTCGCGGATTTGAATGCGCGTGTGCCGTCCTTTTGGATCATGTCGCTGGTGGCATTTCTGCTGTCTGGATGGTTTTGGCGACAACGGTCTCGATCTGCCCATCGCTCTGTGGCAACAGGGATATTTGGCTATTTTTTGTTGCGCACCATCTGCGTATGGCTGTGGCCAGAACTCATCCAAAACTTTATGGTGGCCCCCAACGAGATTGAGTATGAACGTCCATATTTGGAACAAAATATCGCAACAACCAAATGGGCCTACGCATTGGACAGAATCCAAGTGCGACCATTTGAAGTGTCCGAAGGATTGGATTGGGAATCGGTGCAGGACAATCCGCTGACGATCAACAACATTCGCATCTGGGATGACCGCCCTTTGTTGACGACTTACGGGCAGTTGCAAGAGATTCGAACATACTATGATTTCTACGATGTCGACATTGATCGCTACCTTGTAAACGGTGAATTGCGCCAAGTGATGTTGTCCGGTCGAGAACTCAATTATGGAAACGTCTCCAGTGAAGCCCAGTCTTGGATCAACGCACACTTCCAGTACACTCATGGATACGGCCTCACGATGAGTCCGGTCAATCAGGTGAGTCAAGAAGGGCAACCCTCTCTTTTTATCAAAGATATCCCCCCACAGAGCACGATTGATATGGAGGTCGAACGACCAGAGATCTACTTTGGTGAACTGACCAATCAATATGTGGTGGTGAACAGTGATGTCGAAGAATTTGATTACCCACAAGGCGATCAAAACATGTTTACCAAGTATCAAGGAGAGCAAGGCGTGTCGTTGGGTTCTTTTGTACAGCGATTGCTCTATGCTTGGTATTTTGGAGATGTGGAAATGATACTCTCCAATTACATGCTTCCAGAATCTCGCTTGCTCTATCGTCGAAACATTGTGGACCGAGTCAAAATGCTCGCTCCGTATTTGGTTTTTGACAGCGATCCATACATGGTGGTGAGTGAAGGGCGGTTGATGTGGGTGATCGATGCCTATACGACCACTGATGACATTCCATATTCCGAGCCCTATCCCGGACGTCGATTCAATTACATTCGCAATTCGGTCAAGGTGGTTGTGGACGCCTATGAGGGTACCGTCGATTTTTATGTTGCCGATGATTCTGACCCGCTCGTGCAATTTTACCAGTCTGTCTTTCCAACCGTCTTTCAGTCTATGGATGCCTTTCCAGAGGGGCTGGAATCCCACGTTCGATACCCAGAAGATTTCTTCAACGTTCAAGCTTGGATGTATCGAGCTTACCACATGAACGACGTGACGGTGTTCTACAACAAAGAAGACATGTGGAGTTTGCCGACAGAGTTGTACAACGGCAAAGAGCGACGGATGGAATCCTATTATTTGATCATGAAGTTGCCTGAAGAAGACAGTGCTGAATTTGTGTTGTTGTTGCCCTTTGTTCCCAAAGGCAAAGACAATATGATCTCGTGGTTGGCTGCGCGTTCAGATGGTGAACAGTATGGAAATCTGATCTTGTATCAATTTCCCAAGCAGAAAATGATTTATGGTCCTCGCCAGATTGAATCGCGGATTGATCAGGATCCAGAGATTTCCAAACAGATTACGTTGTGGTCTCAATCGGGTTCTGCGGTGGTGCGTGGAAACTTGCTGGTGATTCCAATTGAAGATTCACTGATGTATGTTGAGCCACTGTATCTTCAGGCAGAGTCCAGCCAAATGCCTGAATTGAAACGGGTCATCGTGGCGTATGAAAACAAGATTGTCATGGAAGAAGACCTATCCACAGCATTGTCCAAGGTATTTGGTGCCGATGGTGCTCCCAAAAAGCGTCTTTCTGTATCCAACAGCACTGCTGAACAGACAGTCTCCGAATTGGACCCACGTCCCATTCAACTGACGGTGGTCGATCAGGTCATCGAAGCCAATCGCTTGTTTGAAATGGCCTTGGAAGCACAGCGCTCTGGAAATTGGGCGGAGTACGGAGTGCAAATCGATGCTCTTGGTGACATGCTTCAACGGCTTTCACAAAGTCAAATGACAGACACTGATGGTGAACAGCCTGAAGATGCTGTCGAAGGTGCAGTTGAAGATATCAAGACGCAAAAGGTTCTCGAACCAGCAACCCCTTGAAGAATGCTTAGAGAACTCAAATGGCGCATTGTGTAAATCGTATACATGTGATTTGGCTTGGGTCGGTTCCGCTCAATACTCTGGAGCATCCACACCGTCGACGCTTGGTGGAATGGGCAGAGGCAAATCCAGATTGGGAAGTGTGGGTTTGGACGGATCGTCAGGACAGAGAGTGCGTTCAACTGGACAATTGGTGTCAGAGCAATGGTCTGCGTCACATGCCGATTTGGCGAGATGTCATCTTGTGGGGAACAGAGCGGTCTACGATTCTAGAACTGCTCTCTGAAGGATTTTACGCCAACGCATCGGACTTGCTTCGGTTGAGGATCTTGTATCAATGGGGTGGGCTTTACGTAGATGTGGATGTCGAACCGATTGCATTGCCGAAAATAGAGTTGCCGTTGGGAATTGGGGTTGTGATGCTCAAAGGCGAGAACCGATTGCAGTCCATTGCACCCCATGCGATCGCTTCGGTACAAGGACATGAACTGTTGCAACTTGCATTGTGGCAAGGTGTCTCCAATTGTCTGATCCAAACCCGAATGACAGAGCCAGATTACCGTCAGTCTTCGATACAGTCTCAACAGTATGGCGGTACGTTGGTCCTAACGGGAGATCTGTTGCGTCCTGCACTCAAAAAAGTTCATGGTGCTTTTCGAGGGGTACAGTGGCAGTGGTCACCTTGGCTCGAAGCGATGCGTCTACCCTTGTTGTTGGTTCACCATCAGGAAAATACTTGGGTGAGGGAAACAACCTCCCTGGATGTACTGTCCAGCGGATATGAAGGGGCATTTTTTCCGCCAAAACTCAGTCGAGCCGTTGCAGATACGTGGTCAGATCGCTCATTGACATCGGTGCTTCATTGGTCAGCCCAGTATGCTGAACCGTGGATGATTCGCGTCGCAGCCCAGGAAATGGCTCCGTTTGAGAATCACTTTGGATATTCTCCAAAGGGCGCTGCGATTAAGATCGGTCGTTCCAAAGAAGTGCTGTTGGCAATTCCTTCGATGTAATAAACGTTTTTTCCTTGCAAGGAGATTTGATTGACTGTGGGTTCACCCCCCTTTGCAGCAAATCCGATATAGTGTGACATATGAAAAGAATCTTTCGTCAGTTTTTTGCACTGGATGTCCACCCTGATCAGTTGCCCACCAATCATGGTGCCACCTTGGTTGCCAATACTGCTTTTGCAACTGTTGGTGTCATTGGCTTGATTGTGTTGATACCCAGCCTAATTTGGGGCGAGCACATTGTTGTTACACTGGCGTCTTTGTTGGGTATTTTTGGTGCCATCAATGGTCATTTTCTTTGGAAAAGAGGTCATGTGGTGCTGTCAACAACATTGCATGCGGGTGGGCTTGTCTTGGTTGGTGGGTTGGCTTTTTTGGGCACTCAAACAATTGGTGGGGCAACTGGAATTTTGTTTTTAGCTTCGGTGATCACAGCGGGAGGCTTCCTAGGCTGGAAAGGTGCTGTCGTCGATGTGATAGTGGTGTTCACAATTGGTGTTCTGATTTGGATGTTTGGCGATCATTTGCGTCCAGTCATTGGTCTAACGGCAGAACCTTTTCATCCACCAGAGCATCTTGTGCAGTTGTTTGTATTTTTCAGTGTTCCCGCGTGGGGTGCCTATGTGGTCGCTGTGGATGCATCCAATCGACAGGCTTGGAAAGCAGCGGTCGCGAACAAGCAACGACTGGAAAAGGTCAACCACCAGTTGCAACAATCTCAGCAGCAACAAGCAAAAATAGCCGAACTGGGGTTGATGGCTCTTCAAGATGTCTCCTTGGAAGAGATTGAACGCCTGTGTAGAGAGGTCTTTGTTGAGGTGATTCCCCACGCTGAATCTTTTTGGCCGGAGAATAAAATATTGACCGATGACGAAGTGCAGTCTCTCTCTTTGGACGTGGATATTGAATATGCACTCTTCGTGGATGGATTGGTGCAGATTGTGTCGACAAGACGCATTCGAGAAAAACTGCTCGCTGAACGTGCACGGTTGGCATCAGAGTTGCAGAAGGAACAACGGCTTGAAGCATTGTCTAGGATGGCTGGTGGTGTAGCACACGATTTTAACAATGCCTTGATGGTGGTCATTGGCATTGGAGATGATTTGTTGACGACGTCAGCACTGGACAACAAGACGCAAAAGGGCGTAGAAACAATCCTGTCTGTGTCTCGCCACATATCAGATATGACGACGCAACTGTTGTTGTTTGCCAAAGGGTTGCCAATCAAAGATGCAGTGGTTGAAGTCAATGGAATTGTGAAAAATATGGAGCCGGTACTTCGGCAGGTTGTGCCGTCAGGAGTCACGCTCGCCATCAAACTCTCTCCAACACCGGCAATCGTGAAACTGCCACCTGAACAGATTGAGCGCATGGTGCTCAATTTGGTACGGAATTCATCAATGGCCTTTGAAGCAACGGCACAGGGTGAAGTTGAAGTGTCTGTTTTGGTCGACACCATCAATCAAAGCGCTTTGAAATCTGGACCGGCAGTGTGCATTCAAGTTCGAGACAATGGAATGGGTATGGATGAGGAGACTCGTGAACGTGCCATCGAACCATATTTTAGTATTCGTGGATCCACGGGGCTGGGTCTTTCAACGGTGCACGGCTTGATTGAGCAGGCGGGTGGCTTGGTTGAGATTGCCAGTACAGTTGGAGCAGGTACCATCGTGAAACTTTGGGTACCTGCTCGGTCTCAAGATCAAGAAGGGATAGCAGTGTTGCCCCTTAGGAACGCTTCTTTAAAGGGAACTGTGCTGTTGATTGACGATGAGGTGATGGTTCGCGAATCGGTCAAAGTGCTGTTGGAAAATCTAGGGTGGCAAGTGTTGGAGGCTTCAGGGCGCGAGGAAGCCGTATCGCTGTTGAAACAGTCTGTCTGTATTGATCTGGTTGTGTGCGATGTGCGATTGGGTACAGAAGTGGGGTTTGCGCTCATTGCTTATTTGCAGACGATTGGCTTGCAATCGCCTGTACTCTACATCACTGGATTTGCCACACACTCAACGACTCAACTGGCCCACAACGAACAACTGTTGGTCAAACCCTTTCTCAGTCAGGATTTGGATCGGTCCATTGAAAAACTGTTGCAGGGCGCTTAATCTTTTGCTGTTGGCGTAGATGTTTTCAAAGATGACGAAAGGGTGTTTGCCGCAAGGAAAGAGTTTTGAAATCGATGGTCGTTTGTGACTTCCTTTCCAATCCAAGAGGGAATTTCAAATTCGGTGTCCATAGACGGAAGTTCAATCTCTGCCAACACCAATCCTGTGTTGTGATCCAAAAACTCATCGACTTCCCAGACAAGACCATCCCAAGGGATGCAGTGGCGAATTTTGTCTACGATGCCAGGCAAGCATAAAGTGTTCAGCATTTCTTCGGCGTGGATTTTTGGGATGTCGTATTCATATTCGGGACGAACTCCCTGTACACTCAGACCTTTGATTGTGATTTTGCCAACGTCGTCCCACAGTCGCACTCGGACTGTTCGATCTTTATCTTTGGAAAGGTAGCCCTGTCGTATTCGGATAGATTTGGTGCAAGATGCTTTCCAGTCGTCGCTGGAAATCAAAAATTTTCGTTCGATTTCTGTGGGCACAACGTGTCTCCAGTGGGATAGATTGATGGAAAAATTGGGAATGGGTTGGATTGTGACTACATTCTAACCATGGATGGTAGTGTATATCAATTTTGGGAGTGGGCATGAATTTACTATTGTGGAGCTGGATGGCACTGTCACAAGTGGCAAATGCTGAAGAAGCAAAGTCAACAAACGGTGAACCACCCGTCGATCCGATTGCACTTCAGGAATGGTGGAAAGCGGCGGGACAACTTCGGCTTGGTGATACTGCCTATCGCGTCAATCAAACGGTCCAGTTCAAGGACGGTGTGTGTGACGTCCAGTTGAATGAGGGCATGTTGATTCCTGTGTATACTGGTCAAGCACCGGTTTCAGAGCGTGTGGTGGGGATCGTTTTTGTGGGAGAGGGGGATCTCTCTGTTCGGTTTCCTGAGCGTGGCGATGCGTGGTCCTTTGCCAACCACATGGTTCGATGGTCCAACAAAGAGCGGGCTGAGATGGCACCCATCGCTGCACAACGCACCAATTATTCTGTTGGAATCGAACAAGGGTTGATTTTGTCTGCCGATCCACGCGTCCAAAAATTGATTTACAACCTTGAACCCGTTGGGGGAGGGGTGTATTTTACGGAAAATCAGGACGGTGAGGCCGATGCTACGTACATTGTGACTGAGAAACGGGGGCGTTTGCGAACCAAGATGATTGCCACCAATGTGTTGGCTGATCGTGCTGACGCCTTACAGCGTTTGGGACTTGATCCACGAGCCATGCTCAGACAGGATCGACTATTGCACGAAGAGTTAGGCTTTCCGGGACATTATGTACGCGCTGTGAGTGAGTGGCAGACCAAGGATCGGTACAATGTTGCTGCACAGGGAACTGCACTATCGTCGATGGACTACGACAAGTGGATGAGTTGTTATCGTGACGGTCGAGATGAGGCAGGATTGGGATATCGAGCAATTGCCTTTGCACACGGTCGGGACTTGGACAAACGTCAGCACTTTCAACGATTCAGTGGTCTGTCCTTTATGGGGGCTACCGATGGTGAAATGATTCGACCCAGTTTTCGCATGCAGCCAGTTCGTGCGGATGGCACAGTAGAGTTTTCCAACACGAGAAACAAACTGTATCAGAAAGTCAAGGTGGATACGGAACTCACCTTCCAAGCCGATGGTGCAGATCTGCAGTATCTTCCCATGCGTCTCCCCACAAATGGTTCAGAAAGAGGATCTTGGGTGATGGAGGCGTTTCAGGTTCAAGATGAGAAGGGCGAATGGCAAGATTTGGCTTGGGTTGGACTGAATGCAGATTTGAGCGATACTGGAAGTTTGAGACGGTCGCGCATTCCTTTGCAAGAAGTAGATATTGACAATCAGCAAGTGGCGATGGAAGACAACGACTCTTTGACCAGTGGCAATCCTCAATTGGCAACCAGCACATCTGAACTCAACGCCACCACGTCAGGAACCCAAGCCACGGGCGACAGCAGTGTGTCTTCAGCCAATCCGCAGTCAGTGTCTACGGCGAAAATTGAAGCACCTGAGGGACCTGCGAACTTTCGCTTGAATCCCAACGATCAAATCGTTGCCCAGTCTGAACGCACGGTGCAACGAACTTCCGAATATACATACGACATTGTCGCATTGCTGCCAAATGCCATACCGTCTGGGCAGGAAGTCAAGATTCGATTGAAGTGGTCTGCACAATGGGGGTTTGCCAATTTTTCTACCATCGAGACACCGGCTGGTGTGGCGGTCCGTACTTTGGGCACAACCACAGGGGTGAATCCAGTTTTGCCAGAGGTGTTGCCCATCGCAGGGGGTACTCGATGGGATTTCAGGTTGACGTCGGGAACAAAATCACCGTTGTTGCGTCCCCAGTATGTTGTCAGTTCGGGCGATTCTGTTCGAACTTGGCAAGACGAGGGGCTATGGAATTGGACTGAAAGTACTGGTGAGAATGCTTTGGCACCTGCTGTTGGTGTGGGACGTTGGGAAGTCTTGGAAGATGCTCCTGCAGATGGCTTGCCCAGTGTTCGCATCTCTTTATTTCCCAATACCTTTTCCAAAGCTCGAATGTTTGGTCCAGAAGTCCGACGTGTGATCACGTTTTTGCACGGATTCCTACCAACCTATGATCAGCAGGAAGTTGACATCGTACAAGAACGTTCACTGCTCATCAACGAAGTCCGTCGTCGATCCCGTGGTGATACAATGCACGGCATCGTCCAAGTACAGACCATTTCTCCCTCGGCGGTAGGGCTGACCGATGAATTGCGTGAAGAAGATTCGAAGAGGGCCCAAACGCAAATTGCACGCCAACTGGCTGGTCAGTATTGGGGACAACGAGTCGCGCCAAACAGTGAGCGAGATGAATGGATCACCACAGCGTTGGCGGATGCGTACGCGGCGTACTATGTGCGTGCCGCGTTTGGACAAGAGCAACATGAAGAACGGGTACAAGGAATTCGAAACATTTTGGAAAATCCCGAAGAACAGGACGTTGGATGGACGCGCAGAGATGCCAAGCGTCGGACCTATTCACCAGCAGGATCAACTCGATTGTCGGATGTACCAAAAAAGTTTCGTGAAGATTATGCGTTGTTTGTGTTGTCGGAGATGTTGCGGTTGCAAATTGGGAATCAGGCGTATTTTTCCGCGTTGGAGAAACTGGCTGATGAAACCCGTGTGGATACCGCTTTGTTGCAACATCACTTTGAACAGGCTTCAGGACAATCGTTGGCAGACTTCTTCGATTTCTGGGTCTATGGTGGATACATCCCCAAACTCAAAGCACACTATCGCAAGACAGACAGTGGCATTCTTGGCTGCATAGAAAGTGATGTCCCCTTTGGCAAGATCATGGTTCCCTTGCGGGTTGAACTCGAAGACAGAGCGATTGATACACTGGTAGAAGTTCGTCATGGAAAAGGAACTTTTGAGTTGCCAAATGCATTGGATGCATCGTTTGAAGTGGATCCACTGGGCCTATTGTTGGCGTTTGAACGCTCGGTAGAAGAAAGCAATGGTCCCTTAGAGTGTGAGTGATTTTCTGTTGTTGAAAAAAATAGTGAAAATTGTATTGGACGATGCTTGAATTATTATTCTGTTCGTCCGATAAATAGATGTAGTGTGGAAAGCATCTCATTTTTCATCTATACTAAGGATAGGTCGTCTATTCATTATCTTTTTCCGGTTCGGGAGTTTACACATGTCTAATCAAATTCAGGGAATCCAAAGTACCCAAAGTCAATCCTCTCAGGGAACGCAAAGTAGCCAAGTTAGCCAAATTGTGGCAATTCAAGAACAGTATGCGCGTCACATGAGTACAATGAGTGCACCCAAGAAAGAAGAAGAAACGTCTTCAAGCACAGTCAGTTTGTCTGAGGTCCGCGAGGCTGTAAACGAACTCAATGCCAAGATTGATCAACAAACTGTCAGTGTAAACTTCGATGTGGACAAAGAGACAGGTCGCATTGTTGTGCAAGTCAAAGACGTTGATACTGGCGATATCTTGCGTCAGATTCCTTCTGAAGACATGCTTGAGTTTGCTCGCAATGCCAGCAAGGGTGTTGGTGTGACACTGGATACACAACTCTAAACACGGTGTTGATTTTTGATCACCGACTTAGGTGATTGCAAAAACATAAGGTGGGCACATGCCCACCTTTTTGTTTGTCGACAAGATATTTGACAGACTTTTTCTTGACAGGGACCTTGTTGAAAGACTAGATCAACCTGTCTTTTGAGAGGGTAAATGTCAAGAATTGCGATCGATGTCATGGGCAGTGACTTGGGTGTAAAAGAATTGGTTCAAGGTGTGGCTGCACTGAGTATGGAACCAGACAACGATATACAGATGTTGCTGGTTGGAGATGGCAAAGAGATCGGACGTTCTTTGATGGGGCAAGTCTATCATCCAAAGTTTATTGAAATCGTTCATGCGGACGCCCATCTAAGCCAAGAGGACAAAGCCAAAGACAAACTCGGAAAGTCAGACGGTGTCGAGTACAGCATTTCTCGAGCCTGTCGGTTGGTAAAAGAGGGGCGTGCAGATGCTTTGGTCAGTGCGGGAAATACGGGTGGTGTGATCTTGAGTTGTGCGGAACATTTTGAGTGTATTGAAGGCATTCGTCGTGTTGCCTTTGCTGCAGTGTTGCCGACAGACAAAAAGCGGGGTCGTCGAAAAGATCCTTTCGCACTGTTGCTTGATGTGGGCGCAACCCTTCACGTATCTGCGCAAGATTTGTACAACTTTGCGCTCATGGGGAGCGTGTACGCTCGAATTGTCTCCAACAACGACCGACCGACTGTGGGACTGTTGTCGAATGGTGTTGAGGCTGGCAAGGGACCAAAGGAAGTGGTTGAAGCCCATGTATTATTGTCCAAAGCTGCCCACAAAATGGACTTTCTTGGCAACGTCGAAGGATTGGATATTCCAAAGGGAAGCGCAGATGTGATCGTCTGTGAAGGGTTCATGGGCAATGTTGTGTTGAAGTTGCTAGAAGGCATCACCGAATTGGCAGCTGATTTGGCGAAAGAAGCGTATGACAGTAAACTCATTTGGAAACTCGGACTCACAATGCTTTCGGAAGAACTTCGAAAATTGAGACGCTTGACCGATTGGAAGCAGTATGGTGGCGCACCCATTCTTGGCTTCGATAAAGTGGTCATCAAGGCGCACGGAAGAAGCAACGCCAGAGCGATTCGCAACGCCATTCGTTTGGCAGCCAAGGTGCACAAAGGAAATCTAGTGGGACAGATTTCCGATGAACTGGGACAGGCATGAACTTGGTTGAAACGGTTCGTCCAACGACATGGTTGAATATTGCAGAGATTGACAGGTTGCTTGGCAAGACCGTGTGGTTCGCGTCAGAGGCGGAACAAGTCACACACTCTTTTAAGTATCGTGCAGCAACCTCGCTGGTTCAACATGTAGATGCAGCAGGATTTTTGGTGGCTTCTTCTGGCAACTTTGGGCAAGCGTTGGCCTGTGCTTGCCAACTGAAAGGGGTGCCGTGTATCGTTGTCATGCCAACAACAAGTGCTCAAGTGAAGATTGATGCTGTACGTTCCTATGGTGCGCAAGTCATTTTCGTGGATACTGCTGTTCAAACACGGGCAGACAAAGTGTTGGAAATGTCACAGTTGCATCCGACTTACCATGTTGCGTCTCCCTACGATTGCCCTTGGGTGATTCAAGGCAATGCTTCGTTGGGAGAAGAGATTCATCATCATGCTTGTAAACCGATGTTGGTACTTGTTCCGGTTGGTGGTGGAGGGTTGATCTCAGGGATCGCAACGGCATTTGAGCGCCACAACAATCCAGTTCGACTGTGTGGTGTAGAGCCAAAGTTGGCAGACGATGCTGCCAGATCATTGGAGACTGGTCAGCGACTCTTTAATGAAGGAGAGCCTCAAACCTTGGCAGATGGTGCGAGAACTCGCAGTGTCGGTGTGCACAACTGGGCGATCATTCAGCGACGAGTGTCCGATATTTTTACCGTATCTGAGAGTGCATTGTGCAAAGCGGTTCGCTTGTTTCATAGTGTAGGGGTGAAGGTTGAACCGACCGCGGCGCTAACCTTGGCAGCCTTGCTCGAACATGATCTGCCACATACAGAAATCGTCGCCGTCATTAGTGGAAAGAATGTGGATTCAACCTTGTATGACGCAATTCTTTCTGATGCCATTTCTGTGATAGAGTGATCAAAGATCGCAATTCTAGATGGATCGGTTATGCTAGCAATGAATTTTGTTGCTTTGCACCATAATCCCATTACAACAAAATCAACAATCAGTTTCTTAGGGCATAGTCCCTGTTTTCTCATTCTACTTTCACCCTTATTCCAAGGAATCAAAACATGGAAAATTTTGAAATTACCGAAAGTCATCTCAACACAGGTCTTCGTGGATTTCCTGTAGGAACCGTTCGCACTTCTCAAGTGAGCCCAACTGAAGGTGTTAGCTATGTTGGTCGTCCAATCGCAGAATTGGCAGAAAAAGACCCAGAAGAAGTCATATTTTTATTGCTCAACAAACGTTTGCCAAATGCAGACGAACTGGGCGCCTTTAAAGCAGATTTGGCATCTCGTGCAACTGTAAATCCCGTAGTTTTCGAGTGTATGAAAAATCTTCCCAAAGAAGGCCATCCAATGGAATGGTTCATCGCTGGATTGAACTTGCTCGGTATGACTGGCAAAACAGGTGACTACAAAGAAGATGCATTGAATGCGATGGCACGAATTCCTGCTGTTGTGGCTGCAGTATTTCGTTTACGTTCTGGATGGGGAGACATCATCGAGTCTCAGCCTGAACTTGGTTTGGTTGAAAACTTCGTACACATGATGGGCGTACCAGGTGGTGACACTGAAGCACTCACTTCTTTGCTACGCACTTTCTACATCCTGCACATGGATCACGGTGGTGGAAACTTGTCAACGTTCAGTGGCAAGGCTGTCGCTTCTGGTTTGGCAGACATGTACGCTTCTTTGGGTGCTGCAATGGCTGGGCTCTACGGACCCCTTCACGGTCGTGCAAACCAAGATTGCTTAAACTTTGTACGCAGCGTTGGTACTTCTGACCCAGTAGAGTTGGATGCAAAGTTGACTGAAATCTTGCGCGGTGGCGACAAAGTGTATGGATTTGGACACGCAGTATTGCGCGTTGAGGACCCTCGTGCCACAGTACAATATGCTTTGGGCGAAAAAATCTGTCCAAACGATCCATTGTTCAGAACAGCGAAAGCAATGCGCACTATTGCTGTAGACGTTATCAAGCGCGAGTTGCCAAAGGTAAGTAGTCCATATCCAAATGTCGACGCTGTTTCAGGAACATTGTTGAACGCCAGTGGCATGACAGACTCTGACTATTACACTGTATTGTTTGGTTTGGCACGTTGTTCTGGTATCGCTGCTCAAATCGTAGATGAGCGTACTGACCTTCGCTATGTTGCTCGAAAAGACAAGTGGACCGCAGTCCCCATCTACCGTTGCAAGTACGTATTTGAAAAAGTCAATACAGGGGAATAATCATGAAATTGCATGAATATCAAGCAAAAGCCATCCTCGCATCAGAAGGTGTTGCTGTACCTCCTGGGTTTGAAGCAACTTCTGTCGCTGGTGCGGTAGAAGCAGCAGAAAAGTTGGGTGGCAACTTTTGGGTTGTCAAAGCCATGGTGCACGCAGGTGGACGTGGAAAAGGTCGTTTCAAGGGAGTCGCTTCAGAAGCAGAGCTTGAAAAGGTCGTCCAAGGAATTCCTGTTGACGGTGGCATTGGCGGTGTTGCTCTGTGTAGAAGCATCGAAGACGTACATCAAGCAGCCGAAGCGATGCTTGGCAATACTCTGGTGACAAAGCAAACTGGTTTGGGTGGCGTTAAGGTCAACACCATTTTCGTAACTGTGGGTGCTGACATTCAACGCGAGATTTACGCGGCTGTGTTGTTGGATCGCCAAGAGTCTAAGATCGTTTTGATGTGTTCTTCAGAAGGGGGTACAGAGATCGAAGAGGTGGCAGAAGAAAATCCAGATGCCATCATCAAAGCCTATGCAGATCCAATGACTGGACTCTCAGAAGAGCAAGCTCGCGAAATGGCGATCAAGTTGGACTTGGGTGGCAATGAGCATTCCTTGGCCAGTGGTACTAAGATGTTCCAAGATCTCTACAACGTATTTATGAAGTACGATGCCGATATGCTTGAGATTAACCCACTGATTGTGGATTCTGAAGGCTCGGTCATCGCATTGGATGCCAAAATGACGATCGATTCCAACGCGTTCTTTCGTCATCCTGAATTGTTTGCCCAAGAAGATGAAGGCGAAAAAGACCCTTATGAGGCTGAAGCCGAAAAGTATCACTTGAACTTCATCAAACTTGATGGAAACATTGGTTGCATGGTAAATGGTGCTGGACTCGCGATGGCGACAATGGACATCATTCAGTATGAGGCTCAGAATCGTGGTGTTGAAGCATCCCCAGCCAACTTTTTGGATGTGGGTGGATCAGCCAAACATGAGCAAATTAAAGTAGCCTTGGAATTGATTGCCAAGGACCCAAGTGTAGAATGCATTTTGGTCAACATCTTTGGTGGCATCATGAGTTGTCAAGTCATCGCCGAAGGTGTATTGGCTGCCATCGCAGAATGTGGATTGACGGTGCCGTTGGTGGTGCGGTTGTCTGGAAACAAAGCTGCAGAAGGAAAGGCACTGCTGGCTGCTTCTGACTTGGCGGTGATCACTGCTGATAACCTTGCTCAAGCAGCTGAAAAAGCTGTTAGCGCTGTTCAAAAATAAGGAGAAGAACATGTCTGTATTGATCAATTCTGAAACGCGCGTCATTTGCCAAGGGATCACGGGATCGTACGGTGGACGACACGCCAAAGCATGCTTGGAATATGGAACGAAACTGGTGGCTGGTGTGACACCCGGTAAAGGTGGTCAGATTTTTGACGCCGATGGATACAAAGTTCCTGTTTACAACACAGTAAAAGAAGCCAAAGAACAGCATGGTGCGACTGCAACAATGATTTTTGTACCACCGCGTTTTGCCGCTGGCGCAATCATTGAAGCTGCCGACGCAGGGATCCAAGTCATCGTGGCCATCACGGAAGGAATTCCGGCCAACGATATGGTCAAAGCAAACGCGTATGTGAAAGAGCGTGGTTTGACTTTGATTGGACCAAACTGTCCTGGTTTGATCACTCCAGGTGAATGCAAAATGGGCATCATGCCTGGACACATTCACTTGCCTGGTCGAATTGGTGTGGTGTCTCGTTCAGGGACTTTGACATATGAGGCTGTTGGTCAGTTGACCGCACTGGGACTTGGCCAATCAACCTGCATTGGGATTGGTGGAGACCCTGTAATCGGTACAAATCACACGGCTGCCATGAAACTCTTCAATGACGATCCGGACACCGATGCTGTCATTATGATCGGGGAGATTGGTGGTTCTGCTGAAGAAGATGCCTGCGCTTGGATCAAAGACCACATGAACAAACCCGTCGTTGGATTCATCGCGGGTGCGACAGCGCCTCCGGGGCGTCGTATGGGACATGCTGGTGCGATCATTTCTGGTGGCAAAGGGACTGCAGAAGCCAAGTTCCAAGCTATGGAAGAAGCCGGTGTTTCAGTGGTGCGTTCACCTGCTGAAATGGGTGCGATGATGAAGAAATTGCTTGTGTAAGTATCTTCTTTATCCGTTGGAAGCCTTTCAGAGTTTTGGTTCTGAAAGGCTTTTCTGTTTTGAGCTTCAAGTGTTTTTGAACCCTAATTGTGCGGTCTGCTCATTCAGGTTTTGTCAGCCACTCATAATACCCATCGCGAATGTTTCTTTGACTGGACGAAACGGTATTGCGAAGCAAATATTTGGTGGTGGTGCCTAAATCCTGCGAACGACTGAACGTTGCTCTATAGACAGCGACACCACTGGATAGTTGTGAAAAGACAATGACTTCTTCTCGAAAATACAGGGGCTGATGTGCGGAATCTGTGTAGGCTGAAGAGAGTGATGTATACACAACCACAGTGTTGTCATCCCGTTTGGTTCGGTTGAACGTACAGTATTTCGATGGAAGTAAGATGCCTGTCACACCTGAACTCTCCACGCAAGAGGTATTTCCTTGCTGAGTAAACCCTACAACTTGTGGCATCACGTCCAGTCTAAACTCTTTGGACATAAACACTGAGTGGGCTCGATTTAAACTGACGTCTGGCAAGCAATAAGAGGACTCTATCAGAAAAAGAGATTCGACGAACCGTTGTTCGTCTTGGGAGCCTTTCGGAGCGACACTGTCTGGACTCATACTTTTGAATAAGGCACCCTCAGTGCAAGAATCTTGTTGATGAAGGGTAGACACAGACTTTGCTGAACGACGCAGTTGCTGGTTGCTCCAATTTAGTAGATGTGTATGAAACTCTTCTGACAACGGACCATATTCATGAAAGAATTGACCATGGGGTGGTGTTGGGGCTGTACTCATCCATGCACTTATGTCAGCAGGGGGCAAAGCATCAGCCAAGTGTGGCAATAGAAGTCCGAAAATTAGATACATCCATTATAAGGTAGCAAAGATCACACAGTATCGTCAACATTCTGCATATTTTGTGATGAATGGGGTGCTTTCGATAGATACTTGGATTTGTTGTAAAAAATCGGCTACATAGGTCTATTTTTTGTTATACTAAATTTGTAACGAAGTGTCGCAACGCTTCTATTTATATGATTTTTACATGCACACTATGGTTTTTCCTATAATGTGCGCACACAACCGACTTTAAGGAGTTTGGGATGAGACTGTCATCGTTTGGATTGATCGCATTGACCTTGGCGTGTTCTTCAAGTGAAGAAGAGACTGCGCAAGAATTAACCGCTGCTGAAATTGGCGCTTCCAGTGCTCAAGAAAGAGCCCAAGAAATTTTATCGGCCCTCGAAGACAACATTCGTCAAGATGTTCCAGCCATCGTCCAAGAGCAAGAACAAGCAGTCGCTCAGATTGAAAAGGATGTCATCCTGCCATTGGAAGCAGCATGGTTGAGCCTAGATGCCCAAGCGATTGCTGGTCTGTTGACGGATGATGCAAAAATCGCAGGTCTCAAAGTGTTGGACGACACAGAAAAAGTTCGAGAGATTGCTGGGATCGTTGAGCGAAAAGGAATTCCAGACACCGATGGTGGTTTTGAAACTTACTTACACGACTTTACGGAAGCAGAATTTGTAAACATGGAATTGCACAATGTCAATTTGGTGGATGCTGGCGTCATCGTGTGTCATGTTTTCGTAGATTTTCGTGCACAGTCAAACGAACTGATGCGTCACGATCGTGGTTGGGCGAAACTGACTGTTAAACGCACTGGCAATGCTTGGAAGTTGGCGAAGTTTGAGATGACAGAGCAAGAAGTGTTGACCGCATCAACACCTGCGTTTGCTGACGTGACTGAAGCTGCTGGCTTGGACACTGTACCGTTGTTCGATCGTTTGGAAGCATTGCGTCGTGGTGGGTATGCCATCACTGTTGGTGATGTGGATGCCGATGGCGATGCGGATGTGTACGTTGGTGGTTGGGGCAAATCTCAACTTTATCGCAACAATGGTGAAGGCAAGTTTGAAAATATCACTGAACAAGCGAACTTGGGTAAGGTGGATCGTGTGAAAGCCGCTGCTTTGGTTGACCTTGACAACGATGGGGACAAAGATTTCATTCTCTCACGTTTCATCGATGACAAGTCAGAAGACTTGCTGTTGTACTTAAATGACGGTGAAGGCAAGTTTGAAGAGCAGCCAAATGCCATTACCAAAGATTTGGATTACGATCGTGCGATGCCGTTGACGGTTGCTGACTTCAACAACGATGCGAAACTTGATTTGTATGTAGGTTTCCCAGGTGCTCGAGACTTCACGTATTTGGATGCGAAGCCAAACAGTTTGAACACCCATGGTTTGTTCATGAATGACGGTTTGACGGAAGGCATTCACTTCTCTGACGCCACGTTGGCTTCAGGGTTGGATGTCAAGCCAAGTGAGCGCGTTGGATTGGCTGCATACCCACACGCATCTGTGAAGGCAGACTTTGATGGAGATGGTAAAGTTGACCTAATGATCGCCGATGACCGTCGTGGTGTCAGCCAAGTGTTTAAGAATGACGGTTCAGCCACATTTGATGAAGTATCCAACACTGCAAACCTTAAAAATGAAGGTTGGGCAATGGGCGTCGCGGTTGGCGATTACGACAACGATGGTCTTCCAGACATCTACTATTCAAACATCGACTTTTTGGCTGCCAAGCGTATCTCTACAGCGTTGGGTGAAGACGGTATCAATACCTTTCACGGAAACAAACTGTACCGCAACTTGGGCAATGGTGAGTTTGAAGACGTAACAGAAACAGCCGGTGTAGGCTGGGCTGGTGAAGCCACTGCTGGTTCCATGTGGGTGGATTACGACAACGATGGTGACCTTGACTTGGTTGTATTGAATGGTTTGTGGACGGGTCCTGGAGATCAAGATTTGTCCAGCATGTTCAATCAGGCTTACATGGCTGAGGTATTGATTGAGAAAACTGATATTGAGCGCGCTCAAGCGCCATTGGATGTGGATGCCATCTCATTGCGCAATCCGGGGTTCAACAACATGATCATTCAAACGTTGACCCATTATACTGGTGATTTGACCGACGTTACAGCCAAAACTGTTGCCAATGTTCCATCACTGTCTTTGGGTGGCAATCAGCGTCACGCTGTATTCCGCAACAATGGAGACGGTTCGTTCACCGAGGTGAGTTACTTGCTTGGCTTGGACAGCATTGATGATGGATACATGCCGGCTTTCGCAGATGTCAATTCTGATGGAAAGGTCGACATCTTGGTTCGCAACTGTGATCCAGGTACAGAACATTATCAATATCCATCCTTGCGTTTGTTTGAAAACCGTATGGAAGGGGCTGGAAATGGTTTGCGCATCGCCGTTGAAGGAGATGGTGTAAACAGCAATCGTGACGCTGTGGGTACCAAGATTCAGGTTCGCATTGGTGATTCGGTAATGGTTCGTGAAATCGATACCGTAGCAGGTGCGTCACAAAGTGAAATGGCTGCCTTCTTCGGATTGGGTCAGAACACTGTGGCGGATGAAGTGACCATCACGTTCCCGTCTGGCAAGCAGCAGGTGCACCAGAATGTAGCAATGGGTGCACACACTTTTGCTGAGTAAGCATGTCACTTGACAGTTCGATGGGGAGTACACAATATCGTGTGCTCCCCATTTTCAATTTGTGTCTCCTGTGTTCTTTGAGTATGGTCTCCTGTGAGTCTAAGGCTGTTCAAAAACAACCCAAAAAAGTTTCAGAACACATTATGGTGCATGTACCGACTCAACGGGTTCAGGTAGGTCGAGATCCAACAGGGGATGGTGGAGATGGCAGTGTTCCCTATGACGAAAGTCCCGAGCACTGGATGCAGGTTGAAGAATTCTACATTTTTCAAACAGAAGTGACAAACGCGCAGTTTGCAACATTTTTGAATGAATCCAAACTCGATCCAGCGCAAAGCATCCAATTGGTTGGGTACAAGGGCAATTCAATTCGCCCAACACAAATCTTGTACACTGGAAAACGGTATCGAGCGGCCCTTGGAAGAGAGCGTCATCCTGTTGCGACCGTTACCCACGAAGGAGCGAGGTTGTATTGCGAGTGGTTGAATGGACGATTGCCCACAGAGTTTGAATGGGTTGCGGCGATTCGGGCAGGCAGTGAGTCCATCTATCCGTGGGGAGAAGAAGTGGATGCAAACAGGGCCACTTGGGCAAAGACGTGGAGTGGTTCTATGCCGACAACGGAAGTGGGCAGTCATTTACCAAATGCCTATGGAATTTATGATGGTATGGGCAATGTTTGGGAGTGGACATCGAGTTTCTATTTGCCATTCGACGGGTCTTCAAAACTGGACGATGGCAAAGAGCGTCGTGTGCTGAAAGGAGGAGACTGGTACGCCAATCCAGAAGAAGTGTCTGTCTATACACGTTTTGTTTTGGAGCCGACCGTTCGAGGTTTGATGGACGGTGGGGTTGGCTTTCGCTGTGTTGTGGAGGCAGAATGAGTTGGGTGTTGCTGATGTTGGCATGTCAGCCGGACAGTACGATGTCCACGTCTCAGGAATCAATCCAGCGAACGCAATTGACGGCTGAACAAGTGGATGAACTGACCGTGCGCATGCGTGATGATTGGACGATTCCAAAAACGACACTGTTGCCACAGGTGGAACACAGCAATCCAGTGGTGTTGAAAGCGGAGAAACTCTTCCAAGCAAATCAAGGAATGGAAGCAGCAACCATCCTACTTGAATTGATTGAGCGTGAACCTGAAGTGGTTTCAGCACACTCTTTGTTGTCTGCAGTGATGACTCAACTCGGGGACTTGAAGCAGGCAACAGTGGCCGCGCAAAAAGTGGTAGACCTTTCACCCTCTGCGTGGAGTTATTGCAATCTTGGAACGATTTATGTCTTGGCAGCATCTTTTGAAGAGGGCAAGCAATCTTTTGAAACCGCATTGAAACTGGATTCCAAGTACTTTTTGGCACTCCGAAACTTGGCCAGCATCGCCTATCAAGAACAACGCTATGCCGATGCCGAAGCCTACTTTCGTCAGTTTATTCGAATTGATCCTGAGGACACCTATTCCTATGTCGCTTACGGACAGGTGTTGGCAGAACAAGGCAAACTCGATGCCGCCAAGGAAGTGTATCTATATCGCTTGCAAGAATTGGAGTGGGACGGTGAGTCTCGACGTCGAACGCCAAGTGGCTTGACACTGGATTTGCCATTGGCATTGGCGGAGGTGTACAAGCGGCAAGGGCAGTATGATGAAGCGATACGTTGGTTTTTACAGACCATAGAATGGTCGTGGGTATACGAAGGGTATTGGACCAGTGAAGAATCCTATGCAGATCAGGCCTACACTCGGTTGATCAAACTCGTGCAGTCTTTTCCACTTGAACAAAAACGATTGAGGGTTGTGGAACTCGAGGCGTGGTTCAACGGTACACAACAGACCATACCGGTGCTGAAACAAGATGTGGAATCAGAAAAGTTCACACAGTGGGTTCAGGTGCTGCGTCGGTGAGAGCAGCGGGTCCATAGGTTTGTAAATAGTTCTTCAGTTTCATTTTGCGCTTGGTGCTGTCGGACGTCATGTACCGTATCTTGCCAAAGATGACCCGCTCGGTCCACGCGCGATCAAAGCGTCCAAAGGTCCACATGATTCCACTGTAGGAATTCGGGTCGCGACCATCCAATGCATATTTGTTGTTCAATTCTTCCAGTATTTGGATGGCATCTTGGGGTGTTTTGGTCCAATGTAGAACCTTCTTTGCCCAGAGCATTCTGAGATAGTTGTGCATGCGTCCTTCTTTGATCAGTTGGCGTTGTGCGGCATTCCAAATGGGATCGTGGGTTTGCGCTTTCTCAAAGGTTTGCAAATCATAAATGTGGGTTCTCGTGTCGTTGAGGTGTTCTTCCATTGTGATTCGAGCCCACTCGGGTAAACTTTCATAGGTTGCATAGTTTGGGTCGTGGTGACAATACACAAAGCCCAAGTCTCTCCAAGTGATGATTTGATCCAAAAATGCTTCGACATAGGAAGGGAGATTCCACCAGCCGGCTCTTGAACCTGTGGCTTTCGTTTCAGTCATGTCGGGTGTCCAATTGTGAGTGGTCCAAATGCGTTGTACCATCTCGTGTGCTGAAATGTGTCCAAAGTGAAGATAGGGGGAAAGACCCGAACTTGGATCATTGTCTGCGGATTGGCGATCGGTGTCGTACTGAGTCAGTCCATTCTGTATAAAGGACTTCAACCGAACAGTGGCGTGTGTGTGTCCACCGATGCGATCAGCAATGGGGGCGATGGTGTGATCAATGGGCAACGTCGCCAGATCCAATGCACCGATGTCTTGTTGAAAGTATTCGAGTGTGGTTGCATCAAAATGTTCTTCGGTGGGTGTGTATTGCTGTAACAGTGTGGAAGAGGGGTGTTCAACAGGGAAGTCTGTCAAAAATGGTTGAATTGTCTTTTGAAGGTGTCGTCGAAAGGAATGAGCGGTGGTAAAAAATTTGTCGGTGTTCCAAATGGGGTAGATGCCATTGCCGTCAACCTGTTGAAATTGTACTGGGCATTTTTGAGCGACGAGATTTGTCATTTTGGGCAAAAAGAATGCCGGGAAATAATCTGTGACAACCGATGCCGCCTGTTCAATTAATGACCATAGGATCTCTTTGATTGGGTGGTTGGGGGTTTCCAGGCAAGGAATATATGTCACCTTTGTCTTGGAAAAACTGTGTTGGTTGTTTCGCATCCCTTCGCGGACAAATTGATGAAACCGATCTGAGGCCCAGCGATAATCCATGCGCAGTCCCTCAAATACAATCAATCCTTTGTTGTGTTGATTGGCCAATTCGATGGCGTGTTCCAGTGCAAAGTTGCATGTGGGTCGTCGAGCCGAGGTCATCCAATAGAGAATGTAGGGCTTTGACGCATCGATGGGGTGCTCATTGAGGGTTTGTAAGCGAATGGGATGCATGGTGGCCTCCATGTCATTGTGAAAGGAATCAAGATCGAAGAACGGAAAACAGAAACCCCAGCAAGGATACACCGAATGGGATCATCGCCGGGGTTTTGGAGCTGGGCTAAGTGACTAAGCGATCAGTGGAACAAGTGCCGAAGTCGCTCGATGGCTTTGTATTCAATTTGTCGGACACGTTCTTTGGACAGAGAAATGTGTTCTCCAATCTCACGCATGGTTTGTTTTGGGTTGCCATCCAATCCGAAGTGGTGAATGAGAATGTATTGTTCACGACTATCCAAATAATCTGAAAACTTGGTGTGAATCAGTTCCAGTGCTTCTTGGTGTTCCAACTCATCTTCCGCAACGTCTGCATCGCTTGGCAACGTATCCATCAGAGCGTTTCCATCTGGATCTTCGGCATCCAATGAAATGGCAGATTGTTGTTTCAGCAACATGTTTGCCCGTTTGAGACTCATGCCCAACCCGTTGGCAATCTCTTCTAGATTGTACTCTCTACCATCGTTGATGTATTGCTCGATCACCGTTAACAGGTTGCGAGTTTGTTCGATGGCACCACCCGGAATCCGAATCAATCGACCGGTATTCTCAATGCACCGTGTAATTTGGGCACGAACCCACCAGCGTGCATAAGTGGTAAAGCGAATCTCTTTTGCGGGATCGAAGCGCTTCGCGGCTTCTAAGAGACCAATATATCCTTCTTGAAGAAGATCTTCAGAGTGCATACTGCGACCACTCATTTTGTTGCTCTCGATTTTGGCGATGTGCTCTGCACTCATTGCCAATTCCCAACGGACGTCGTCGCCTTTGGATTGCAAACGGGCTGTCTTGCGGGCGAGACTTTTCAATGACGAATCTTCTTGACTGCGTTCTTTCAATATTTCAATGCAGTTTGCAAATTCCATTAAACGGCTGGCATTGTGTTTGCGAGGTTGATCTTTAATGGCCGACAAAGTGGGTTGAAACTCTTCGATGGTCATTAGGTTGGCTTCCAACTTATTTTCCAGTTCAATAATCCGGTAGGCCAATTCTTGTTCAAGTTGGAGGTTCATTTTGCGTTTGGTCATGAGACACCTTGGTTGTGGGTATACTGTTCAAGTTCAGTATTACTATTCAAATACTATTCAATAATTATTGATTTGGCAAGGTTTTGTATGGAATAGGCAATATACTGACCATTATGTCACGAAATGTCTCTAGTATTGCTCTTTTGAATGCCAGGTTTGGATCATATTTTCAACTGTGTTGCGACAGAAGTCTTCAAATGCTTGTCTGAATAGGTTATATATAATAACGATTGGTAATTATAGAAGTATTCTCTTCGCGTCGTGTCTCTTTATAAACACCGTTGGTTGAATGACAAAATCTCCGCGAAAAATTAGCATTGGTAAACTATCTGAAGCCACAAACGTTCCGATTCCAACACTGCGAACTTGGGAACGTCGATACAAATTTCCGGTTGCTGAGCGCACTGAAGGCAATCACCGTTTGTATGACGTGTCCTTGATTCCACATCTGCGTCTTATAGTACAGACTTTGGCCAAAGGGCATCGTGCAAAGCAGGTAATGGGTTTGTCTGTGCAAGAGTTGCAAGTCTTGCTCGGAGAAACAAACTCTGGTGATGGCCCTAGAATCACTCAAAATTCTGAAAATGCACCGACAGAAAGAGACGAGTTGTCGAAATTGTTCGATGTTTGGTTGGATGATGTTCGCGCTCTAAATTCCAATGCTTGTCTTGGACACTTTCGATTGGCGCTGTCCCAACTTGGTTTGCGTCGATTTGTGCTAGAACGCATTGTTCCATTTGTCTCTACGATTGGGTGCGCATGGCACGACGGAAATCTTCAGATATTCCAAGAGCACTTTGCCACACGTCTTATCAGCCAGTTCATTGAAGAGCATTGGCAATTGATCAATGCCAGCAACAAAGCCGGAGCAGACAACTCTGTCATCATCAGCAGTCATCCCCTTGAAAAGCATACACTGGGTTTTCACCTGATTGCAAGTATGCTGGTGTTGGAAGGCTTTTCTGTTGTAGTGCTCGGCAACAACACACCCGTTGATGAAATTGTTGCCTGCGCGGAACAGACCAAAGCAGTGGCGATCGCTCTGACTTTTTCCATCACGATGAACTCGACGGATGTCTTGCATTTTCTGGAAGAATTAGACATGCGAATCACCCAACATTCCAGCCTACAACCGATGATGATCATGGGGGGGAGCGGTACTCCACCTGAAGCATCACGTCGATGGTTGGTTCACCACGATCTACCCACAATCGGTCGAATGATTCGAGAACACAGGATTTAACCCACCTATAGTGCGCTTCGACTGTGCAGAATTTTGGGGTGTGTGCGTTCATTATATGTTCATTGCAGGTTTTGAATAGGTTTGGAGTATTCACTTTTAAATCCCTTCAATGTTTGAACAGCGCTGTGATCACAGATACAGTAAACATAGATGCGAGTTGGAGGTTAGATGTTGATACGTCGATTGCTGTGTGCTGGATTGTTGTGTACTGGATTGTTGAGTATGGGTGTTGTATCGGCGGAGGCTTCGGAGCCCACGATTGAAGACATTTTGCGAAAGGCGGATGATTTGTTTCGCCAGGAACATTCGATTGTGACAATGGAGATGACCGTCAAAACTGCTCGATACGAACGCAGTATGAAGATGAAGGCAATCTCGCTGGGTACTGAAAAGACAATGATTACCATTTTGGAACCAGCCAAAGAAGCCGGCACCGTTACCCTCAAGGTTGACAACAACATTTGGAACTATCTGCCCAAGGTCGATCGCGTGATGAAAGTACCGTCCGGTATGATGGGGGGCTCTTGGATGGGATCTCACGTATCCAATGACGATCTGGTTCGTGAAAACCGTTTCTCCGAAGATTTTGATGCGACGTTTGTGCACACACCAGACGATGGCAATCCCGAACGAATTTATGAAATCGAACTGGTTCCCAAAGAAAGTACCGCTGTGGTGTGGGGAAAGATCGTCAGTCGCAGTCGTGAAGACTTATTGCCTTTGGATGTCAAATATTACGATGAAGATGGTACCCTCAAGCGGGTGGATAAGTTTGAAGACATCAAAGAATTCGGTGGTGTGCAGTTGCCAACCAAATTCTCGGTGATTCCTCAAGACAAAGAGGGCGAGTATACGACGATGACCTATACCAGCGTGGATTTTACCACACCGGTGTCTGAAAACCTCTTTTCTCTACAAGGCTTGCGCAAGTAGGTTCGATGTCTTTTTTGTTTCATGTTGCGTGGCGCAATGTATGGCGCAACGGTCGTCGTACTTGGATTACGGCCACTGCGATGGCGGTCTCGGTCGCCATTTGTATTTTTCTGTCGGCTTTTACCAATCAGTTCTACGAAACCTTCTTTGATCTGTTGGTGACTCAGAAAATGGGGCACATTCAGATTCAAAATGCGAATTATGCCAATGGTAAAGCCCTACACGATACGATTGAAAATGGCGAGACTCTCATTGAACAGCTTCGAGCACAAGACGGTGTGAATTCCGTATCGGCAAAACTTTATGGCAACCTCTTGGTCTCTGGCAGTGAAGACTCAGCAGGCGCACAGGTCGTAGGAGTGTTGCCCGTCTCTGAGAAGGGGACGCGCTCTGCGGATGAACAGGTTGTCGAGGGCGCCTACCTGTCAGAATCATCCAACAAGGAAGTCATCGTTGGGATCAACCTGTTTGAAGAGTTGGATCTGAAGGTTGGTGAAGAACTGTTTCTGTACACGCAAGCTTCCGATGGCTCGATGGCCTATGATTTATACAATTTGGTTGGCGTCTACAAAAGTGGCGCGACGATGTTGGATCGAGGGATTCAAGTTCATGTTTCTGATTTACAGGACCTACTTGTTTTGCCGGCGCAATATCATGAAATATTGGTTACCGATGCAGATTTGGATCACATTTCCTCTTTGCAGAACTCTGTACGCAATTTGCTTGGCTCCGATGAATCCATCACTGTGAAGACCTGGTGGGAAAGTTCTCCACAAACCAAAGAGATGATGGCGATGCAGGACTTCAGTTCTGTCATGTATCTTGGCATCATTTTCTTCATTGCGGGATTTGGCATTTTGAACACGATGTTGATGGCGGTCTATGAGCGTACCAGAGAGATCGGTGTCATGATGGCACTTGGACTGAGAAGAGGGCAGATCATTCAAGTCATCGTTGTGGAAAGCGCTGTACTGGCTGGGTTGGCAAGCGTTTTGGGCATCTCTATGGGTGCACTCATCAATTATTATTTGAGTGTCCAAGGTTTGGATCTCAGCGGTGGAACAGGAGAACCGTTGCAGATGATGGGACTGAATTTCGACCCCATCATGCTTGTCTCCATGCAGGTCGATACCTATTGGGTTCCGGTGGTTGGGCTGTTTGTCATTGCCATGCTGTCAGCATTGTGGCCAGCCTATCGAGCGTCTAGACTCAATCCTGTTGATGCAATCCGGAGCGAATGATGCTGTTGCAATTGGCTTATCGAAACTTACGTCGAAATTTGCGTCGAACGTTGATTACCTCTGCGGCGGTGTCGGTTGGGATGGTGGTCTTGGTGCTGTCCAACACGTTGCGATCTGGTCAATATGACGACATGATTTCTTCAAGTGTGTCTCAATTGGCAGGTCATGTGGTCATTCAGCACCCAGAATACCAGGTTGAGCAAGAAACAGAATTGGTGGTAGACAAGCGCACTGAATTGGTGGACGCCCTACAAGAGACTCTACCAGAAGCAGTCATCACCTCCCGCACTCGGTTGGGTGGAATCTTGGCTTCATCGAGTTCTCCCACCGTGATTTCTCTGACGGGTGTGGCGCCAAACGCTGAAAAGGACGTATCAGATATAGCCGACAAGATGGTTCTGGGAGAGTGGGTTCAGTCAGACCCCAGAAGCATTGTGATTGGTGAAAACATGGCAAAACTGTTGCAAGCGGATTTGGGTGACCGCTTGGTGTTTACAACATCGGTTGAAGGAGAGATGAATTCTCATCTATACCGACTGACAGGCATTTTTCGTACAGGTGCCGAAGAAGTGGATGCCTTTGTAGGCTATGTTGACATTGCGTCTTTGGACAAATTACTGGGGCAACCAAACACAGCGAATCAAATAGCGGTTCACCTCTCCAATGCTGATCAAACAGCGTCGACAGTTCAGCAAGTACGAGCCACCGTGTCTGAGTCCACAGACCAAATATTGGCAATCGAACCTTGGCAGACAGTCTTGCCGGACGTCATCGCCATGATCAATGTTGATCAAGTCAGCAACGAGATTATTTCAATTTCGCTGATGTTCATTGTGGCCATGGGAATTTTGAATACCATGTTGATGAACGTTTTAGAGCGGAGCAAAGAATTTGGTGTTCTGATGTCGATTGGTTTGAAACGCGGTGCTTTGTTGCGAATGATTTTGTTGGAAGCCAGCATGATTGGTGTGTTGGGTGGTGTTGTGGGAGCCATGTTGGGTGTTGCAGTGTCTTACCCGTTGGTGACCAGTGGCTGGGACTTGTCTAGTATGATGGGGGGTGGTATGGCCATCAACGGTGCGGTCACCAGTACCATTCTCTACGGTCGCTATGATTTTCTATGGATTGGTGGCTACATTCTGCTATCTATTGTCTGTGCGACCCTCTCTGCGGTGTATCCAGCTTGGAAAATTCACAGTCTGACCCCTGTTGAGGCGATGCGCTCTTGAACGCAGTTCAACATTTTCGTTTATTTTATAGGAGTAATTCATGTCTCACAGTACAGTTTCCGTCACCGATGTTCATCGTGAATATCAGCAGGGAGAGTTTACCGTAAAAGCACTGCAAGGTGTCTCACTGACCATCGAACCCGGTGAGTTTACTGTGTTGATGGGGTCTTCTGGTTCAGGTAAGACCACGTTGCTGAACATCATTGGTGGTCTGGACTCACCTTCGTCTGGTTCAGTCAAAATCGACGGGCAAGAATTGTCAGAGATGGCGCCCAATGATTTGTCAGATTTGCGTTTGCACAAGTTTGGGTTTGTTTTTCAGGCTTACAATTTGATTCCAGTACTCAGTGCTTTTGAAAACACCGAGTTCGTTCCCTTGATGCAAGGTGTTGACCCCAAAGAGCGCAAAGAACGTTCCATGGCGATGCTGAAAGCCGTTGGTCTTGAAGGAATGGAGCATCGACTTCCGGCTGAACTGAGTGGGGGACAGCAACAGAGAGTAGCCGTTGCCAGAGCCTTAGCTGGCAATCCCATGTTGATTTTGGCCGATGAACCGACTGCGAATCTGGATTCCAAAACGGGCAAAGAGTTGATTGCTCTGATGAGACACTTAAATGAAGACCAAGGCGTGACCTTCATATTTGCGACCCACGATCCAAAGGTGATGGATGCCGCCAAGCGCGTCATTCACTTGGAAGATGGACAAATTGTAGAAGACGAGCGACGATGATGGTCCCTTGCTTTGGTTTGGTGGCTGGTTTGATAATCGGTCTTGTCAACGAAGCCAGCGCAGATGCGGACGCGTCAGCGATGCAGTGGAACGCGGATTTGAAAACATTCTTTGTGACAATGCACCCCTATGACCACATTTTGATGCCCCAAAGTGATACGGCACAGTCCTTCGTGGACGGCCGTGTAAAGTTGGACTGGACGCTCAACGATACTTTTTCTGTTGAAGCCCATCATGTTGTGACGGCTGGCACACCCATGTATCAAAGCCAGTTGCAAAGTGGTTTGGCAGATATGGGACTGGAAATTGACGGTGGAATGTCGACGATGATGACGGGGGTTGGCTTGCAGGCACCAGAGGCTGTCAAACTCTCTTGGAGAATGGAAGACAGCGACCTCTTTTTGCAAGGGCGAACGGATAGACTGTTTGCGCAGGCCAATGTAGGCAAGAGTATCATTCGACTTGGGCGACAGGCCATCTCTTTTGGTCACGGGATGGTGTTCAATCCAATGGACTTGGTTCAGCCTTTTTCCATTGCGACGATCGACAATGAGTACAAAGCCGGCATCGATGCTCTTCGAGTAGAGCGATACTTTGGAATGACTGGGCAGATCACCGGGGTCCTTGCCTATTCTGGTTCATGGGACGTGGATGGATTGACGGCGGTGATCAATTCAAATGCCACAATCGGTTGGACAGACGTATCTCTCTTTGGTGGGTTGGTTCGGGGTGATCGAGTGCTGGGAACCGGTTTGGCCAGCAGTATTGGTGCGGTTGGCGTCCATGGTGATGCCACGTTGACAGTTCCTGCAAATTTGGAGGACGAAACGCCGTTTGTGCGTTTGACAACAGGGGCGTTCGTTCGTCCTTTTGACCGAAGCAGTGTCACTGCGGAGTATTATTTTCAGAGTCTCGGAGCCGACAATGCTGAAGATTATTTGTCTTTTGCCCAGTCCGACCGCTACGCCAGAGGTGAACTGTGGGTGATGGGTCAGCACTATTTTTCCTTGGCGTGGGCCCAAGAGATGAATGCGTTGACGTCTGGAACGGTAGCGGTGATCGCCAATTGTGCCGACCTGTCGGCATTGGTGTCTCCATCGGTGAGCGTCTCGATTTCAGACGACGTGCAATTGGTCGCCGGTGGCTATGTGGGTATCGGTGAGCGCCCCAGTCCGCTTGGCTTGGCAGAGTTTCTCATTGACCCCAATGGATTGTCCGTGGCATCAGAATTTGGGATGATGCCAGGTTCTGGATTTGTACAACTCAAGAGTTATTTCTGAGGAGTGTCGGTATTTGGTGTGTGGACACTGACGGGTGGTCCCCACATCGGGACACCATCGTGCAGTCGTACGAATGGGGGGCGTTGCATCTCACCGAGTGTACAAATGCGTGGGTGGTTGTTGAGGACGGCTTGCGATAACCAAGTGCTTGCATCGATTGTATTGGAGCAACCGATGGTTGAGAGTTTTGAATTCCAAGGAGCCAGCAATGCTTCAAGCACATCCGGCGTGGGCGTAGCATGCACAGATGTCAACCGCGGCAATGCGCTTGGCGTGAAGTTCTGGACGGGTTGCAATAGAACCCCCCAAGTGTCCTGTCCTGTTTTCTCCAGCCATGTAGAGTTGGGGTGTTGTAGAGACAGTCCGATTCGACGTCGAAATTCTGGTCCCAAAAATGGGTCGACAGCACCCAGTGGCCTCTCTTGCTGTAACTTTCGCATCGCCTCAAACAATCGTTCCGAAAACAGTTGGGCATTTCCAGTGCAACAAACAGCCACAGGAGCCATGCAGCCACGGGTATCGTACGCAACAATGTCTTGGGCTACTTGTTCGGCATCCTGTTGAGAGTCGGATGATAGGGCAATGGAAAAACGGTGTCCATAGGTCTGGGCAAAGGCGTGAACCGTGTTTTGTTGAACTGTGTGTATACTGTCATCGTCTCCAAAAATCCACAGCCAGTCTACAGAAGGCAAATTGCGATGCTCCTGAATGTGGAGAGGCAGTCCATGTCGCTGAAAGACTTGTCCCCATCGTTCAATGCTGTCTCTGAGACCACGAGGGACTTTCAGGGTGACCCGCGCACCAGATGCCAGTGCCAAAGCAACCCATTCCAATCCGGCGGTAAAGACACCCCGTGCCAAGACAATTCCAATGTGTTCTGGTTTGTGTGGCGAGTCATCCAGCAACGCGTTGAATCCTATGCCGTTTTGTTCCAGCAGTGAACTAAGACTGTTGTGCCACCCCCATTGTGCGTTGGGAGCAGACAAGCCTTCACAGACTGCTTGTATTTGTTCATTGTCCCAAGACTGTAATTCTCGAAGTGCCTGCAGGACTGTTGAGGAAAATCTGGGATTGTGGTGTTGGTTTTGCACGGTGCTGTTGGATGTGATTTCAGTGGGGGCTTTTGTCTGTTGTACAAAAAATCGATCCACTTCCTCAACCGACAACGAGCAACCACGCGCATCAGATTGAGGCAGTCTTCCCAACAACTCCATCGAACCATCAGGATGTACAATGCCTTGGTCTCGCGTCTCAATCGCCAAGACAGTTTGGTGATTGGCCAAGTCCACAAACTTCAACTGACCAACCGTGCCATTGGGCAACGCCAGACCTGTTTTGGGATCTACAGCGACCACTTTGAGCCATGGTGGGGCGAAAAATCGTCCCTCCAATGGGTGTGACCACATTTGAGAACTCAATTCTGTCATGCCGTATTCTCCGACAATGGTTGCTGTCGGAAATAAATGTCTCAATCGTTTGATGAGTTCTGCGCCTTCGATCTCTTGAGTGCGTCCTTTGAATCCTCCCGTGATCAAGATGACAGAGCCCATCATCAATTCGATTGGATCGGTGTCCATGTTGACATCGCGCAACAGAGACGCCATAGCGAAAGCGGTGGCCGGTATAAATTGTGGTGTCTCGGCAGACCGCAATAGCGCAAAAGCCTCCTCTTTGAGAACGCCCAATTCTGGAATGAAGCATTGGTGCATTGTGGGGGCAAAGTATCTACACATGTGTCCCAAAGAAGACTCAGCACTGCTAGACACCAAAGAAACACCATCGGTTGGCACAGTACCGATGATCATATCTCGACCCAGTACAGACCCACGGTCATAGACCTCTGTATCCAACAAGCGATGACAGCCTCTGGGTCCAGTGGTTCCACTGGTTCGAAATCGATGTCGAGCCAACATCGGAGGGAAACAAGTGAAGGTCAAGTCTCTGAATAGGGTGACTGGAACGGCTGGGATGTCTTGCCAGTGCGTGGGTCTGCTATTGTTCAAGACCCAATCAGACCATCGACCGTACTCAGGGTTTCGTTCTATTTGGTCTGCCCACAAATCCAAGGCCAAAGCATCAAAACCAGCTGTTTGAGGTTGGGTTGACGCCTGCTCCATCCATTTCAATATACGCGTTTTCAACTGTTGATTGTACATTGCGTTCTAGGAAGTACGATTGGCTTGATCGACAAGATCACGAATGATGGTGACAAAGTCAGCGACCAATTCTGAAGGGATGTCGTGCCCCAATTCGTCAAAGTAATGTCCCCGTGCTTGTGGGATGGAGTGAACGACGGCTCTAGCACCCGCAACGCACAGCAAGGGGTCTTTGTATCCGTGTATCACTGCGGTTGGCTGCGTAATGCTGCTGTAGAAACGTTCTCTGTCTCCCGTAGCCATGATGGCGGCAAATTGTCTTTTGAAGCCATCTCTGTGATAGCCACGTTCGTACAATGCTCGACCGGCTTCTTTGAGTACTTCAGCAGGGCGTTGGAGGTTTGGAGACCCGACTACAGAGAACAGGTATTGAAAGTATTCAGCAAAGTCATCGGCATTTCGAATTGTGCTTCGCTTGAGCAAGGCTTGAAGTGCTTTGGGTTTGGTTTGAATCCCGTGGCGCAACTTTCCGGTGTTGGTGTGCATGAGGGTCACACTCTTTACCCTGTCTGGGTATTTGGATGCCAATATTTGGGCAATCATCGAGCCCATTGAAATCCCCAAAACGTGACACCGATCGATTTGTAAATGGTCAAGCAACTGAATCTTGTCTTCGGCCATGTCTTCAAGTGTGTATGGCGCGTGAACAGGAAGCCCAACGGCTTGGCGCAAAAAAGCACTTTGTGTATTTGGTACACCTAGGTGGTCCATCTTTTCAGATAGACCAACATCTCTGTTGTCTGGACGAATAATGGAGAAATTTTGTTGTAGTAGTGCTTCACAGAAATCGGGTGGCCACTGAACCAGTTGTGCCCCCACGCCCATGATCATGAGTAAGGGATCGCCTGATCCTTCTTGTTCATACATCATTGTGAGATTGGGAAGCGATACTGAAGGCATGTTGATTCTGCGTGTATGAGTAAATGACGATTAACTGAGTATAGAGCAGAGAATGAACCACAAGTGTGGTCCATTACATCTGCCTGCTACTTTGTATGAGTGATTAGTGATTTCCGGTACTCAACAACGTACAGCCATCGGCGTCGGCTGCAGTATTGAAGAACTTCATCAAGTCCAGAATCAGAGCGTCTTTATTTTCCGCTTGGTAAACCGCTTCGATCACAATTGCCAATTCAGAAGGTGTCAGTATCCAAGGTTCAGAGAGATCGGTCAGTTTGTACAGCAGCACCTGTCCCATGTTGTTGGACTCAGACTTGAGCATTTTGCGTCGCAAAGAGGCGAGTTCCGATTGAAACTTCATGGCCTGCTTGGCTTCTTCCAAGTACTGTGTACAGAAATCCTTGGCGGTATCGTAATAGGACTCAATTTCAGCTTGTGCTTGACGAAACGCTCGGTACCCTTGAAGCAGATCGACACAGTCAAAAGAGTCTGGCAACAAATGTCTCCACGTTTCCATCAGTTCTTCGTCGAGTCCAGCTGGTCGATGGGTGTAATCGCGTAGAATTTGTTCGTCGGAAATGACTTCATAGTCCAAGATGTTTGGATAGAGGTGGTGTAAGACAGTGAGAGTGGCTTCCAACACATCCAAGTCAAATGCGTCGCCGTGTTCATCTTCCGCGGAAGGCAAAAGTTCTTCATCCGTATTGTGAATGTTTTGATGCGCGTGATTGAGCAGGTGACAGGCATCATTCAAAATCTCATTGACAACACGCTGTGTTTCGTGATCCAAGTTGCCATCTAGATGGGACTCGTCAACGCGCAATAGAACCTCTTCATCATAAAAGTCTTGCAAGTGTTCAGTGAAGACTTCGTTGTCCATGGATTCTAAGGTTTTATTTAGAGATTTTACGCTCGATGCGTTCCATCGAAACCCACTGCTTAAAATCGTTGCATCCGCATATTCTTTTTTGGGGTTCTTGCTGCGAAGCATCAATCGGTAGGCTTCATTGACATCATCTTCAATGGTCAACAATTGTTGCACTACATTGTCTTGGGTTGAGGAGTCTGGGTTGATGGGCTCTTCGTCGATGTCCCATTCTTCTAGGAGTTGGTTGATCAACAGAGATTCCACAGAGTCGACATCTTGTTGTTGATATTCAGGTTGTGAACGATCCCAAATGTCGAGGCTCAACAATGTGTTGTACACTTCGTTCCAATTGCGCGCATCCATGAAGAAAGAGTGTCCATGCTTTGTGCTGTGAAACTGCAAAGAACAAGGAATAACGTTGTATCCACCCGATTTTTGAGCGTTGATGTGAAATGCCAGCCACGACTCTTTTAAGCGAAAATAGGGACTGGATTTATTTTCGTCAGCATCCAACTTTTCACGTCTTTTGGTGATTTCAGATTGAATGCTTTGGATGATTTGTTGACACTCATCTGCAGTGACGATCCAGTATTGTGGGTCGGTGTACTTGAACAATGGAATGTTTTCTTCCTCGTTGTAATCTCTGTCGCGTTTAGACAGGCTCAACCACTTGTCAAAGTAAGTACAATAATCCTCGCTTAAAGGATCGATGTCGGAGAATGATTCGTAATCTGAGCGATGCAAGGTTCTGCGCCACCATTTACTGATGTTGAGTACAGGTGTGTGTTTGTTGAGAATCAACTTGTCGATCATAAAGTTGAGAATCTTGGTTGCTTCGGCTTCATTGAGATCCAATGTGTGCTCACCGTCCACTGACACCAGTCGAACTGCTTGGAAATCCACATCTTCACTTGGGGTGCTCGGTCGATCAACTTCTACATATCCCAGAGTCAACTTGCGTTGGATTTCTTTGTCATAGGCCAATTGTGCTTGACGAAAGTCTTTCTTTTCGTCTGGTTTTACGGTGGGCTCTTTCTCACCCGCCTTGCGCTTGATGTTTCCTTCTTTGAAGTAAAGTGTCTTGTCATATCGTCTGATTTCCCAAAACTTTTCCTTGTTTCCTTTGTGTAGCTCAAAACGTCTAAAATTGCGCATGGTTGATACCTCTTGCTGGTTGAATGATGGAATGATTGAATGGTGTAATAGAGAATTCACTGCCCGAGTGAATCTCAGGCGGCGGTGGTTGTTTCCGTGTACAGTGTCGGTGTTTTCGGTGTCTTAGAGTTTTTAAGCGCTTTGTTTGCCCAGTTGAGAAAACCAGTTGAGCAAACCCACATCGATTTGTCTGTGGCTTAAAAATGCGATACCCACTGTGAGCAGTGTACTGGTGTGCTATATCCTTTTTTTGACTGTTGCACAAGTGCAAACTTGTATATTCCCAGAACCTTGGCACAATCGGCAACGTGATGGGCTGAAAAGAGAAATAGAAACCGAGACTGCACGGATTGAGTTGTATTACAATAAACAGAATATGGAAAAGCAGATATCCATTACAAATATATAAGGTGAGGTGAACAATGATGAAGTGGTTTCCAATGGTTGTTTGGATGGCAGCGTGTAGTGGAAGTGGTTCTGAAAAGTCAAACAACGCAGCCAAAGCAGACAAACCGACGATTGAGCAAATTAAAGCCGCAACCAACGTTGCGCCTCCAGCGACGGTCAGTCAAGGCGATGGTGGGGCCGATCCCTTGAACAATCCATCGTTGGCAACTGCTACGGCTCCGAATGACTTTACCGTGATGCTGCGAACGACAAAAGGCGACGTGCTTCTTGAAATCCATCGTGACTGGGCGCCCAATGGTGCAGATCGTTTCTACAACTTGGTTAAGGTTGGATATTTTACTGATATCGCATTCTTTCGGGTAATCGGTGGGTTTATGGCCCAGTTTGGAATGCACGGAGATCCCAATGTGAACCGTGTGTGGAAAGCATCCACCATCAGTGATGACGCCGTGCGTGAAAGCAACAAACGTGGCTTTGTGACCTTTGCCCAAACCAGTGCGCCAAATTCTCGCTCGACTCAATTGTTCATCAATTATGGAAACAACAAAAATCTAGATTCCATGCGCTTTGCCCCAATTGGACAGGTTGTCGAAGCACCTGGAAAGGGTGGTGGCATGTCGGTGATCGACCAGTTGTATTCAGAGTATGGTGAGGGAGCACCTCGTGGACGTGGTCCTTCACAAGGAAAGATTGGACGGTCGGGGAACGCCTACTTGAAAGCTGAATTTCCCAATTTGGATTACATCGAGTCCGCTCGGGTGTGTGGCGAAGAAAATACCGTGGACAACGCGACTGAATTCTGTCCGTGATGGGCAACAAAGGTGTGCTGACCACACTTTTTGGTACAGTGGTGCTTGCGTGCACAAACACCAATCCCGATGCAACGATGTCTACTCCATCGACTGAGCAATCCTCCATTGCTGTGTCGAAGCTCTCTGACAATGAAAGGATCGATGCGTCGCTGTCGTCTAAATCTACCATTCATGAAATCTTGCGAGCAGGCACAGTGGATTGGTTGCACAGCAAAAGTTGCCAGATTGTTGACTCTCAAGATGAAAGTGCCCCCAACGGGTGGTTCGTTTATGCTTGGAATCCTTCTGGGACCATCGGGTTGGTGGTGAGCATACACCGATTTTCTCCAGCAGACATACGAGTTGGTGAGCGTAAAACTTTGGATATCCCACAGCGAGACGCGTTTGTCATGGTCGAAGCCGGTCAAGGTGTGGAACGGAATTTTTGTGTTCGAAAAATCCAAGAAATTCCAATGGTGACGGTGTTGGAATCTCAGGGTGGGAACATTCACTTGTCTCGAACGGACACAGGTCTATTGGTAGAGATTGTCGATGTGTCCCTCAAAGATCAGTACTCTGGTGAAATTGTGGAACTTCCTCGGTTGTCCATTCAAACGATGGGTTTGGAACAGCCGGAGAAATGACGCGATAAGGGTGACGGTACAATGAAAGAACGAATGGTCGACTTGTCGGGGGCTATTCGTTGCGCACTTTCCAATCGAAAACCAGACAAGCCACCGGATTTGGTAAATCGGCGCCTTCTTCTCCTCCCACAACTTCTTGGGCATCTTCATTCCCTTGTAAAACAGTTTTGCAAGGGAGCACCAAAGAGCGAGCGATGGCTTTTGCGGTCTTTTCCAATACCCATTCGCCTTCTTTATTTAAGTTTTCGATCGATGAACTTAGGGTTCCAGAGAATTTGAACTTTGGCGAATTTCGAAAGTCCATTCCTTCTACGTCAGCCAAGTAGAGTTTGGCAATTCGCGCGCCAGAAGAGAGGTAATTGTCTTCGGAAGGCAATCCTTTTCGACCAACGCCAATGGACTTCTTGAGTTCTTGGGCCAATCGGTTCGGGCTTTGCCGGGCATCGGTGCCTTCACTTTGTGCGTAGAAGCAATTTTGTTGACTGCGGTTGGCGATTTGTTCATAATCGACTTCAACCGACCCGAGAGACTCTACCAAGGCTTGAGACTCTGGAAAATCCTCAGTGGCTGGTCCAAGCGAACTTTCTACTGTTTTGATCAACAGCGCTTGGCGAGCCGAATTGTCTTTCTTGGACGCTTTTCCTTTGTATGGTGCATCTGGCTGTACACCACTGAGACCCAAGTGCATACCCTGTCGATAACTCAGTTGGAGAATACCGCGACCACATTGATAGTCTCCTTGAGCATTGGACACCAAGGAAAATTCACGGTTGCTCATGTCTGTTTCATCGAGCGACCACAGCAACAGCCGTTTTGTTTCAGCATCAATCTCAGTATCGTCCAGTGAATCCAATGCAGATTTCCACGTCTTGAACTGACCAATGTATCCACCCCTTGAACCAGAGGGGTCCAGAAGCCACTCAGGCCCTTCGAGACCACTCAGTGCCAGCGCTTTTTCCCTGACCAAGGCCATGAGTTTTTTGTCTTTTTTGAGTAGGTTGGCGAGTTGGGGGGACTCTGTGATTTCCAAGATGGCTTTGTTGAGAGAATAATTTTTGGTTTCGACCAAGTCTTCGTAAAAGGCCATTTCATTTTTGCAGTCATCCAAATTGTTGGTTGCCACAACATTTGCTTGCTGCAATTTACTAGAACGGCACGAAGAAAAACCACCCACAAACCAACCACTCAACAACACCGCTCCGGCAATGATGTTTCGAGGTTGATAGATGGCTCCCGATTTGACAAAGGTGATTGCCCGTTGAAGCAATTGCATCGGACCGAGAACGAGCAATTGGGTAAATGCTTGTCGCTTGACCTCGTTGCCCATCGATTCTTTGGATAGTCGAGAACGTCCCACACCAGCCCTAGAGGCTTCTTGTTCACGTTGCTCTTTGATCTCTTCGGGCAGGTCGTCCAACTCGACAATGAACTTTGGACCAGTGTCGACCACGATGGAGAAAGCATCTCCCACTTGGACAACGGTGGCGCCCAGTATTTGCTCGGGATGTTTGTTCTTTCGCCACAAAAAGACTTCTGCCGAGCGCTCGGAGGGAGACAAAATCAGTTCTTTGCCTTGAATGCTGAGTTTGGCATGGATTGGCAGGGCGCCAAAATTGCCAATACAGATGGCACAGTTTTGTTGGTCGGACCCAATCCGAACCTCTCCTCTTTCGTATGGGCCAAATCTATGCTCACCAAACTCAGGGGAAAGTCGAAGGTATATTGCCTTTTCGTGATCCATGAATGCACTCCGTTTGCTCAGTGGTAGTGTAACATACTAGCCTAGGGCGTTCACAAAGTCACAGGGTGAATTACCCCAATACTCAAAGGGTGTGTTATCCATGTAATATGAATATTTTTCTCATACCATATACTTGGGTTCGACATGTACAGTTCGGTATTTGGTCTGCTTTGTGTTCCTTGATCGCTTGGTGGATGTATCTATTGATGCTGACACAAGGCGGTATGTTTTGGTCGCCTAGCTGGGATGCTTTCATGACCAATGTACTGCTGGGCAGTGCGGTGGTGTTCGCCAATGTTTGGGGGGAAGGTGCTTTGCGTCGATGGCCAATGCGCAAACGTTCTTGGAAGGTTGTGTTGGCGATTGGGGTTACGGTTGGCAGTGTATTGTTGACGACTTGGATGTGGGCTGGGTTGTCAGCGTTTCTGTTGCAAGACATTGGTTCGCTCAACCACGTTGTGGCCCTCAAATATCGATGGGGCAATTTTGTTGGTACAGGAATCGCCGTTGCAATCGGCTTGATGTCTGCCGAACAGTGGCGAAACAAACCCAAAGCCTTTGTGCTCTCCTATTTACTTGGTGGTGTCTTCGCTGGATTTACAGCGGGAGCGCTATGGTCCATTGCTTCCTATTATTGGGTGCAGAATTTCTATTGGGCAGGTGCATTGCTCTTCGTTGGTTTTGGATTCTCCTTTGGTTTGGCGACGAGAAGCATTCCAGATGATCTCTATGTTGGTTGGATTCGTGTGCTTTCAGGAGGTCGCTTTGGGCATCGGATTCCGATTGATGCTAAGGACAATCGCCCAAAAGAACGCTTCGTTGGCGCTTACCCAAACGGTTTGGACTTGTTTTTCCCTGTCGAAGACTTTGTTCAGCCTTTGCATGCGAGCATTGTCCATGAGCCCAATCAAAATGTGTACACGTTGCGTGGTTTGACCCAGCACCATTTGAAGATGGCACGTATGCTGGAGTGGGCCCGACTGAGTTATGACCCACAATCTCCGGTTCCCATGGAAGTCGATTTGTCGAATGAAGATCGCATTGAACTTGGAGAACAAATATTGGTAGAGTTTTTGATATTGCCCAGAGAGGAGCGCTGAAATGTGGTTGGCTTTTCTGTTGGCTTGTGGTGGGCCTGATACGGTTCCAATTCCAGATACAACGGCAAGGATTGACGCTGTTGGAGAGGTGGACCTAAAAGAGTCCGAACTTGCTTTGCACATCATGACGACCCCTGAAGATTGTGAGTACATCGTTCGAGGTTCCAGCGCTGATGATCCAATGACGAAGCGTGAGTATGAGGCTTGTTTGCCATGGATTGATCGACAGGCAGGAGAGGTGAAACTGGGGGTTCGGTTTGAATTGGACGATCAGTTCTTTGAACTTCCAGACTTGAACAACCATATGGTGGTCAGTCTCAACGACTATCAGGTCACCGACAACGCTACGGACTCCGATATTCGAGTGGTCGGTCACAGTCCAGTGCGAATACCACAAGTGTTTGTGTTGATGATAGATGGTTCCGCATCGATGAACATTAAGGACCGTGGGTCTTCTCAATCTCGAATGGACAAAGTAAGAGACGCTTTGTTGATGCGTTCTGTACAAGAAGCATTTTTTCCAGACGGGGTCAAGAATCACGTCATGGTCTACACGTTTACCAGTGGAACGCCACAGCCTTTGGGTGGTCAGCTGAGGATTTTGTCCAACAAAGCCGAGTACAAACAGCACATTCAGCAACATCTCAAAGCCCGTACTGGATATACGCATTTGTATGATGCTGTGGATTATGGTTTGAACACTGTTTTGGCAAAGTCTGAAGTGCAAGCGCTGCTCGATGGCAATACCAAACCAACCTTGGTTGTGTTGACCGATGGGTTCAACAATGAAGCCTCCAACGACACCTGCGCGAGCAACGCCCCACGTCTACAAAATTTGATGACCAAGGTTCGCAAAGAGATGGACGATTTCTCTGTGGATACCCCCTTGATTTTTACAGTGGGCTTGGGCAAAGCGATGTCAAGTCGGTTCGATCCCAAAAAAGTGAAGCAAGGCAGAATCAACGATCGAACGCTGTGTGGCAAGTTTCCGTACAATACTCGGATTGATGCTGTGGGCAATGAGGTTGGGCTTGAGGACCGGTACATTGACAACATCAGTTTGGAGTTGATTGCCGATCGTGGAAAAGGACGGGCCTTTGTAAAGAGAGATGCCGAAGGACTCGGAGAAGCTTTCAAAGAGGTGGCTGCAATTCGATATGAGTGGTTTGAGGTGATGTTCCGAGACAACCCCTTGAATTTCAGACGCGAGTTCAATGTTCGGTTGCAGTTGAATAGCTATGCCCGTTCAATGTCTACAGTCAATATGTATCCCCACGCTTGGATGGACGGTCCACATGGACAAAAGGACGCAGAAGGATGGTCGACTCGTGGGACGATGTGGCACAGTGCCAGTATTTTGACGAGTGGCTTAGGCGTTTTGATTTTTCTGTTGGTCTTTGGAGCTGCTGTGTTCAATGGAAAGCGTTTGGCGTTGGGACGATTGAGCCAAAAGTCTTCGAAAAAATAATTGTGTAAACAGAACCCTTACAGATCACAGTCCAGCCCATTCCAATTCGGTTATGTAGATATTGGTTGCCATCAACAGAAGAAAATTTGTTTCTGTGGTGTAAGATAATATAAGGACGTTCGTTTTCTTGATGAGATTTTGTGGGTGAAGGAGAGAATATTGAATCGTAGAATTGCACAATACTCTATTGCCAAAGAGTTGGGTAAAGGACAGTTTGGGACCGTGTATTTGGGGGTGGGCAATGTTCCTACACGCATACACGGGCAAAGCACCAAGCGTCGTGTTGTCGCCCTCAAGCAGTTGCGAGATGTCAACGACGCTCAATCCAGTCGGTTGCTGCAACAAGAGTTTTCTTTGCTCGCACAAGTGAAGCATCGATGCATTGTACAAGTGTACGAGTATCTTCCAACCGACAAAACATTGGTCATGGAATATGTACACGGTGTCAATCTACGCGACATCATTGACGAACTTGGGCGCAAAAAGATTCGTTTTCCGTCGGCTGCCGCCATTGAAATTGGCTGTGAAATTGCCGATGCCCTCTTTCAGGCGTTTACTTCTTATGGAGAAAATTCTGAGCCTTTGCACTTGGTGCATCGAGATCTCAAGCCAGCCAATATCATTTTGACGTCAACCGGAGAATTGAAAATTCTCGATTTTGGATTGGCAAGGGTGAGCAATTCAGATTTTTCGGTAGGGAGAACCGATCAAGTACAGGGAACGCCAATTTACATGTCTCCCGAACAGGCTCAAAATCAAGCGATGGATCATCGTTCGGACTTGTTTTCATTGGGCTTGATTCTGTATGAGTTACTGACTGGTGAGCCCGCGTATACAATTCCATTGGGTTCATCGAACCCCATTCGTGACATGCTTCGAAATGTCATTCAAGGACGGTTTACCTTTGGATACGATGACTTGGAACGTCGACTGCCCAGTGTGGGAGGGATTTTGCGCAAGGCTCTGCAAATTCAGCCTGAACAGCGCTATCGAGACGGTCGTGATTTTCAGTTCAACCTTCGTGCAAAGCTTCCACCACAAGGACAACAAAGTGCTTTGCAACAGTTTGCACAGTACTATTTCAGTGCTGTCCACCCCATGGAACCCCCACCAAATTTTGAAGAGTTGGAAGCCACGTTGAGTGGTTTGCATCGCGCACCGTCTTTGAGAGAGGCACTTCGTCAAAATTCAGAACCCCAGTCTGGAGAGCCCATGCGTCCCAAAACTCCCAAACGTCCATCAAGACCAAAGTCCTCAGAACCCGAGTATTTGATTCCCAGACGCGTATCTTCAGATTCAGAAGCTGCCTTGGACGATGACGCAACCAGTTTTATGGCCATCACACCAAAAGTGGCAACCAATCCAACGCCACCTATGTCCTCTCCAACTCCTTCGGGGGGTATGCTGCCAGGAGGAGGGCCGTCTCTGGGGACGCCAAATTTTGCGCCCACACCACAAATGCCCCCTGGATACGGAGCGCCGGCTCCATTGCCTCAAACAACGCCACCACCCAACGCGGCGACGCCCAGTATTGGTGTTGGTGGACAAGCACCCACCATTGGTGTTGGTGGAGCTGGAAGTGCGGTGCGACCCAATCCCATGGTAGGCGGGGGACAGCAACCACAGTTTGGTGGACAGGCACCACCCCCAAATCAGGACGTCGTCAACGATTCAGAGCTGTCTGGTTCTTTGAGAGTCCCCATTTTGTTGTTGAGTGCGGTGGCGTTTGTGTGCGTATCAGCGCTGGCTGTGGTGTTTTTGTTGCCTGAGAAAACCACAGAGCAACCAGTTTCGCAACCAGTGACCAAGCGTGTTGAACGCGTAGAAGTGTACGATGAGCCCGCAGATGAACCTGAAGTAGAAATTGCCAAAATCGTACCCAAAAAGGTCACGCCCACCAAGCAACGCATTCCCAAGAAAGTGGTCGCAACTTCTGGCACACTCAACCTAACCATTGGCGGGACATCGGATAGGGTAACTTCTGTGACCGTGTTGTGTGGAGACTTCCGAGCGCGAGCCACGATTCGGAATAAAAAAGCCTCGTTAGCCAATGTCCCTTTGCGCAAGCAGTGTAAGATGAAATTCTCACCAGGAGGGGCAATCTACACTGGAGAAGTGGGTGGTCGATCCTTGAATTGTTCGATTACCAATGGGAACATTCCAAGCTGTAAGTAATGTGATTTACAGTGGCGATCGTGCTATGCTGTCTGTGTTGATGAGCAAAGAATGCTCGTGTGAGATAGCAGATGGGAGAGCTTATGTTTCGAATCGTCTACACAGTTGTAGTGTCTGTCATGCTGGTGTTTGCCAGTCCAGAGGCGAACGCAGAACCGTTGGGACAAGATTTCACATCCAGTGCCGAGAAGTTTAAATCAAAAGAAGAACGCGATGCTGAAATCGCAGAGGCCGAAGCAGAAGCCGAAGCCAACAAAGATCAGTTTGCTCGGGTTATCATTCTTCGTTGGCCGGGTATGACCACTGACCACAAAGATTTGAACTTACAGCGGAACGTACGCTCGGCAATCGGTAAGTCAGACGCTTTGTTTTTGCCGGCCATTGATTTGTATCAAGATGGACGAGAGATCAAAGACACAACGTTGGCTCCAGAAATGCAACCTGCAAAGGTTTCCGATGACAATTTGCAGACGGTTTTGGACATGATTGAGCGAGCCAAGCGATTGCAGTACGAAGATGCCGATACCAATGAGTGGTTGTCGTTGGGACTCAAATATCGCAAAGCCGCCGAAGAAATCTGGTTTGTGGATCGACCTGAACTTCGTGAACCACTCTTTACGTTGTACACCGAGATTGGACGTGCGGCTGACTATATGTCGGAAAATTCCGTTCCGTTGTTTGAGGGTATCGGCGGACGTCAGGTCAACTATTATTTCTATTTGGCAGCCAGTATGGCCTATTATGAGCCAGAATTGCTCCAAAAAATTGAAGACCCCGAAACGCAAGGCAACGTAGAGCACTATGTCAATCTTCTGCAGCGTGGGGTGTTTCCATCCATGAAGGTCGATTTTCAGATGGAAGACAAATTCAACAAAGCAGATTTCGCTGAAAATTATGAAGTGCTGATCAACGGTTTGCCGGTTGAACTGGATGAAAATGGTGAATTGGACGTGTTCTTGGGAAGGTCTGACATCTTGTTGAAGCGTCAAGATGAAGGAATGGGACTCAGTGAGCGCTACGAGGCCACAAAGACAGAAGGAAAAGCCTATCGGGTGTTGGAAGTGGCGCGTAAACGAATGGAAGTTGACTTTGTTCGTCAGTTGTTCCTTTATGAAAATGAGTGTACGCCCCAAGTGGATGGCGATATTTTGACCTATCTTTCGATTTATGCCAAGTTGCATCCAAAGGTTCAAAACCAGATTTACATTGCGGTTCCCAAAGCTGGAAATCCAAACAAAGTGTGGGTATGGCGCTTTGATACATCTTCGACAACCCTGAGCAAAGTGGCTTCGGGCGATGAGGAATTTCCGGTGCATTTTGTCGCGACGATGGGTACTGGTGCCCTCTACAATGGCGCAACAGTTGCCTTTACAGCCCCAGAACCAGACGCAGTCGCCAATGGTGCCAATCCCTTGAACAGCATCAATCCTGAGTTGATCGCGGCCAACATGCCGATTGCTTTCGACTTGCGGGCACATTACACCAAGTTCATGCTTCAGGTTGGAATTGAGTTTGGTTTGAGTTTAAATGATGAGGGCTGGACGGAATATTACCAAACGCCTGGCAACGGCGATGCCGATGTTGTGACTGTGGAACTCAACGAAGAGTGTATGGGGTACGACGTAGACGATCGTCGAGAGGGCAGCGTAGATGGTTGCACCATCGTTCAAGAGGTTTACCATACCTCTCGATTCTCTCAAAATCGATACATCGGTGCTGGGTATTTGTTTGGTCGCGATGCATCCTTTGGCTATGGACTGCGGACGGGTGTACGGTTTGGCTGGATGAATATGCCATACTCTTATGTGACCACTGCACACTTGGGGTATACTCAACCCCTTGAATTTTTTGAAGTCGGCAAGCGAATCCGTCCGGTTGTGGATGCTGATATTCGAGTGGGAACGGTTGCAGCCCGTCAACGCTCGTTGGCCTATGACCTCGGCACGATTGGAAAGGTTGAGCCCACATTTGGGTTTGTCTTGACTGCAGGGTCGACCTTTTAAGAGACCTTCTGAATTGTTTGAATCTGTTGCGTGAGGACACACAATGAAATTGTTGCACACCATGATTCGCGTGCTGGATTTGGATCGGGCGCTGGCTTTCTTTTCCGTGTTGGGTTTTCAAGAAGTGCGTCGACGAGCCTCTGAGCGCGGGCGTTTTACCCTTGTCTTTTTGACATCTGGCGATCCCGCCGACAGCCATCAAATTGAACTCACTCACAACTGGGACCAAACGGAAGCCTACAGTGATGGTCGAAATTTTGGTCACTTGGCAATCGCGGTTGAGAACATTTATGAGATGTGCGAACGATTGCAGGCACATGGTGTACAAATTCTTCGTCCCCCTCGAGATGGTCGAATGGCTTTCGTGCGTTCTCCCGATCAAATTTCCATTGAACTGCTACAGGCGGGTGAGGCTTTGCCTCTCAAAGAGCCTTGGACGTCAATGCCCAGTGTTGGGACTTGGTAGGTCATGGTAGTCACTTGATCGGTTCTACAGAATAGAGCCACACACCTTCTTGTGTATCTATTAACGTGACACTGAGATTCACTTCTTCCGCAACAGACTGTAGTCGATTGAGAGATGGAGACAGGTTGTAGATCATTGGTGTGCTGGACTGCAAGATGATTAAATGTCCATGTACAGAATCTTGTAGAATGTCGGGCAGTGCATTCCATCGTTGTGTGCTGATGCTTGGCCAAGCGTGATGCACACTGAGGTTGGGCATGCTCACTTCTAATACGCCATACACTTCGTAATCCATGGTCATCAAATCGGTCACGGAGTGTTTTTCCAACAGGGTGACCAATCGTTGCTGGCTTTGTTCTGAAAACGTAGGAGTCTCCACTGTATTGATGATACGGGGAGTATCATACAAGATCCAACTTTGACTGCCAAGCCACAACCCACACAGTGTGTATTTGAAAATCGGAGACATTCGAGACTCTTGCAATACCCAAACCATCCAAAGACTCAGTAAAGGGGTCGCCATGGCTAGATGATGCAGGTCTTTGGCAATCCACGTCAAGCCGAGAACCTGTACAGCCAACAGTACCGTCAGTGCACTTGTCTTTTGATTCAGTCTTTGTTGTACGAGTAGGGCACCACATGTCAGTAGCACCAGCACTTTTCCCCATCCATGCCAGATAGGGGTGGATACACCATAGGACTGCTCAAAAAATGAAAGGGGATCGAGTAGCCAAATCAGTCCATTTTGGTGTTGTTCGCGCATCGATGTATTCTCTCCACTGAGAGAGGTGAGAACGCGCTCCCACTGAAGGGTCCAAAAGTCATGGCTTCGCACTGGAAGTTCCATTCCACTGGTCCAATACAGCAATAGCAAACTCGGAATCATCCCGATCACCAGTCCCATCAATATTTGGCCTATCCAAGTGTGACGCTGTGAGGGTCTTAGCCAATACGTTCCAATGAACAGTGGAAGTATGTTCAATAGAAAGGTGATCTTGCACAGGCAACCCACGGCGATGGCCAGAGGCACCACACAATGGTGGATTGAGCTTGAAATCTGATGTTCACTGGGTATTCGACGCATCAGTGCAATCACACAGGTCATCCACGAGAGTTGCAATAAAAGTTCGGTATTTCCCAAAGCCTTTTTATAGAATAGAAAATTCCAATCCATCGCCAGCCAAAGCCACAGGAACCATTGAGACAGTGGAGACAAATATGACCGAGTCATGTAGACCAAGAGACTCATGGTTGAACCGGCAAATCCGATTTGTGCAAACCGAGTGAACGTCGGGGATTCTGTGAGGTTGTACAGCATCCACAGTGGCCAATCTGGAAAAGAGGCGGTGTAGACATTGTGAAAAATGGGTAGGGTGTTCAATCGCATTATTGGACGTGTTGGGTACAGACAGAAATCTCCGATACAAGAGATTGGTCCATCGACTGTTGTTTGTGGAATCGGTCCCCACATAGACGTCACTTCACCCACCCAACCGATGGGTAGAGCCCATTCAAATACAGCCCACATCCATAGACAGGATACAACCCAGAGCACTCTGATGGACGGTGGCGACTGGGATATTTTATTGGGTAGACGCACAGTCACATCCGTGCAACTTACCTTGGCAAAAAGACTGCCAAGATGAAAAAAAGAAAAGTGCATCCACTGGATGCACTTTTGCGAAACTCAAGAGCCTTGTATTCATACAGAATACAAAGATTGAAGGCTTCTAAAGATTGGCTTACTCAGCAGCTTCTTCAGTAGACTCTTCAGTTGTTTCTTCTGTCTCTTCAGTTGTTTCTTCTGTCTCTTCAGTAGCAGTGTCTTCTTTTTCGCCACAAGCGAAAGTAGTAGCCAAAGATGCGCCAAGTACAAGAGTCAAAACCAATTTGAATGCATTCATGATTGCGTCTCCGTTAATAAATAACAGTTAGGGTTTAAGAAAATACACCATATAGTGCATTGTACTATTATCAAGTACACTTAATATTTGCAAATTTTGAATGGACGTGTCAACTTTTTTTGGCAAATAGTAAAAAATAATCGTGCCACTGCAAAGATTGGTTATTCATAGTCCATTGTCCAAGGTTGATAAGGAGTGTCAATGACGGGGCTGCAACTCGAACATTGGATCATTGAAGTGTTGATCGTCCTGCTCGGCGGTTGGGCAGTTTTTAAGACCCTTCCACGTGAACCAGAAATAGATTGGGTAGAGTATCAACGAATCCTTTTGGCGACCTTGTTGGGGGATCCGATTGAGAGTTTGATGTATCCCCAACCATTGCGATTGTTGGAATGGGAAAGTCTTCAAAATAGATCCGATGCTGTGCAAGACATCTTTCGTCGTCGGTTGAGTGGCTGGATTTTGGTGACCAATGAAGATCGTTCTGCCGAGAGAGGGGCGTGGGAAAAGTGGGTAGGCTTACCCAGTGTTGCGTTGGACTGGGAAAGACCAACAGAGTGGTTGAAGGAACTGGAGTCGGTCTTAGAGCAGTCCTTCCAACGTTTTCTCTTTGTGGCTTCACGAGCAGACTGTCAGAAGTTGTTGCGGTTCATGCATGAGCATCCAGCGGTGCGAGATTTTACGGGTGCTGTGGTGTGTATCCATCCCGAGTTCGATCCCGAGTGGTTGGCGACGCACTTTACCCAGACAGAGATGGATGTCGAAGCCAATGTGTCGATTCCCTATTTTGTCTGTGCTGAGCAATCGAGCACGTTGGTTGTTGGAGAAGGAACGACAAAGGGCGACTTGGGCTGGAAGGCCATCGATGTGATTGAGTGTGATGCAACGGTTCAAGAGTGGACTGAAATGAATGAACCAGAAACTGTAACGCGTTGGGTACTGTATATGGCAACGTTGTTGAGTAAACGAAAGGAGAGTGTATGAGTGAAGATAAGCAAGAGGGAGTTGAGCAGAAGGATTCAACCAACGATACAGCATCAGAAAAGAAGGGCTTTTCACTGGATATGAACACCGTATTCTTTGCGATCGTCGCGGTGGCATTTGTGTTTATGGCTGTGGGCACGTTTTTTCCAGCGCATCAAAAATATTTGAATCAACCTGTAAAAGGCAAGGAGCTCAACGAATACACGATGTCGGGAGCATTGAACTTTACCGATTTTGAATGTACAGAGAATGACACCGTTCAGGTTGTGTATATTCAAGACGATTCTGTGAGATCAAATGGACAGGCAACCTACAAAGATGGTTGGACCTATACACTTCCGGTTTCCTCTCTTGATGGTGGCTCTATATTGGCGCATTGTGAAAATGCCAATGGTAAAGAGGCGTTGGTTCAGACAAATGTATCTGCGGACACCAATGACCTAACGTTGGTTCCCGTACCGCTTTTGCCAGACAAAGTTGGTCAAGCCGCATTGGCATCTGCGAAAGGTTCTGTCAACTTGGCAATTGGGCTCATTGGCTATATTGCCTTGTTTTTGGGACTGATGAAGATTGTGGAAAAAGCCGGTGGTTTACAGTGGATGGCGGGACTCATTCGCCCATTGTTGGTGAGGCTCTTTCCCGATGTGCCCCCTGATCATCCGGCGATGGGAGCGATGGTTATGAATATTGCAGCCAATGCGCTGGGACTTGGCAATGCTGCGACACCGTTTGGACTGAAAGCCATGAAAGAGTTGAACGACATCAACCCACACAAGGGTACAGCCACCAATGCGATGTGTTTGTTTCTGGCGATCAACACCAGCGGGCTTGCATTGTTGCCAACGGGTATCATTGGTTTGCGGGCTCAGTTTGGTTCAGCCGACCCAGCCGCCATCTTTCCAACCACGTTGTTGGCGACGGCTGTATCGACAGGGATCGGGGTGTTGGCCGCCAAAGGATTGTCCAAACTTTTTGCATCTCCACCGACGGATGAAGGCTTCGTTCCACCGGTTCACACACAGCATGAAGGTGGTCTGAAAGAACTGATTCCGCTTGTCATCTTTGCTGTGAGTCTTGTGGCCTTGGTTGTGACCGTGTACTCACTTGGAGAGATGGCCAGCGTGTGGATTATGCCGACTCTAATTTTTGGGATGATTTTGGTGGGTGTGGTCCGCGGTGTTCCCGTGTATGAGTCTTTCATCGAAGGTGCCAAAGAAGGCTTCGGCTTGGGCATCATGATCATTCCGTATCTAATTGCCATTTTGTCGGCGATTGGTATGTTTCGCGCCAGTGGTGGTTTGGAAATGGTTGTGCAGTGGATTGAGCCGGTGACCAGTATGATCAACCTGCCTGGAGAGGTTCTTCCTCTTGCACTCCTAAGACCGTTGAGTGGTTCGGGTGCTTTTGGTATTACTGCTGAACTGGTTCAAACTTACGGTCCTGACAGTTATATCGGAAACCTTGCTTCAACCATGAATGGCTCAACGGAAACCACATTCTACGTGTTGGCCGTGTATTTTGGCTCAGTGGGTGTACATCGCTATCGTCATGCCTTGTGGGCGGGATTGGCTGCCGATATCACTGGTGTTTTTGCTAGTATAGCGGCCGTTAGTTGGCTCCTCCATTGATATTGGCGTGGAATCCTTTGATTGACTTTGAGGGTACTCACTCACGTACAAGGAGTACGCATCGTTCGCACACTCTTCGTCACTCTTTGGATTCCACGCCACTATCGGTGTTGTCTGGAGACATCGATTGACTTTGTACTGTATTTACTCACGTACAATGAGTACGCATCGTTCGTACACTCTTCGTCACTCTTTGGATTCCCCGCCACTATCGGTGTTATCTGGATCCTTTGATTGACTTTGAGGGTACTCACTCACCTACGGAAGTACGCATCGTTCGCACACTCTTCGTCACTCTTTGGATTCCCCCCCCACTATCGGTGTTATCTGGACCCTTCGATTGACTTTGTACTATATTTACTCACGTACAAAGAGTACGCATCGTTCGTACACTCTTCGTCACTCTTTGGATTCCTCGCCACTATCGGTGTTGTCTGGAAACATCGCTTGACTTTGTACATTCTTCACTCACGTACGGGGAACATGAATTGTTCGTAGACTCTTCGTCACTCTTTGGATTCTACGCCACTATTGAGGTTGTCTTTGAGACTTGTCTGACGTTAGAACATCCTTACTCGCAAGATAGTCGAATCGTTTGTGGAATTAACAAACGATTCCAAATGCAGAGGGGAGCACATGTCCAATAAACAACGCCAGTTGGTAGATACTTGGCTACGGATGTTAGAGTCTATAGAATTGCAAGTACAGCCTTGGGATAGAAAGATACTGAGAGATGGGAGAGCGACGTTAACAATGGCTGAGCACACTCAGGATCCACAGTTCGTCATAGAATATCTACACCAGATAGCACCAGTAGCCAAAGCAGGGCGGTGGTGGTATCGATTGATGTTCCCAATTCGATTGCTCGGTCGCCTATTGTATACGTGTGCTTTGGTGGTTTTGAGTCCATTTACATTGACATTTTATGTGCGCCTGATTGAACAGATGTCTGACTTTTGGGACCTGATGGTCAAACTCTTTGGCATTTTAACGGCCATTGCCTTTGTTGGTTTGTTTGTGTTTCATCGACGTTTGTATGATCAAGGTCATGATTTAGGCTGGACTTACGGAGAAGGGGTGTTGTATGCTGGGGTGGTAGCATTATTGTTAGAATGTTTTTTGGTATTCGTGATCGGAGAAGTACTGATCTTGGTGCGGTATTGGAGTCAGTCTACGCATCGCATGCTGTAAAAGTTGCGATTAGACAAACCATAATTTTTATAGGTCCGCCATCATCTTTCGTAGATGTGTAAGTAGAGTTTCATTGGTCAGTAGATTTGTTGCTTGAATGAGATTTGCGATTTCTAAGGATCTCTCTTGTTCTTCTAGATGGTAGAGACTCCACGCCAATCGAACTCTGATTTTATGTTGGGCGCTCACATAGACACGTTTATCTGGATATGTCCGAACCAGTCCATCGATCAACAACAAACAAACATCATGGTGATCTTTAGCAAGTTCCCATTCTTTTCGGCGAAGGGCCCAAGTCCCCAGTGTATTTCGAACAGTGACCAAGGCGTAGTGCAATCCTTTGACGCCGTTTTGTTTCAACTGATTTCGCAGTTCTAGACATTTTCTAAGTCCTCGCCGATTGTGTTCCGTGTCTGTACGATAATGCAATTTCCACAAGACGTTTGCCCACTGTTTAGCATAGAGTGGGCGTTTTGGACCTTGAATCGACTCGAATAAATCAGAAGATTCTTGGAACGCGTCAATGGCATTCGAAGTGGCATGAATTTTGTCATACAACACACCCAACCTGTAGAGATCAAGGGCAAATCGTTGTGTGGGTTTTGGTCCAGATTTGAGGTCAAACTGTTGGGATAAACGTTGCATTTTCAGTAATTTGACGCGATTGACTTCAACCAGTCGCTCTTGCCAAAGGGTTTTTTCGCTAACATTGTTCATTTCAGCATGGTATTTGATGGCGAGTGTGGCTAAGGAAAGTGTATACTCTTGCCACTCTTCTATTAATGTTGGTTCATCTTGTTGCTGTACTTGCTTCTTTAGAGTGTCAAAGTGACGCAAGGAGTATTCAATGGGTACCAAGTATAACTGGCAGCGGTCGACTTTTAATTGAAGCAGATGTCTATCGTGCAATGACATATCCGTCGATGACCGCAGAACCCGTTGCCCATAGTCCACGGCCTGTGCATATCGGTTTGCTTTCAAATACATATCAAAGTGCATTTTTTCAATTTGAGTGCGTAAATCCTTTGGATTGTGCCTTTGAAAGGGGATGATGCTTTCTAACTCTGCAAGTGCTAGCTCTTCTTCCTCGACTGTTTCAAAGCAAAATGGGATTATCATTTGTTCTCCACGGAAACGATTGATTGTATCCGGTGGAAGCATTCGCAATTCATCCAGTAATGATTTGTAATGAGCCATATTTTCTTTTGATGGCTTCTTAAAAACTTCAAAGAATTTACTGATGATCTGATTCGCTCTGTTCGGTTGGTTGGCAAATTGAGATTGAAGATCGGTCAATCCACCGTATACATCTCCATAGGAAATGCTATGAAAAGCCAGTCTCTGTTTGAATATCTTGTATCCCTGTTTAAACTTTTTTTGATGGGGTTCGAGCCATTCAAGCCCAAGTCGCAAATGCAGACCACGCAGTTCATACCACTTTAGTTGAGCAAAGAGTTCGATCAGTAATGTGGCATGTCTGATTTTTTGACGAGATGGGGTTTGAGACCATAACTCTCTAAAATCTTCTTGATAGTCCTCCCCTTTTTCATTGGCATCGATAATTGACCAAAAATAACTGATTTGAGAGAGTCCATACTGTTGTTCATATTGGTCTAGAAAATCAAAGCGATGCAACAGCGTTCGAATAAAGGTTGTTTTCTCTAGAATCATCGCATGTGTACAAATATTGCGTAGTAAATACCGCTGTAAATTTGAATTTTCTTGGTCTATAGGAATGTTGAGTGCATCTGTAAAACATTGATGAATCTGGCGTTGTATACACGCTCGAATGTGCATGGTGTTCCCTGCGTCTTTGGTCGTTTAGGATTCCTATATTTGGTTGTCTGGACTCATGTCAACCAACGTAGATGTGTACTTATCGCCAGTCTTCCGCCAAATTATCCAGCACTTTTGCGGCTGTGGATTCTGGAATTAGTGGCAAGTGCACAACGGCACCTGCGACTCGAATGATGACTTGGGACAACCCCAGCACCTTCAATATTGGTGATTCGGAACGGTAGACCGATTGCACTTTCTCACGGTCAACAATCGTGGTGCGTCGGTTGAGATAGCCCTCTCGTGCAAGGATGGCGTGTGGGGTGATGACCCAGCGTTGCATTTGAAAGTCCAGTTCGGTCAACCCCAAGACGATGATCAAAGCCAGTGCGCTGATCAGTGCTAAGCTCAACGTCGATGGTTCAAACATCCACCATGCACCTAGGATGGATAGGGTAGCGGGGAACAGGTATCCAAATACGATTAAATAGCGGGCGTTGGCATGAGGGCTGTGGGTGTCTGCCGCCAGTATTTCTCTGGAGGATGTCGGGGCAATCTGTTCTAGAATATTCGAAAGGTCGCTGCGTTCGACCATTGGAACGATGCCTTCGGAACGACGGATTTCACCGTCTGCCATCCCCAGTGCTGCGGTTTCCAAGTAGAGTGTGCCAAAGCCCATTTGTCGTCTCAACCACGGTTCAAACCATTCAATGGTCTGTATTTTGTGTCGGGGAATTTCCACTGAGCGTTTGGTGATCAACCCTGAAACGATCGAGATGTCATTGGGTAAGACTTTGAGTTGAAGCTTATGATATCGGAGAGTGGCTTGCAGTGATGACCAAATCCAAGAGGCAGCAAAGGAGATCGCCATCAGTCCTATGAACAGTTGTAGGTTCATCGACGAAGCGACATATTGCGCCTGGTCTGGGCTGACCACCGACATTGACTCGGAAACCACGGCAGACAACACAACCACAGTACCCACAGTACGACGAGACAGTCCAAAGAGCAGCACTTCTCCCCAAGACAGTGAGAGGCTTGACGGTGTATCTTCCACAGAAGTGGTTGTTTGGGCACGCCGTTTGGAATATTGCAGGGCTGTTTTGAGTCGCGTGGCATCGTCTCTTGAAAGGGCGGACAACAGTCCTTTGGTGGAGGCATCTCCAGCGGTTTCCAATTTGAGTTCTACCAAATCAAAGTATTTGTGTAGCAGGTTTTGGGTGATCTCCATATTTTGAATGCGTTCGGGATCGAGGGTTCGAGCTTGTCTAAATATGAGTCCCATTTTGACGACGAGTTTCCCATCTTGGACTTTGTAGCGCAGTGTCAAAAAGTGAATCAAGGTTCTCAGTACCGACAGGGCAATAAAGAATAGGACGAAGATGCTGTCGATGACCTGATTGGCTTGATTCCCACCCACGATGATGAACAGCAACAGTGGCCAAGCGTTTTGGATGGTTCGTGCCATTTGTGGCAATAGGTTGATCAGCAAACTGTATGGGTGCAACTGTCCCCATTCTTCCAGTCCTTTGGTCTGTTCAATCTCTTTCAAGACAAAGTTGGGTGGGTGGTTGTCAACCTGTTCAGACCACTCTACGGTTTCGGTGGGTATCTCGTTCCAGTGCTCATCCAAATCGGTGGGAAGGTCTTCAGGTCCCAATTCTTCTGCGGCTGGTTCGACGAGATCGTTTTGATGAGTCGATGTCTGTAAGTCAGAAATTGGTAAAGCGGACTCTGTTCCAGATGCTCTTGTTTGAAGTGACCGTTCCAAAGCCTCTTCGAAGGATGGAGTTGCTTCGCTGTCGGTGTTTGAATGCGCAGCATCTACTGCACCTACACCAGTATCTGCAATCGTTGGTGTCGGCTCACTGGGTTTGTTGGTTGCGTCGCTTGGCTCAGTGGCGTTCTTGGGGGTGGATTGGTCTTTTGAATTAGACACCGTCGTCGCCCTCTCGTTTGGACAGGATGTCTCGGAGGTGTTGGGCATCTTCTTCAGCCAGTCCGGGAATGACGCCGTCTGGAGTGACACCAGCCGCTGTATACAGCATCAACGTTGATAGACCAAGCAGTCTATCGATGGGGCCTTGGTGGGTGTCGATGTGTTGGATGCGGTGCAACGGGATGGCCGAGGACTTACGGAACAGAACCCCTTGTTGAACCAAGAAGTCGTGTTCTCGAATGTCGTATCGAAAAACACGATACTCTAGTGTCGGCCACACCAGTGTCCAAATGAGATGGTACGTGAAATATAGACCCACCAACACCGAAGCCACTTTGAGATTGAACATCCAAATTAACAGTGGAAAACTCAGAACCGTGAATGGTGTGGTGATCAAAACCAGTCGAAAGAATCGACCAAAACGCCACGCATAGGTGATGTTCGGATCCAAAGGTGTTTGTGGAGAGGCTGTGGTAGACATGAAAAACTCTGGGTGCTGTCGTTGAGCATAGCCCATTTTAGCGATAAAAGAATGTCGTGTCCAATCACAAAGGGGCAATTGCATGTCAAAAGAACGCTTTGAAGAGTTGTTGCTAAACATTCAAGAGATATCAAAGGTTCGCTCGATGGCGTTGCGCTGGATCGAGTCGTGTAACTCTACTAATGAAATTGCTTCGGTCTTGGCAGAAGAGGGCTGGCGGGGCGTTGTGGGTGCAGAGTTTCAACACAAGGGGCGTGGGCGAATGCAACGATCTTGGCTGTCCAAACCTGGCGAGAACTTGCTTTTGTCGTGGATTGTAGACTGGCAGTGCCCGATCGCTGAGTTGCCACTGTTGACGCTCTATTTGGCTGCTGAACTGTCTGAAATCTTCGACGTTCAGGTGAAATGGCCCAATGACTTGCTGAGTACAGATGGGTTGAAGGTGGGTGGCATTTTATCGACTGTGGCGAATCTGGGTGCGGAGAAGCACACGGTCATCGTTGGGTTGGGGCTCAATGTCAATCAAACCGTGTTCCCAGAGGGGGTCCCGGGAACATCTTTGCGTCTGCTAAGGGGGCAAGTACAGAATAGACTTGAGGTGTTGGATCGAGTTCTGCATACCTTTCAAAGACTTCAAGAGTCGATGGGGTCTCACACGCTGGATCTATGGCGTCAACGTTCGATCACCCTTGGCAAACGTGTCGAGGTTTCGGGGCAAGTGGGTGTGGCGACTGGCATTCGAGAGGATGGCGCGTTAATCGTGGATGGTGTTCCCATCACCAGTGGGGATGTAAACCTAGTGGAGATGTAGACATGTTGTTGGTCATTGACGTTGGCAATAGCAATACCGTCATCGGCGCGATGCAAGAAGGCGTCGTCAAACACCGTTGGAGAATTACCACCAAATCACGTACAACCGACGAGTTGGGCATGTTGTTGTTGGAACTCTTTCGCTTTCAAGGACTTGAGTCGACCGACATTGACGGTGTGTGTGTCTCCTGTGTGGTTCCCTCCGTACTCTATGCCATTGAGAAGGCGTCAAAGCGGTATTTGAAGTGCGATGCCGTGGTCATCAGCAAGGGCATCAAAACAGGAATGCGGATTTGCACGGACAACCCACAACACATCGGTGCAGACAGGATTGTCAATGCCGTGGCAGGGTACCGTCGTCATCCGCAAGCCTTGGTGGTGGTCGATTTTGGAACGGCAACCACGCTTGATTGCGTCAATGCGAAAGGAGAATACCTGGGAGGTGCGATATCTCCTGGCTTTCAAATTGCTTTGGATGCCCTTTTTGTCAAAACAGCCAAATTGCCAAAGGTCGAAGTTGAGCGAACCGATTCCGTAATTGGCAAAAATACCATTCACAGTATGCAAGCCGGAATGTTTTGGGGCTATGTTGGATTGGTCAATGAGTTGGCACGTCGTTGCAAACAAGAGTTGCGTGCACTCGACCCCGGTGTGGATGTACTGTGCATCGCAACAGGTGGACTGGCAAATTTGGTGGGGTCGGATTGCCATGAGATTGACAAAATTGAGCACAACTTGACCCTCTTTGGTTTGTGGGACCTATATTACTTAAATTGCTAGGGTATTATTTAAATTGCTAGGGCTCGATTTTGGTAAGGTTTTGATCAAGCTCGAGCAAGTGCGATTCAATACTTAGGAACTTGCATTTGCTTGTATGTGTTGTGGATTGGGAGTGGTCATGGTAAACAGAGTGTTGTTTCTTTTGTTGGTGTCTTTGTCGATGGTATCGGATGCGTTGGCTGAAATGAAGCGCCTTGCGGTGCTGGAGTATCGTGGTGTTGGGGTGGACCAGGCATATTTGCTCAATCTCTCTGATCAATCTCGAAGGGCGGCTGTGGAAATACTGTCGAGCGAAGAATATTTGATCATCACCCGTGAAAATATGATGCAATATTTGGACGATATGGGCAAAGACGCCTCTTGCATGGAAGGGATGTGCGAGGTAGAGGTCGGTCGAAACATCGGAGCCGATACCATCATTACGGGCGACGTTTTGCAAATTGAAAACACGTATGTGCTGACCTTAAAACTCTATGACACCATGTCTGGGGGCTTGTTGAGCACCGTTGATATTGAAGCGACAGATTTGTTGTCGTTGAAGCGGGATGCCTACAATCAATCTGTGTCTTTGATTCAACAAGGGCTTCAGCCAACAACGGGAGTTGTTCCACTAAATACGGGCTTTCAAGGTACGGTCAAGTCGGAGGATTGGTTTGTTGAACAAGGACAGGCAGTTTTGGTTGACTTTGATTCCAACCCAAGTGGTGCCGTCGTGTTGGTAGATGGGCAGATGCTGTGTACCGAAACCCCTTGCCGCAAAGAGATGTCCAAAAAGAGCCACCAAATTGTCTTTCAAAAAGAACGTTATTTTCCCTATCAAATGACTGTTGACGTCGGGCAGGAACGCAACGTTGAGGCTGCGTTGGAGCCCAATTTTGGCACGGTCACCATCACTGGCGTCGATGGGGTGCGACTGAATCTTGATGGAAAGTTCATAGGCGAAACACCGATTCAAGACTTTCCAGTAGACCCAGGATTGCGAACAATTACGGTAGAAGATCCTTGCTATGTGGGTCCCGAGTACCGCTTTCAAAGCAAAGCCGGTGAACTCGAACTGGTGAAAGAGTATCCATTGGAGGCTAGAGAATCGGCCATTTCGGTTCATGCAAAGGACCTTGAAAGAAATCCGGTGCCCGCCAAGGTGAAACTGGACGGTCAATACTTGGGAGAGACACCGTTGGTTCAACGGGTCCCACTGTGCAGTAAAGATTTGAAAGTGTCTTTTGAAGGATTTGTACAGGATCGAGAACTCAACTTGGAAGAGCACAAACAGTTTGACTTGGATCTCGTTATGGGGACAGCCGTTCCACGCATTTGTGATGTACATCCAGAAATATTAGAAGGTGTGGCCACACTGGGTGGTGTTGTTTCTGAACTTGGAGGGATAACAGCTCTTTTGTTCATTGCGGCGAATGTGGGTAGTGGCCAACCCGCCATGGATAGCGATGGTGTGAAAACGGGTGTGATCATGTTTGGAGCCGGTGCGATACCTGCCATTCCGTATGCATACGCCTACTTTTTGTGTGACTCGTACAAAAAATAAACGTCGATTTCTTTGCAGTCATGGAACGATTGTTGGGTATGGTGAGCAGTAATGTTTAGACGGAATAGGGGATGTGTACCTTGAAAATTGGTTA
>CBFIFY010000009.1:0-99548 GCA_965661985.1 uncultured Myxococcota bacterium | reverse complement strand
AGAAGCACTCATCACCGAATATAAATCACATATCGCCCTGCACCGCCATTGATGTCGGAAGTATTTCCAGCATTGCAACAACTATTCCCATCGTACCAATTGCCCCAATGACCGTATGATGAAGCATTGTTGTCAAACCCCCAAACAATAATCTGGCCAGAGAAACCAAGACCAACATGTGGATAGGTCGGTGAGTTGCCAGTATAAATGGTACGTGTATTGCCCGTCGTGGAAATATAAAAGTCTCCGACTGCGACATTGGTTCCACAGTATCCGTCCAAGTAGCAGTTGCCATTCAGCCCAGTACCATCAGAAGACATACCATAATGACTCACATCTTGTGGGTTCCCATTGCCATCAGAGCCTGGTGCCCAACCATACACCACATCTTGGTAGTCTTCCAGCGCTATGTTGCTTGTCGAGATGGCTGTTGACGTCACCGTTGGTTCCAAAGCCATACTCATGTTGCCATTCTGAATCAAAGAACTGTGCATGGTCGCAGCATCAGAATTGCTGTTTCCAGGCAATGGGAAGTTGTAGACAACCAACCAGCCACCACCGTCAAAGTCCATTTCACAGTAGGCTTCAATCGGGTTTCCATTGGCATCCTGAATAAAGTACACACCATCCTCAGCCGTCGGATCGTCTGTTAAAATCTCCATACAAGATGCTGCCGCACACGCTGCGGTCGAACCAAGACCCTCGTCCTCATCAATGACACCATCACAGTCGTTGTCAATTCCGTCGCAAGTATCAAACTCATCGGGGTTGATGGTAATATCGTCATCATCGCAATCTGTATTGTTGTCAATGAAGTCTGTGGGTTGGTCACACTGCTCCAATGATACCGCGTCATTTCCGTGTCCATCGGCATCCAAATCCTGATACCACGTCGTTTGATCAATGGCGTCAGATCCATCGGCACTACCATCACAGTTGTTGTCAATACCGTCGCACTCTTCTTCGGCTACTGGATTGACCGCGGATTCAGCATCATCACAATCCAGATCATTGGTGACCATTGTCGCTGTTGGAACACAGGTCTCCGTTGAAGTATTGGAATTCCCGTAACCATCCCCATCCACATCTTCAAAATAGATATCATTTGAAGAGTAGACTATCGATGTGTCATCATCGTCTACAGTGCCATCACAGTCGTTGTCTATAGAATCACACACTTCCATCCCGTTGGGAGACACATTGGTGTCAAAGTCATCACAGTCGGTATTGTCTGACACATAGTTAATTGGTTGGTTACAGGCCGGTTGTTGAAACAGTGGGTCTCCATACCCGTCCCCATCGTGATCGAGATACCACACGTTTGCCGTTACGACATTTCCATCATCGTCGTCAATGGCACCATCACAGTCATTGTCCAAGCCATCACAAATCTCGGACATATTGGGAGCAATGGTATCCGTTGTATCGTCGCAGTCATCAGAATTGGACACATAGCCAACCGGTTGGTCACAACTCAGTACAAACGCTTCTGGATTGCCAAAAGTGTCTGCATCCAAATCTTGGTACCACCCAAGCGACCCTACTGCACCCGCTTCATCCACTTGGCCGTTGCAATCATTGTCGATTGAATCGCCACACACCTCTGTTCCAAGCGGGGACACGCTCATTTCGTCATCATCACAATCATCTGAATTTTCCACATAGCCCAGAGGTTTATCACACGCTTCAACCGTCGAAGCATCATCCCCAAACCCATCGCCATCACTGTCTTCATAGTAGAGACTGGTTTGTCCTTCATCGACAGTCCCATCGCAATTGTTGTCCAAACTATCGCACACTTCTGTCGCATCTGGGTTTACAACTGCGTTGCTATCGTCACAGTCGCCAGCCACTTCACTCACACCATCCGTCAGCGCACAGTGAAGTTCAATCTCGTCTGAGTCCCCAAAGCCATCGCCGTCTCGATCAACAAAAAATGCAATCCCAACACCTTCGTCTACACTACCATCGCAATTGTTGTCCAATTCATCACATACTTCGGGTGCAGAAGGATACACCGAAGCATCCCCATCATCACAGTCATTGCCAATGGCTACATAGCCATCGCGAACCTCACAGGCTTCCAAAATTGCTTCGTTATCCCCAAAGCCATCTTGGTCCACATCCAAGTAAAAGGTACTGAGCACCCCTTCATCAATCTCGCCATCACAGTCATTGTCAACACCATCGCAGAGTTCTTCCGCACTGGGAAAAATCGCACTGGAATTGTCGTCACAGTCTTCATCTGAGGCATATCCATCCCCATCCAAATCAAAGATCGCCTCGGCAGTATCAATGACTTCTTCTTCGATTACAGTTTCTTCTTTCTCACCACAGGCGAACAATCCTGCCAATAGACCAAAGCTCAAAGTTCTCATCTCACATCCGAATTTCAAAGTGTAGACGTAGTATACCAATCTCTTGTCAAGCTATGTCTTTTTTCTAATGGAATCTACCCCGTGCGCACCATTTACTCGAGCCGGAATATTGGGCTCAGCCCCTAACGCATCGATAATCAGTTCATCGGCATTGGCGATCAACAGAGCATCGTTTGGCACTGTCACTCCAAAATTGAGTCGGACCCCATTTCCAATCGCTGCACGGTGTCCAATGCAACACCCCATAAAGTGCTGTTTGGTGTCGAGCCATTCACCGTGATTGTCACGAACACGTATGGTTCGACCAAAGGACAAGTCCAGCATGGTGGGATCAATGGCGACAAAGGACTTCCGTCCAAACAGACTCATTTGATAGCCACCGCCTTTTGAGACAAAAGCACCTTCCATGATGACGCACAAATTGGCCAGAGCATATCGAGCCACACGAGACTTTTGCCCTACAACGGACAGGTTCACAGTGGCGTGTTCTTCAATCTTTGCTCCATCTCCAATGACACTGGCTCGAACGACGGCATATGGACCAATCTCAACATTGTCGCCAATCTCACATGCCTCTATCACAGCGGTCGGGTGAATTTTACATCCCTTCCCTTGAGTTCCTATGCGACGCGCAATCTTTTGTGGGTTCACGGAACGCACTTTGAAGAGCATTGAAATCACCGTCCAAACCTTAGCAAAAAACGAACTTTGCTTCCATTGCCACTTCACTCGCTCGACTTTCTCCGCAATGGCCAACTGATTGACACGGAGCACATCACACCAGTGCTGTACCTCAAACGCCATGATCGTTCCCAAACGCATTGGACGAACGGCGTGTTGCATCTTTTCATGCAATTCCATGGGGTCAGCATCTCGAAGCCCCCAGTCTATCTCCCAATCTGGAAGTGTGCTCAAGTCTTTGGGCAATTCTCCACAACACACGCCCATGCGCAGTCGTCCATCGCCTTGTGAGAGCACGCTGGTCATGTGTTCATTCCAAACCGCATCAACGCACACCACGCACCCTTGCCCACTCTCAGGCAGGTGTTTCAGCAACTCTTCGATTAACGTATCTGTAAACCAGATTTCTTCCCCAAAAAAGAAGTACGATTCATCCAACGGTACAGAATCAACGATCTCAATACCACATCGTTCCAAAACAGCACGTTGATGATCCGCCAGACGCTGATTGAGTACAGGCATCTCTCCAGGACCTTCACCAAAGGGCATCAGTTGCAGGGGTGGATCATGATGGATACAAATGGCTTTCAAGACTTCCTCACGCGATGGAGATGAACATGGGCATTGTATCATTACTACCCGTTTTTGTGGCAGTTGGGCTATCCCTTTGGACAAAACGCGCTCTTTTTTCATTGTTCATCGGTGTCTTGGTTGGCGCTTTGTTGATCACGGGCAATCCATTTTCAGCCATTCTGTATGTGGTCGACCCTTTGTTCATCGATTCCGTTGCCGATCGCGATGGTATGAAAGTCATTGTCTTTTCTCTATTCATTGCCGGAACCGTTGAGATCATGCGGGTGGGTCAAGGGACGCAGGCACTGGTGGACTGGGTGGCTCAGTTTGCAACAACACGACGTCGTGCGCTGGTCGGCACTTGGTTTTCTGGACTGATTGTTTTCTTTGACGACTATGCAAACTGCTTGATCGTTGGCTCTTCGATGCGCCCCATCACAGACAGACTGCAGATTTCACGAGCCAAACTCGCCTATCTGGTCGATTCCACTGCGGCCCCAGTCGCAACACTCGCCTTGATCAGCACTTGGGTTGGCTACGAAGTATCGCTGATGGATGAGGCTATGCAGACCTTATCTCCAGAGACGTTAAAACAAGCAGGATTGGAAGGGATGTCAGCCTACGCATTGTTTTTGGAAGGTCTCCCCTATCGATTCTACCCCATCCTTGCTTTGGTCTTTGGCTTTGTGCTTGCGATCAGCGTTCGAGATTTCGGTCCCATGAGAGAGGCTGAAATGGAGGCTTTGTCGATAAAGGTTGAGCCAACAACACCGGTCAACAAACATCGAATGTGGCTGGGCATTGTTCCCATTGCCCTGTTGATTGGTGTCTCGATGGTGGATTTGTACCTTCAAGGAACAACGGCAAAGCCAGATGCCACATCCATCTCGGACATCATCTCAGCCGCTGATGGGTATGACGCGATGTTGCGGGGTTCCATTGCAGCCGTTTTATCCGCTGTTGGCATCGCAAAGTTGCTCGGGACCGGCGGAGAAGAAATGAAGGAGGCTGTTCATACCGGAATGGGACGCATCGCTGAAGCCATCATCATCCTGATTCTCGCTTGGTCGATTGGAACCGTCATGAAAGAACTGGGTTCTGCAGACTATCTCATCCAAGTGTTGAACGGAGTCATTGAGCCAATGTGGTTCCCCAGTCTTGTCTTTATTCTCGCTGCTGGGATTGCCTTTGCGACAGGAACATCCTTTGGTACAATGGGTACCCTAATGCCTCTTGCGTTGCCCTTGGTTGTCCAATCTGGTGCCAGTGTAGAAATCATCCTTGCCGTCACGGCAGCCGTTCTCAGTGGGGCTACTTGGGGTGATCACTGCTCTCCAATCTCCGATACCACTGTTCTGTCCAGTGTCGGAACAGGCTGTGACCACGCAGAACACGTTCGCACACAATTGCCCTATGCACTCGTTTCGGGACTCATTTCTCTCATATGTTGTTCGATCCCTGTGGGTTTGGGAATGTCGTGGGGACTCTGTCTACTTTTGGGAACACTAGCCTGTATCGTTAGTATCTGGCTGTTGGGGCGACCACTCGAAGCAACGAGAGTCTCCTAGCAAACTTGAACCAAGAATTATGGAAGTTCAATTGAACAGGCGATTCGATTTGTATCACTACACGATTTGTCTTCCCATTGCCCACCTTTATTCATTCGAACACAATCTTCCCCCGCATTCAAATTTGAATTGAGCCCATTCTTCCAGTTTTCATAATCACTCTGTGCATTCCAGAGTGTTCCATCAGACCACTCATATACGGTTTCAGTACTGCGATCATTGAGACCCAACCAAAAGTTCTCATCCATGATGCCTTCCAACTCGAAGTTCAGAAAGTTTGTACGGATCTTGGCCAAGCCATCGTATCCTACATTTTCACATACGGACAATGCATCCGCCCAAGTCATCGAAGTATCACAGGCCAATAGGTACGTATCAAACCCCAATGTCGAATCAAAGTAGGCATTTCCCACACAGGTCTCAATCGGGTTGTTCAGCGATTCCAATCCATCACAATTGTTGTCTGTATTGTCAGCCGTTTCTGGTGCCCATGGATAAGTGTCCAAATCTGTATCATCACAGTCGTCCGAGTTTTGAGAGAAGCCACTGCCGTCACAAGTCAACACACTGCTGTTGCCCAAAGTCCCTGCAGCGTTCCCAAAACCATCACCATCACCGTCGACAATGCATCGTTCAAATCCGTCGCAATCTTGGTCAACGCCATCATCCGATGTTTCAGTTGCGCCTGGAAAGACTGTTGCATCACCATCGTCACAGTCACCACTCCCATCTGCATAATAGAAATGAGTGTCTCCATCATCGTCACAAACATCATTGGAAGACCCTGGGGTTCCGTAATATTCCGTATCGTCAGTCGAATTGGTGTGGTACAAGGTTCTCGAAGAACACCACAAATCCGAATCGTTGTTGCTCACAATGCTTTCATCATCCACAATTGCCGATACACCCCTTTCATAATGAAAATCCGTAGCACCCGAGTCTGTATACACAATCTCAAACAGTACCAGTTGAGATGATCCATTGTCGTACACCAACGCTATATCGTCACCATCGTTGTTGAATCCGATGGAAGGATAGTCGTAATGCGGGATATTGGACCAATCAAACCCACCATTGCTTTGGGGATCATCGTTGGAGACAAAAACAAAATAAGAGTTGGGTGGAATCTCTACATGATCGGGAATCTGTCTGCGGTTGTTCAGATTGTTGTCTTCAATGTACAAGCCAAACAAATCAATCGTCTCTGAAGTCGTATTGTACACTTCAAACCATTCATCTGCACCACCAACATGGGTATCGACCATCATCTCAGTGATGATGAGATCTCCAACTTGCAACTCACTTCCTGTGAGGCCCGTCGCATCTACACCGTCGCAATTCTGGTCGATTCCGTCATCAAAGACATCAAACGCACCCGGATAAGATGTTGCATCTCCGTCATCACAGTCTGAATCATCATCAATATAACCCGACGGTTGAATACACTGAGCCAAGGTATTTCCAGCATCACCAAAACCATCCACGTCAACATCCGCGTACCAAACCGTTTCTGGATTGATCACCCCATCCGTATCGTCACAATCTGAATCATCAAGAACGTGACCACTCGGTTGAATACACTGTATTTGGGAATTTCCTGCGTCACCAAAACCATCCACGTCGGCATCCACATACCACACCGTATCTGGATTGATCACCCCATCCGTATCGTCACAATCGGTGTTGTCAGCAATGTACCCCGATGGTTGGAGGCACTGCGTCAAGGCATTCCCAGCATCTCCGAAACCATCCACATCGGCATCCACATACCACACCGTATCTGGATTGATTGCCACATCCGTATCGTCGCAGTCATTGTTGTCTAAGAGATAACCACTCGGTTGAAGACACTGTGTTTGGATATTCCCCGCATCTCCGAAACCATCCACATCGGCATCTGCATACCACACTGTATTGGGACTGATCACCGCATCCGCATCGTCACAATCGGTGTTGTCAGCAATGTACCCCGATGGTTGGAGGCACTGCGTCAACGTATCTCCCGCATCTCCAAAGCCATCGACATCGCTATCTGCGAACCACATGGTATTTGGGTTCAGACTTGCATCACCATCGTCGCAATCCTCTCCCAACTTTTGTCCAGTGCCGTCCCAGCCACCTGAGTCTACCGCACACTCTACAAAACCATCACCATCGTTGTCAATTTCATCCGGAGAAAATGCCGCCCCGCAGGTATTGACTTGACCATCACATAATTCAGGTGCATTGGGAAACACGGTCGATTCACCATCATTACAATCTGTATTGTCAGCAATATGGCCCGTCGGTTGTTGGCACTGTGTTTGGGTATTTCCAGCATCTCCAAATCCATCAACATCAGTATCAGCGAACCATACTGTATTCGGATTGAGAGTCGCATCTCCATCATCACAGTCATCACCTTGTTTGACATTTGTGAGATCATCCCAACCATTCGAATCGATTGTACACTCTACAAAACCATCACCATCATCGTCAACCTCGTCACTGGGCAACGTTCCACCACAGGTGTTGACTTGACCGTCGCAAAGTTCACTCGCCGTCGGAGAAATCGTTGCATCTCCATCGTCGCAATCTTCACCTTGCTTGACATTTGTGAGATCATCCCAGCCATTCGAGTCCAACGCACACTCAACAAAACCATCACCATCGTCGTCAACCTCGTCACTGGGCAACGTTCCACCACAAGTGTTGACCTGACCATCGCAAACCTCTACGGCTATCGGCGAGATCGTCGCATCATCATCATTACAATCTGTATTGTCAGCAATATGGCCCGATGGTTGTTGACACTGTATTTGGGTGTTCCCTGCGTCTCCAAAGCCGTCTACATCGGTGTCAGCAAACCACACTGTATTTGGGTTGAGGGTGGAATCCGTATCGTCACAGTCTTCACCCTGTTTGATATTTGCGAGATCGTCCCAACCATTCGCGTCAATCACACACTCAACAAAACCGTCACCATCGTCGTCAACCTCGTCGCTGGGTAAGCCTCCACCACAGGTGTTTACTTGACCATCACACAGTTCCACGGCTATCGGCGATATCGTTGCATCTCCATCGTCACAGTCCAAGACATTGTTTGCAAAACCAACTTCCCCAGTACAAGTCAAATCTGTACTGAGACCGATTGTACCACTCGCATTTCCATAGCCATCTTGATCCACGTCCAGATAGCAAGCCTCCTTCAAATCACAATTTTGATCCACACCATCGTTGATACCCTCGGTCAAATTGGGATCAAGATAGATATCTGGATTCAGATCATTGCAATCGTCTCCGCCAAAGCCCTCTGCATCTTGACCGTCTTCATCTTGATCATAGTCACTCAAAAAATCACAATTTTGATCCACACCGTCATAATAGGTTTCAGTCCCGTTGCCCGGATAGATGTCTTCTGGTAAAAGACCAACGTCCACATAATCAGGGTCTGAGACGGCATCAACACAATCATCCCCAAAGCTACCACTGCGATCCGCAAAGTAACTGGATGCAAAGCCATCTCCATCTTGATCAAAATCTGAGTTGTCCAAACAATCTTGGGCAACACCGTCATACCATCGGTCTGTTGCGCTGGGATGTACATCACTGGCATCCAATGCTGAAAATCCATTGAGAACGGTATACGCCTCTGAGACACTGGATGGGTCGTCCCAGCAATCGTTCAACGCCTCTGGCAGCGTCACCGATGTATCGACCTCACCCGCCGTAAAAGGGTAATCCACAGACCAGTATCCATCTCCATCACGGTCGCCATCTCCGTCCAAAGAATCACAGTTGTCATCGATGCCGTTGAAATAAATTTCTGGGTTGTCGTTTGGAAAAACCGTGGCATCTAGATCATTGCAATCAATCCGTTCGCCTTCCGACACAACCTCGACACAATGCCCCGTCAGTACATCAAAGCCATCTTCATCTTGATCACAATCTGAGCGGGCATCGCAATTGGCGTCCACACCATCGTAATAGACTTCGTTTGCATTGGGGTGTACCTCACTTGGTTGATAGTCTCCTGTTGGGTCGACAAAGTCCACATCCAAACTGTCCCAACAATCACCACTGGGGAGCATCTCGCTGTTTCCTGAAAATACAGTGGAAAATCCTTCGTATGCAGTTGGAACAAAGCCATCTTGGTCTTGATCAAAGTCATCTAAGCCATCGCAATTGGCGTCAATTCCGTCATAGGGCACGTCTTCTGCTCCGGGATACACCTCTACACCCGAGAATACTGCATCTCCCAACCGACCATCTATTGGCTGTGCCACTGGCTCATCATAGCAATCTCCGGAAGGCAATACCCCACTGTTCTCCAATCCTAAGGTCGCAATCCCTACATACGCAGTTGGAACAAAGCCATCTTGGTCTTGATCAAAATCATCTAAACCATCGCAATTGGCGTCAATTCCATCATAGGGCAAATCTTCAGCGCCGGGATAGATGTCGCTGGCTGTCACACCGTGATCCAATGCCCCTTCAGGAGGTACAGGGTCTGTAGAATAGTCCCAACAATCGCCATCCACCACAGACAAACCATCCCCATCTGCATCGATGGCTTCCCATTTGCTAAAACATCCAGTCGCCAATAAAGCAATGACCCAACTGTGCATGGTGTACTCCAAAAATCAAGGGTATACCATACTATACTTCATCTATGGCGAAACTTCTATCACCGATTGTGAGGTCGAATGTTATTCTCGATCGGTAGGATCCAATACTGTACGCTCAAAAATGATGGTCCCAAAAGGAAAAAATGAAGCAACACCGCCAACGACATACTGCTTCCAAGACCAGCCCAACGCCCTAAAAGTAAGGGTCAAGGACAGGACATACAAAATCACAAAGACACCATGTGTCCAACCAATCAAGCCTGTTCCCCCGTCCAAATTGAATTCCAATATCTTTTTGGCTGGAATATACAGCAGAAACAACACCAACACGGTCAACCCTTCGATGCGCGCCACCCAACGAAAGCCACGTTCTTGTTGAGTCCGCACCTGCACTTCATCATCTGCAGTACTCTGTCCATTCACCATCCACGTCGCACACCCAGCTAGCAAGACCGCAATACCCGCTACCAAGGGTAGTCCTTGTCCATCCCGCACCACCATCCATGCCAAAGATAAAGCAAGACCAACAAAGGACATGCCGTTGTAGACTGTTCCCTTCTCGGTCGAAAATGCCCTCAAAAAAGACCCCACAATGGAAACCAAACCAAAGAGCATCGCATTGGATATCCAACTCGCCCCCATCGACAGTCCCAAATGTTTCATCATCATCCAACCGGCCATCCACGTCAACGCAAAGCCAGCCGTCGAAAGACTGTAGACACTGTGTAGGCGCTTCGATTGACTAGACTGAGACGCCGTCTGAAAGACACCCGTAGCCCACATACTCAACCCAACCCACTTTAACAACCGCCACAATCCATAGAGTTCCATCGTTCACCTCAGCAATGCTGTCTACTAACCGATTGAAACTCAGTCTTCACCCGCTTACCATCCAGGACGCACCGTCGCCTGAATACTTCCGTCGGTATCAATCCAAATCACCAACGTCATCGCTCGACAGCACACCCCACAGTCGAAATCTAATTCTCCTGTGTCGTCTGGTGCAATCGCCAATGTCTGGGGTTCAAAACAATGAGGACAGGAAATGGTCAATGACAACATGGGCTACACTCCGTTTCTGAAAATGTAGCCCAATCCGATTCCAAAACCAGAAGCTTCAATCGTTCTAATTATGGGTGTATGGTGTCAATGACGACAGCCTATTTGAGCAAATCTGATCGTCGAAGCAACGCATCTGGATCTGGATCTCTGCCCATAAAGTTGCGGAATAGTTTGTCGGGAGCATCGGTGTTCCCTTTGGACAAAATGGTGTTTCGATATTCTCGTCCAACGGTTGGATTGAATATGCCCTCTCTCTTGAAGCGTGAAAAGGCGTCTGCATCGAGCACCTCTGCCCACTTGTAAGAATAATACCCAGAAGCGTAAGCCACTGGACCAGAGAACAAGTGTCCAAAACTGGTAAGGTTGGTCGGTGTAGAAACCGCATACGGTGTATGGTATTCATCCAACAACGGCTCTAGAAAGGCATCAAGGTCTGTGGTGTCCCAATCGACATCGGCGAGGTGTAGACTCAAATCCATCTTTCCAAAGGACAGTTGACGCATCTGCCCCGAGGCAGAACGGAAATTGCGTTTGGCATTCATTTTGGTCAACAGTTCGTCAGAGATGATTTCTCCCGTATCCACATGCTTTGCAAACCGTTGAAGCAACTCCTTTTCCCAGCACCAATTTTCCATAATCTGGGAAGGCAGTTCCACAAAATCCCAGGCAACGTTGGTTCCGTGCAAACTAGGCACTTCTGACTTGCCGAGCATGTGGTGAAGTAAGTGACCCATCTCATGAAAGACCGTTTCCACTTCTCTATGCAACAGTTGTGCAGGGCGTCCATCAACCGGTGGCGTAAAGTTGCCACAAATCAAACCAATGTGCCCCTGATACCCCTTGTCAGATGTACAGGTATAGAGCGGATTCATCCAAGCACCACCTCTTTTGCCTTCTCTTGGAAAGAGGTCGGCATAGAACAATCCAATGTACGAACCATCTTCATCGTGGATTTGGTAGACGTGAACATCTTCATGCCACACTTGAAATTCCGCGTCGCCATCTGTACCGGTGCGTGCGACATCGACACGAGCAATTTGAATTCCGAACAGTTGTTTGGCCAAGTCAATAAACCCGCCCATCGCAGCATCAACGGTAAAATATGGGCGCAACTCTTCGTCGCTGATCGCACACGTTTCATGCTGAAGTTTCTCAGCATAGTAAGCGGCTTCCCATGGGTTGAGTCGCCCAATACGTGCGCCTGTCAGTTTCGCTTTGTACGCTTCCAGTTCAGCCACTTCCTTGTCGAAAAACGGCTTCGTTTTGGCAAACAAATCTTCTACAAAGTTCAAGGCGCTTTCGCCGTCTTTTGCCATTCTGGTGTTGAGTACCAAATCGGAGAACTGCTCAAACCCGAGCAACAACGCTTTTTGCTTGCGCAAGGTCAAAATCTTTTTGATGATGGGCAAATTGTTGAAGTTTTCACTTCTGCCCACAGCCAACTGAGCAAGTTGCAACTCTTTTCGCAAAGCATCATCATCGGCATAGCGCATGACTGGGATGTAGGAGGGGTAATCCAAGGTGAATCGCCATTTTGGGGTTTCTTTTGACCCATACTTTTTGGCAAGTGCACCTGCTTTTGCAGCTTGCTTGGCAGACTCTGGAAGTCCTTCCAATCTAGCCTCATCTTCGATGATCAGTTCAAAACGCTGTTTGTCATCCAATACGTTGTTCGAAAACTTCTGCGTCGTTTCTGCCAACTGACGGTTCAAATCCACCAACGTTTCTTTGTCTTCTGCACTCAGCAACGCACCGTTCAATCGAAAAGACATTTCCGTTTCCTCAACATGGCGCAACTGCTCTGCATTCAATCTACTTCTATCGGCTGTCGCAGCCTGAAAGACCGTCCACAACCCTTCGTCGATGAACAGTGAACTCGAAAAGTCACTGATCAATGGTTGCAACTCTTGAATAGCCGTTCGCAGTTCAGGCGTGTTGCACACTGAATTTAAATGCTGCACCAAATTCCAAGCGCGGAATACCCGTTCGGTAATCTCATCCAAGGCCAATACGGTGTTTCGATAAGAAGGATCAGCTTGTTTCAACTCTTCAATTTGAGATTTGGCAGCTTCGATCAACTGGGGGATTTCGGAACGTGCAGACTCTGGATTGATGCTTGACCAAGCAATTGGGGCATCCATATTCAACAATGATGACATAATTTCCTCTGTTGTGGGTGATGCAATAACTTTGTTCACTCAACCACAATTGTCAAGGTCATCCGTCCAACAACGGACAATATATATCCACCACTGTGTACAACCTGCAAAAATACGCACGTCTATTCTATATAGTTGGACCATGCCTTTTCATACGGGGCATACACACGTATAAGCCGCACGTATATACCCTAAAACGGGATCAATCTTCAGATACAGCAGGCACACCATACTCAGCAGCCATGTCTGGCTCAGAGGCTGGCTCTTCAACCGCAGTATCCTTCGATGCAGTATCCTTGTCCGTTTCTCCACAGCCGACGGCACCAAGTCCCAACAACAGTCCCAAAGCCACAGTCTTGGCTCTTGTTCCAGTAGATGTCTTTTCCATAACACAATGGGGGCAGACTTTGTGACTCATCAAAATATGCTGTCCACAGTCAATACACGGTCTCATAATTCACTCCTATACTAAATTCACTATAACAAAAAAATAAGAGACCCAGTCAATGACTGGATCTCGAATCGTGAAAGGAATCGTCAAATACGATTTATTTCAATACAGGTGTCTCAGCGCTCTGAATGCCTTTTTGACCCAAGTACTGGCGACGCACTTCGTCGAAACGGAGCATGGCTTCTTGATGTTCAAATTCCATCGCTTCTTGCGTTTGAGCCGCTGAAATCATTTGCTCTTGGATTTGCTTGGCCAAGTCGATGAAATCTACACGAATGCACCCAAGCACAAAGATTTTTTCTGGATTGATTGGGTCTGGATGGTAATACGTTGACAAGTAACGAAGACCGACAATCTGTGTCTCTTGGTAGTTCTGATTGATGACTTTCAAACTGGTGCCACCGACTTCTTTACCGGCCACATCGCGAAAGATTTGGTTTGAACGCTCTTGGAGCAATCCCACTTCTGCTTGAACTTGCTCTGCAACGCGGTTTTTAACTTGAATTTCAGCATCCGAACGAGCAGCATCAATATTGCCTGAAGTGAGCCCCATGGTCGATTGTGCAGAAGCACAGATTGAGTTTCCAGGGTCAAATCCTTTGGTGTATGGATTTGTGATCCAGTCAGGGTAGCCCTTGCGTTCCTTTTCTGCAAGTTGTTCTGTATCTACAGGTTTAAAAGTTTTGGCTTTGTTTTTACCACAAGCGGTAAGGCCGAATCCAAGGGTTGCAAGTAACAGCAATGATCTCATGGTGTCTCCGATGGTGTAAGGATGGGTGTTGTTGAGTAAGATACTCGATTACCCTATTAACGCATCTGCACATACACTTATTCAAATACACCTGCAGATTTTTTGAAAATGTGTGAATTTTGACATCAAATCAACACTCATTGTTACAATACCACAAGAATCAAATCTATTCCAAACGATCGTATTTTTTCCAATCCATAGAATAAAAGATACGAGGAAACCGTTATGTATGAAAACAATGACTCAGGAATTCACATGACGCGCATCACAGCCAGCATTGTTCTTTGTCTCTTTTGTCTCTTTGCATTCCACCCAAACAATGCCGAGGCAAAAAAGCGAAAGGAAGCCCAACCTTGTTGGGTGACTCAACCATGCGATCCCTACAACGAAAGTGACTTTTTGATTGGGGTGGGCAGTGGGTCCACAATAGAAGAGGCTGATGCCGCAGCACTTGGCGCCCTCTCTAGGCAATTTGTGGTCACCATTTCACAACGTCAAACTTCCTTAAAAGACACTGCACAAACCAGTCGTGGCGCAGAAGAAATCTCGAAGAGCAGTCATCAAAGATTGCAATCCAAAACCGACGTCACTTCTCAAACAACGCTTGAACATGTAGAAGTGGTGCGTCACTGGTCTCGTACATCCACAAAAAAACAGCCGGAAGTCATCTACTCTTTGGCGACAATCAACCGTGCAAACTGGCTCACAGAGATCGATCTGGAACGAAACGAACTGAGTGTACAAATGTCAAAGCTCCGCCGAGACATGAATGAAACGGGTTCTTTGTACGAACAGATTGATCAATACAAAGCATTGCGCAGTCTGGGAGAACGCGATGTTGCATTGTATGACACACGACAGATTGTCGACTATGAACAACGTTCGATGCCCCCCTCTCTGTCTCCAGACAACGTGACTTTGGAGTTTGATCAAGAACGAAAGAAACTGGCGATTTTTGTACCCTCAAACACCCCACATCGCCAAAAAATTCAACAAGCCCTTGCGCCCTTGGGTCTACCAATCGTTGGAGAGCCGACTTCACACAGTGAAATTAGAGTCCAATGTACAGAAAATCAAACGGTATCTCCACCCGATGCGTACCAATTCATCAATGTCCAAACCAACCTTTCGTGCTCCATTTACAATCTCGATACACTGTTGAAGCAGGAAACCTTTACAGGCACTGCGGCATCAAGGTCAGCTGACAAATCCGTACAACAGTCGGAACAAGCTTTGGGAAAGGAACTGTCCTTGCTGTCCAAAACAGTTGATACCCTGTGGTCATTGTAGGATTCCCCATGCGAAGGACCTTGGTGATGGGAACAATGCTTTGGCTACAGACTGGCTGTGTGTCCAATCGACACATTCGACAAGCCTCTTCTGTCTCTACACCCGATGCCAAAAACCTTCCTACTTTATTGAATAGCCCCCATCGATACGTTCGTCTAGCCACATTGCAACAAATAAATTCAATCCCAATTTTAGAGATGCGGATGCCACCCAAGGAACATCAACAGGCATTGTTGGATATCTTAGACGACGATGGAGAGTGGTGTCCCATCCGAGCACAGGCGGCATTGGCAGTTGGAAAGTTGCACATTCAAGACGGAACGACGGGTATTCTTGAAGCCCTGAACGCCTGTGATGATGAAAGTCGATACTGGATGCTTCAAGGCTTGAAATATCTGGCAACAGACCCTATCGCAATGGGAGCGATTCAATCTCTCAGCGGTGACCCCGACATCTTTATTCGAAACGACGCCCAACAATGGCTGGAGGACAAATGAGTCTAACGTGGCTATTGTTTGGATTTTGGGGGTGCGTTTCGATCCATCAGGTCGGAGCATTGACCGACTATGATTCCGAATCTGAGCGTCTAAGAAAGGCACATCGCGCCATTGAGATTGCGCTCCACGATGGATATGGATGGACGGACAACACACCGCATCGAGCATTGGCGATTCAAAACTTGGGACTGATGCGTGAAAGCAGTCCTGAAGTAGTTGAAGGATTGAAAACACTTTCCTTCCATTCAAACGCAACGGTGCGTCGACAGGCCATTTGGGCGCTGGGTGAGATTGGACGAGAGTTGTCATGGAATGATGAGGCAAAGTCCTTGGTAAAAAGTTTAACCAAAGCCCTTCAAAAAGCCCCAAGTACACTCGACGCAGAGTACAGTATTGATGCACTGCTCAAAGTGTATATTTCCCATGTACACACCATTGAAGAAGACTTGGATTTGCTTAGACAATTACAGGATTATCTTGCCAATACAACTGACCCACCGCCTAATTTCTATGTGCTCGAACAAGAGATTCAATCACTGCCTGTGCTGTTGGCGCTAATGGGCGAGCATTTGGCACATCAGGACACACAATATTCACCATCGGACCTCTACACCAGTTGTTTGGCTTTGCATCGGTATTTTGAACAGAATCGAAGTGCATTAAACGACGCACAATACCGAAATGTCATCCAAGAGACACTGCAAAAAGAGTTGGATATTCTCTCCGTAAACGTCCGAAGCATTCAACTCTTAACGCTGTGGAGCCTTGCCCAATCGGCGAGTCACGGAATTTTGTCTGAAACCGTTGCTGTAAAATTGATCGAGCAAATTCCGCACTTGGATTCTGCATTGTCCCCCCTTGTACACGCCGCACTGTGGGAAATGTTGGATATCCAGGCTGTGCGAGTCTACTTTAGACAGTTTCTTGAGTCCAATTCCGATGCAGAAGTACACATCGTCTTGGGATTACTTGGTCAACGCGTCGATCTTGTTCAACGACTGTACCACCTCGATGTGACGGAAGGTGCTCTATGATGTTGTTGCTCAACATCTTGGTGGGTTGTGTACACTGGGTTCCACCTGCGCCGTTGACACATGGCTTGGAGACAACGAGGGCATGCGATGGAACCACACTTATAAAAGATGGTCGACTAGCGGTATTTCCCACAGAATCCATTGAGTTGCCTTTGCGGCAGGGAGCGCTCAATCTGGTAGATACAGTCTATGCCGTTGACTCCAACGGACGGCTACTCTACAACGACACCATTCGTGGTCCAACGTTGCCCCATCAAAAAGATTGTAAACTCGACATGTCCGAAATCTCCACATCCCCCATCGGTGGAGAATTGCGAGATACGTGGACCATTACACCAACACACAATGTACTCAGCACACTCGACTCAGGAATCGGCTTGCAATGGTCATGGAAAGATCAACAGGGCACCATTCGATACGCACCCTCCTATGCTTCGAGTACATTTTCTCCATATATGACATATGGTCCCACTGGTAGACATGGTTCAGTGGGATTTCACCCAAATGACAATGGACGCGCATACTCTGGTGATGCTGGAGGAAATGGAGCCTCGGGAAAAAATGGATCAGCGGGTTCGAATGGGCAAAATGCATGGATGCCAGGCCAAAGTGGTGGACACGGTGGTGATGGTGGTCGTGGTGGACGTGGACGAGATGGAAGCGATGGTCGAGATGCCAGCAGCCTCAGTGGAAACGGTGGAAACGGTAGCAATGGAACACCCGGTGGACACGGATCACACGGTGGCAATGGTGGAAACGGTTTTCCTGGCAACAATGCCGAAGATGGTGAATATGGACAGCGTGGAGTTGACGGTCCCGATTTGACCATTGTGGTTCGCCCAATCTACTCTCCCTTCTATCCAGGGGAAGAGTTGGTCTATATAGAGGTCAAGGGCAATCAGAACGGTCGCTCAAGTACAGAAAATTACATCTTTCATCAAGGTCACCCCTTCGTGATCACAACCCAAGGTGGTCAGGGAGGCGATGGGGGCAATGGTGGTGAAGGCGGTCATGGTGGCGGCGGTGGTCGTGGAGGCGATGGTGGTCGCGGTGGACATGGTGGAAACGGTGGAAACGGCGGCGATGGTGGAAACGGCGACAGTGCACAAGGCATCTCTGCCGGTCGAGATGGCAACGGTGGAAATGGTTCGCGCGGTGGCAATGGTGGAAACGGTGGAGACGGCGGCAATGGCGCTACAGGGGGCTGTGGAGGCGACGGTGGCAATGGAGGTCGTGGAGGCGATGGAGGCGACATTCAAGTCAAAGTCCTCGGCTCTTCTTCCTTTCAACAGCAAGCCGTGAATTCACTGGTCTTTCGTTCACTTGGAGGACGGGGTGGATCGGGTGGTCTGGCTGGACGAGATGGCTCAACGGGGCTAGGTGGTCGTGCTGGATATGCCGGTCAAGGTGGAGATGGTGGTTCGGGTGGTTCCGGCTATCAATATGGAAAGAGTGCACCAAGTGGCTCTTCAGGAAGTTCAGGGCGTTCCGGATTTCAAGGTGGATCACGATACTGTGATGCAGACAACGGCAGACAGGGACCCATAGGGACATCGGGTTCTGTTCAAATACAACTGGTACATACGGAGTGACAATGATGTGGGGATTGATCTGGGTGTTGGCCTGTGGTGGCACAAAAAATATACCAAAGAAATCGGATGCATGGTTAACCGACCACTTGCGAGACAGTGACTCGATTGAGCATCAAGTGGCGATGATTGAGGAACTGGGACTTCGAAGAAACCCACAGACCATCCACATTTTGATACAAAAAGCAAGTTCGAATGAAGCCCAAATTCGCAAAGCCAGCCTTGAAGCACTCATGGCATTTGGACCAATGTTCAGCGATGACCTACGGGATCAAGAGTATTTACACCGACTGGAAGATGAAGATCGTGGCGTAAGGGCGCTCGCCAAAAAGGGCATCGCCGCACGACTGGAATCGGAAGCCCAAACCACACTGCTGGTCAACAGCCTACTCAAAAAGGGTGGAAACCACCAGAAATGGACGTTGCAAATGGACGTGCTTGACTTGCTACAGTGGATCAAGGGCACCCATGCAACGGACATCGATGCACTCTGTTTGCATCTCAGTACCCAAGCAACCAACCCACAGGTTCGCATCAAAGCCGTACAAGCGATCGCCACACGACAGATTCAAAGTGCAAGACCGTTACTCCACGACATTGCCCGCAGTGACCTAGACGAAGAAGTCAGAGATTCTGCCCAAAACAGCCTTCAGCAATTGGGTGGGAAGGTCAACGACATCGTAGCCGCCGTCATGCCGTTTACCGTACAAGGATCAGACCCCAACAATTTGGCGACTGGTTTTCAGCATTACCTTTCCGGAGCCCTCTCTGCTGGAGAAGTCGCAACCATTGTTGAACGCGGTCAAGTGGATTCCGTGATGGCAGAACTGGTGTTCCAAGACACCTTTATCAATGACAATCAAGCCATTCAAATTGGTCAAAGTCTTCGAGCCTCGCAAGTCATCACCGGCACCATTCAATTCCAAGGAAACCGAACAACCATCACCATTAAGCGCATCGATGTTGCCAGCAATGAAATCCTGTCTTCTGCACAAGCCAGTGGACTGACCTTGGACTTCGATGCCCTTCAACGAGATGTTGCCGCTCAGTTCGTGGAGAAATTCTAATGTTCTGGCTGGGATTGCACTTGGCGATTGGACAGCCGGCATTTGCGGAAGATGATTCAGCATCTGAAGAGAGCGCATCGGACCTGAGCGTCCATGAAGCCAACACGCTGATTGACACCAGCATTGCGTCTCTGTTCAAGCCCATTCGAATGCGTTCGGGTCCATTGACGTATCCCTGTCCCAAGCCATTTTGTCAGCGCCTCAAAAGTACACATCCGGCAGCCTACAACGACACTCTGTTTGGACAAGGTCAATGGCTTGCCATGGCAAACCTCTACGGGGTCGGCTCCTCCATTCTTCCAACGTTGGGCGACGAGCAAACACAACGATTTGTTCATTGGGATACTGAAGAGCGTGGACTGACCATTCTCGTAGAATCCAAACAACCTGTAGCCTTTTTCAGCACGTGGTCATTGGAATCTCTACGCCCAACTGCAAATCCATTTGATCCCAATCGACTGAACCCACTTTGGTCCATTCGCGATTCACTTTTAGAAAACTGTGAACAGATTAGTGTTGTAGAACGCGATGCCCAACTGAACTCCATTGCGTGGAAAGGAACTGGCTGTGGTAAATGGACGCTTTGGATGCGGTACACACCGTTGGAGGAGGCTGCCTTGTCCATTATGGGACTGCCAGAGTGAACCTCAAATACGGTGTGATACTCGTTGGTTTGAGTATGGTGTTCGCTTGTACCTTGCCAACCAGTTCTCACTCTTCGGTCTCCACCATCGCCGACACCCTTGAGCAGGTGCAACGCAACCCCGTCGACACTATAGACCTATGCAAAACCCTATCGCCCACTTCGGTTGAACAGGACTGCTTGTTGATGGGTGCGGAAAATTTGTTCCCCATACATCCCACCGCTGTAGAAGATGTTTGCCGTCGACTTACCGATACGGTCCAAGGAGAATGTTGGTTTCGACTGGCGGAGCGAACCGGCAAACCACAATTTTGTGAATTGGCCACCCCCTTTGAAATGGACTGTCGCCTACATCTGCTGTCCAGATGGCTGTTTCGACATCCAAAAGCCTCTTGGTCAAGTATGCACGATCAAGCAACAGCCTTTGGTGTTGATCCCGATTCTACAGTCGGTCAAACGGTACTGTACAGACATCTTGTATCCATAGACACACCCATGAATCCTTCCGTGTGTACACAAACGGACAATCCACTTGCCTGTCGCAAAGCAGCGGAGGGTGTCTATCGCGATAGATTGCGCTATGCTGAACACCAAGGCGATTTCCCTTGCCAATTGCAGCCCAATGAAGATGCTCACCACAATGACTCAACCCTTCTCAAACCGATCTATGAAGAATTTCACCGTGCCAACTGCATTCCTTAGTGCACTTATGGTCACAATGGGGTGTAATTCCCCTCCAATGTACCGACAAAGCATCGAGTGGATCAACGCAGACCAAACGGGCAGTTTGGGTGTGCTGCGGTTGACGCAAAGCGATACAGGATGGCTCAAAGGAACGGGACATTTCAAAGGAACCATCTGGACACCAAACCAAAGTCCATTGGAGTTCTGGGACCACGCACCACAGCCCCACGTTACTTGGACAGAAGGGTTGATCGAAATCGGTCCAAGACATCGGCTACAGAAGATCGATACCCAATGGCAACTGGACTCGCACTTTGACGAGTGGAACCTTCGATTGACAGGAACCTGTCCTGAACAAAGTCGATTGCATACATGGAGCGAAGAACCGTTGTGGCAAACGGAGGTTCACTGCTCTGAGATGACCAACCGAGGCTGGTCGCAGTCCCATGAGCAAAGTCAAATGCTGACTGGCACTGGATGGGTCATTGAACACAAAGGAGAAGCCATCATTGAGACGTCTCGTTGGATTGGCGTACAGAACCCCACCATTCACTTGCTCTTTGAAGAAAACAACTATGGCTTGTCTGGAACGATTCGTCACCTCCAAGACGATCAATGGACCGCAGTAGACATTACAGGGTTGAATACCTCAACAACGGAATGGACGTTGGAGACATCTGACAGCCCCGTTTTGCTCACCAAGTTTGAAACCATCGGTGTCGAGATGCCCTTTCAACACATTGCGTCATGGGAACGCTGGTTGACAGATGGTCATTTTGCCTATCCAAACATTCGGTGGCAAAGGGCGGTGGGTCAATGGAAAGACACCCAATTTGTCGCCATCGTTCGTACACAAGAAGTCGAGTAACAGAAGAATATTGGCATTTCGACGGTCTCTCGATACAAGAAACAGAGAACGTCAACGGTTTGGGAGAGAACATGATTGCAATGGAAGGGTATGGTCGCGGAGAAGCCTCCAACGGTGATCTCTCAGTTTTTGTTGAAATTCGCGCCACAGCCCACCGTTCAAAAGACATCCAATTCCGCTTGCCACAGTGCTACCTGTCTCTTGAACGAAGACTCAAGAAGCGCCTGACAGACAAAATCTTTCGTGGAAAACTTGAGGTATTCATTCGTCGCACGGGACTTCGAGGACACCAAGAAGTGTTGCTGGACACCGAACTTGCACAAGCCTGCTTTGAAGAAATGGTACAGTTGGCACAAACATTCAATCGCCCCGCAGAATCGATTGACATCAACAAAATATTTGACCAGCCAGGCGTACTCAACACACAAGCCAAAGAACCCGATGCGATGCAAGAGTGGATCATTGTCTCTACCGCAATGGATTCCGCAATTGTCGACCTGATCCAACAGCGAAAGGTCATGGGCAAAGAATTGGCGATGGAATTGGGACCTGAACTTAGGGGTTTACAGCGTCATAGAGGTGAACTCTCCAGTCAACTGGAAATTCTCAATCAGGCTTTGGTAATTCGACTGGAAAAACGCCTCAACAAACTTCTAGGGCAACGGATTCCATCAGAGAAATTACAGCATGAGGCCGCCATTTTGGTGGAAAAGTCTGACATCACTGAGGAATTGGCCCGACTCGAAGAACACTGCTTGAGTTTGGGACACATCCAATCGCTGAAAGACAAAGGCACCGGTCGCAAAATGGATGCCGTGTTGCAACAAATCCAGCGAGAAATGAACACCATTGCTTCCAAAGTCATCCCCGCACAAGCCAGTCAACATGTGGCCGAAATGAAGGTGCACATTGAAAATGTACGCGACATCATTGCCCAGGTTGAGTAATGACCCAAAAGACAAAACAGACCAATAAGCAGCAGAATAAAGTCAGAACCAAACACGGCAAACTCGACAAAGGACAGTTGAACAAACTCAAACAAGCCCTCAATACTTTGATGCTTGAACAAAACATCGAAGAGACGATTCAACAAGACCCAATCCAATTTGCCCACCGTTACACAGATCCTCTCGATCAAGAATTGGCTGCGATTTTTGCGTCAATGCTTGCCTTTGGTCGCGTCAGTTTGTTTTTGCCCGTGATCAAACAATGGATGTCGCTTTGTGACGAACGAGGGGGTCCTCGAGCGTGCGTGGACAATTTTTCGCCTGCGGATTTTGATGCCTTCAACGCCCTATCCTATCGATGGAACAAATCCCCCGATTTTGTATTGGTGATGCTGACCTTTCAACGATTGTTCACCCAAGAAGCCTCAGTCAAATCTTGGATTGAGTCACTCTACCAAGCAGAGGATGTGGATCTGAACGACACCCTAAGTCGTGCGATGACCACCCTGACGGCCTGTGCCATCTATGCTGGTACCTTGACGGGACTTTCTATTGAAACGGTCTCCGACTTGCCCGATGGATTCAAACGTTTCTTCTCTTCTCCTGCCAAAGGGTCTGCCTGTAAACGATGGCAAATGCTGATGCGGTGGATGGTCAGAAAAACCGCGCCCGACTTGGGACTGTGGGAACTTCCACCCTCCAAACTTACCATTCCACTCGATGTACACGTCCACAGCATTTCCCAGATGATTGGGCTGACCAAACTCAAAAGCGCAAACCTCAAAGCGGCTCGAGAAATTACCGGTCACCTTCGAGCCATCGCGCCCGATGACCCCATACAGTATGATTTTGCGTTGGCACACCTCGGAATCTCAGGACAATGTCAGAAAGCCTACAATTTGGAAATTTGTCCTTCCTGTCCCTTGCATGACCTGTGTATTCACACTAAAGGCACTCAAGCCAATTAAGGAAGGAGACCCATCATGAGTCTGAACGTGGATGCATGGAGCAAACCCGATCAAGGAGCCCTATTTGTTGTTACAGGTGCCAGCGGTACTGGAAAGACAACATTGGTAAAAAAAGCCCTATCAACGATTTCCAACATTCAGTTTTCAGTCTCCGCCACCACGCGTTCAATTCGCAACGGAGAAGCAGATGGGGTGGACTATCACTTTTTGGACATTCCAGAATTTGAACGTCTCAAAGACAACGGAGAGTTGTTGGAATGGGCGCAAGTGTACAAGAATTTCTATGGCACCTTGAAACAACCTGTGATTGATGCACTCAATGCGGGCGAAAGCATTTTGTTGGAAATTGACCAACAAGGCGCGGCCCAAGTCAAAGCCCAAATGCCCGACGCCATCTCCATTTTCGTCTTACCGCCCAATATCACAAGCTTGGAGAAGCGATTGCGTGGACGCAACACAGATTCAGACGAAATCATTGCGCGTCGACTTCGAGAAGCACAAGATCAATTGGATCATTGTGGTTCATTTGACTACCTCGTTGTCAATGACAAACTGGAGTCTGCCTGCGACCAATTCATGAGTATTTTGATAGCCGAACTGCTGAAAAGAAATCGCCGTTCGTCTTGGGTCACACAGTTTGCCACCCAATCTTAAATTCAAGGGCTCAACGTAAAGGCAATGGAACAAAGTTCTCTGAATTGACGGAAAAAAGACTGTTGTGCATTGCACAATGGACCCCAAGTAAGGTATCTTTTTTATACGACTATGAATGGTTCATAGATTAGAAAAGGAGACCGTGTGAGTCCTACAGAAGTCACCAGCATTCAACAACTCATCGACATTGTCCACGACTATTCCCCCAATGCAGATATTCAACTGCTGATGGATGCCTACTTCTATGCCCAACAGGCACACGATGGACAGTATCGAAACTGTGGTAAGGATTACATCACGCACCCCTTGGCGGTTGCGGGTATCCTTGCAGAGATGAAAATGGACGTGGAGACAATCGCAACGGGAATATTGCACGACACGCTCGAAGACGACCCCTTTACCAAATATGAAATTTTAACGCAGAAGTTTGGTCCAGACGTCGCTCTGTTGGTTGACGGTGTGACCAAAATTGGCAAACTGAAGTTCAAGAGTAAAATTGAAGAAGAAACGGAAAACTTCCGCAAAATGGTCTTGGCCATGGCCAAAGATGTCCGAGTGGTACTGGTCAAACTCGCTGATCGTCTACACAACATGCGCAACATGGGACCCATGAAGCCACACAAGCGCAAAAAGAAATCCGAAGAAACGATGGAGATATTTGTCCCCATTGCAAACCGCTTGGGTCTGGCAAAAGTTAAATCCGAACTCGAAGACCTCTGCTTTCAATATATTGAACCCGAACTGTATGCTGAACTCAAAGAAAAATTGGACAAACGCGCGCCTGATCACAACGAGTTTATCGAACGATTTGGAAAGGTGCTCCACGATGAACTGAATTCCAAAGGCATTGCCTGTCAAGTGTATGGACGGACAAAGTATCTGCGCTCCGTCTACAACAAGATGATCGCTCAAAGAGTTGAATTTGAACAGGTACACGATCTCTTAGCTTTCCGTGTGTTGGTGGATGATCTGGGAAGTTGCTACGCAGGATTGGGTTTCATTCACGCTCTGTATCCACACCATCCCAATCGATTGAAAGATTACATTGCCCAGCCCAAATCCAATGGCTATCAGTCCCTGCACACGGTTGTGCTTCCTGAAGGGCGACAAGTGGAAATCCAGTTTCGCACACGTGAAATGCACCGCGTTGCCGAATTGGGGATTGCCGCACACTGGCGATACAAAGAAGGTCACTTGGCACTGTCCAAAGAAGACATTCAAAAAATTGCGAAGTTGCGTGCCTTGTTTGAAGCGGCCCAAGAACTCACCGATGGTCAAGAATTTTTGGACGCCGTCAAAGTCGAACTATTCTCACAGGAAGTCTTTGTATTTACACCTGCTGGAGATGTTCGTATCTTCCCGGTGGGTGCGACCCTATTGGACTTCGCCTACAGCATCCACACCGATCTGGGTTCCAAATGTACAGGTGGTATCGTCGATGGACGCATTGTTTCCTTACGGTACGCGCTTCAAAATGGCGACCACATTGAAATTTTGAGCAGCAACACACAAAAACCCAACCGTGACTGGCTCAACATTGCCAAAACTTCCCGGGCACTGTCCAAAATTCGCCACAGCATCCGTGGAGAAGAGCGAGAACAGGCACGAGAACTTGGACGCGCACTGTTGGAACGAACACTCAAAGAGCATGATTTAACCCTGTCCAAAATCCAAAAGTCTGGAAAGTTCGAAGAAGTCTGCAAAGAGTTTGGACATAAAAATGCAGAGCAACTCTACATGGCGATGGGAGAAGGCGCACTCACAGCCAACAAAGTGGTCGACAAAATCATCCCACCCATCAATCGCAAACCTGCGACACTGTCCTCCTTCTTCAATAGAATGCGGGGCAAAACAACGTCGCCTGTGCTGATCAATGGTGAAGACGATGTTTTGACTTCATTTGCCAAATGTTGCAATCCGCTTCCAGGCGAGGCGGTTGCGGGTTTTATTACACGTGGACGTGGCATCACCATTCACAAAATGGACTGTGAACAATACTTGGCCTCTGACGACGAGCGCAAACTGCCAGTACAGTGGCAAAATTCAGATATTCGACACACTGCCACCTTGGAAGTCGCTTGCTCAAACCAAATGGGAATTCTTGCGGATTTAGGGGCAACCTGTAAGAGCATGGGCATCAACATCTCACACTTGGAAACACTTGTCTTGTCTACCGAAGAGGCAGCAGTCAAATTTTCAGTCGCGATCACCCACATCGATCAAATCAACATCCTCATCAAGAATGTTCAAAAGATCAAAGGGGTAACCGCAGTTAGAAGAGTGTAACGTCTTCGACGCACCTTTCCTTGTCTGTTTCTTGTCTGTCTTTCTTGTCTGTCTTTGGTCTGTCTTTGGTCCCACGTCAATGGTTCAATTTTGATGAATCCAGTGGGAGAACAATTGCACATCATTCATCGACACATCTGCGCTGTCAGCGTTCTGGAGTAAGAGCAAACAGGGTTGGTCCAACTGCCGGGCGAACAACTGTAGGATTTGTAATCTGTTTGCCCACAATCAGGAACTGTGGGATTGAGCAATCCAGTAACGGAACTGCGGCTGTACCATCCGTTGGAACAGTTTGAAAAGCCCAAGACACCACCATAGCAATCTGCCAAGTCATTGTAATAGGTTGTTTCTACCCCATCACAGTTGAAATCATATCCTTCACCATCACCCCGTGGCATCGACGTGGCACTGTAGGGTGCCCCAGGGTAGGTGATGTGGGCATTGACACCATCGTCAAAACAATCCCCTGAATCTGTCGTGGTGAAATGCCCTTCTGGCTCACAGGCACAAATTGATTGACTGGCATCCCCGTACCCATCGTCATCAATGTCTTGGAAATAAGTCAAGCAACCAACGGCTCCTTGTTCATCATAAGTGCCATCGCAATCGTTGTCGAACCCATCGCACTCTTCGGCGTGACCAGGGTGACAATCACTACAACTGTCGTTGCAGTCGCTGTTGTTGGCAACATAGCCTGCCGGTTGTGAACACGCTTGCACACCCAGTGCAGACGGTATCGCCCCATATCCGTCACCATCGCTGTCTGGATAATAGGTATTGCTAACATTTTCATCGACTTGATTGTCACAATCGTTGTCATATCCATCGCAGGACTCGACATTCCCAGTCCAAGCGTACGGATTGCCATCGTCGCAATCATCAGCGTTGGATACATATCCAGTCGGTTGAGTACAAGAGGTAATCGTCGCATTTGCAGACCCACGCAAGTCCCCATCGCCATCGTAATACCACACAACATCGGGATTGTAATTGACATCGTTGTCGTCACAATCTCCACTTGTCAACAACGCAATGTCACAGTTCGCGTTGCTGGAACCAAAACAGGGCAAACTTTCACAATAGCAATCCCCGTCGTCGTCAAAGAACGGTGTACCTTCATCGATGTGGGTGTCACAATCGTTGTCAATACCGTCAGCCACTTCCAACGCTCCAGGATAGGCATTGGCTTCAGCATCATCACAATCTCCTTCTTCTTCGGTTAGACCATCGCCATCGTCATCAAAGACAATGGTATCGTTGTCCACAACCCCATCACAGTCATCGTCTACGCTGTTCACAACTTCTTCGGCATCGGGGTACGCCGAACTGTTTGTGTCGTCGCAATCTCCTTCGTTTTCAGCAAACCCGTCGCCATCGTCATCATAGGCATCGGTTTCTTCATCGATGATGCCGTCACAATCGTCGTCAATACTGTTCACGACTTCAACACCATCTGGCGAAATGGTGGATTGAGTATCGTCACAGTCCCCTTCTTCTTCGGTGTACCCATCTGAATCGTTGTCGACTTGTGTACTGGGCAGAACCACAAATTCCAGTTGCGCTTCAGATGAGAAGTCATGCGAGTCCACCACCGCGAAAGTCAAAGTGTGTGTCCCCACGCTCAATACAGCCTCACAAGCCGCAAAACCAATATCGTCCGCCGTTGGAGTACAAAACTCACCATCATTGGACGATGTAAACGTCAACAGAAGATCTTCTGAGGCGTCTTGAACATCGGCAACAGCCACCGAAAAGTTGGTCGCCACCCCTTCTTCTCCAACCTCTCCTTCTGAAGGGTTGCGGACTTCAATGGTGGGCTCATCGAGTTCGTCGACCACTTCCAACCGCATCGACACACTGCTACTCAGCCCTTCAGTATCGGTCGCTGTAAATGTGATGACGTGATCACCTGGGGACAAGGCATCGGTTGCAAAGTACACATCTCCAGACGCATCTGGCGCAGAAACATTCAATACATCGTCCAGACTGCTCTGCCAAGTCACTTCTAGATTCTCTTCTGCATCTTCCAAGTCAGTGGCTTTCCCACGGAATTCCACCAAGTCATACTCGTTGATCACAGATTCATCTGCTGGTGTAACGATGCTGAGATTTGGCGCATTGCTTGACACCTTAAACGTATTGTCACCCTCTGTACAGCCAACCGTCAGCATAAGCACAGTCAATCCAAATCGCATATCTTCTCCTTAAATTTTCATACCTTCTAAAGATAGTCAATCGTTGTATCCTTTCTTTATTTTTTTACAAAGCAACCCAACCTCATAAAGAGCCTACAACGTTGATTATGCATAGTTCATGAAAACAAACTATATTGTTTACACAAAAATTGGGAGTGCACATGTTGAGTTTGTTGACCTTATTGATGGCTTGTGGAGATAAAAATGACAACAGCCAAAACGATACTGGCAGTGTCGCAGCGGAAGATACAGCGGTTGTGGATGTCTGTACAGAGTCGGCTTTGGGCGCATTCTCGAGCGACGTAGAATGGATTGCCCTCCACGGAAACTCTGCAACATTGTTTTCACTGGCTGGAGAAAATGCCTTGACCAGTGAATATGCTGGTCAGTATGGAACCTATGACTTGAATACAGTCGGGTTTGAAGGAGGCAACGGATTTTATTTGGAACGTCCGGGGCGTGTACTGGGGGCAAAAGTCATGTGGGACAATCTTTCCGAAACTGAGTCCGCGGCTGAACTGTACTTTTGGCCAGATTTTGGGAGCAACGGCTACATGTGGGACGCCGACAATCCCTACTCAATTGAATCTCGTTGCTTGACCAGCGACAGCAATGGTCAATGGATTGACTATGTGTTGACAGAACCGATTGTCGTACCGCAACCGTTGCACGTGTTTGCAGGCTACACCCGTCCAGAACGAGAAACGGGTACCCCTTCAACAACGCCTGAAATCATGATGGAAAATTATCAAACAGACGGTGAACCCTACATGGCTGGCGCTTGGTTTTTGGGCGTCGACGATGAACTGTACCATCGCGGTATGAGCAGTCCATGGTATACTTACCAAATTCAATTGGCCGTTGAATACGATGACGAAATTCCAGTCGAAAGCAAGCCCTTCCAACTCAGTGACATTGTATCTGCGAGCAGTCGCGTCGCGTGGGGAGACTATGACAATGATGGTGATGACGACATCATTACCAACGGACCGACGCTGTATGCCAACAACGGAGACGGTACATTTGAAGACCTCACCGATGCATTGGTTTTCACGACCGAAAGCAGCAGTGGTGGTGTGTGGGGAGATTACAACAATGACGGTTGCCTAGACTATTTTGGTCAAGGTCGCGCCGATATACTCTTGCTGAACACCTGCAACGCCAACGGAGAAGGATACAGTTTTGTGGACGTTACTTCAGAGAGTGGCATTCAAGACATCCAGACAGAACGAGACTGCGATGGAGATGGAGAAGCAGAAGTCTCACCCACTGAAGGCTCTGCTTGGTTTGACGTCGACAACGACGGATGGTTGGACCTATACATGGCCAACTATGAATGTTCTAGTGAATACGATTATTTCATGAATTACGATGACAAAGTATGGCGAAACAATGGTGATGGAACGTTTACCGATTGGACTGCCGATGCAAAAATCTCGCAACTCAACCATGCCGGTCGCGGTGTCACCACAGGAGATTATGATCAAGATGGCGACATCGACGTCTTTGTCAGCAATTACAGACTGGACCCCAACTTCTTTTACCGGAACGAGGGAAATGGTGAACTCAAAGACATCGCATTGATCAACGGCACAAAGGGTGTTGCCGCCGCAGGTGCTTTTGGACACACCATTGGGGCTGTATTTGGCGACGTCGACAACGACGGTGATCTGGACATGGTGCACGCCAATCTTGCACACCCCTTCTTTTATTGGTTCTCAGACACCAGCATGGTGCTGATCAATGATGGGAATGGCAAATTCACCAATGAAGGCGCGGAGCGTGGGCTCTACTATCGAGAAACACACTCCAACCCCACCCTGTTCGATGCGGACAACGACGGCGACTTGGATCTCTTCATCACCGCGGTCTACTCGTCTCGTGATTCAGATTTCTATCTCAATGACGGAACCGGACACTTTACCCTTGCCAATTACGAGAGTGGTCTGGTTAAACGCAATGGTTGGGGATCATCGGTGTCGGACTTTGACAGAGATGGTGATGTAGACTTGATCGCATACGATCTCTACGAAAATACCGCAACAGAACTCGGACACTGGGTCACCATACGCCTCTTTGGGGGTCTTCAAGGTGGACCGGCTGATGATTGGCAGGAATGGACAGGCTCTTCAAACATCTCAGCAATCGGTGCAACAGTAACCGTGAAAACAACCCGTGGTGAGCAAATGCGTCATGTCTCTGGTGGCTCTGGAACCGGCGTTCAAGATTCAATGAATCTTCATTTCGGACTGGGAGAAGCAGACACCATCCAGTCGATTGATATCCTATTTCAAGGTGGTACCACCGTCACCATCGAAGACATCGATGCAGATCAACAAGTCTGGGTCCATGAAGATGGTTCGATGGAAGTGGGAGAAGTCTTTCCAAGTCACTTTTTACCGATGCCAGAAGATACTGAAAATACGGGTGATACGACAGGTGAAACGGGTGAACAAACAGATACTGGAGACACTCAAGGTGGATAGTGCAGACATGGCTTTGCTCTAAATCCACTTTGCCCTAAATCCACTTTGCTCCAAATCCATTGGGGTTCTACCATTCTGTCATCGTTCAGCCATCGTTCAGCCATCGTTCAACCATCGCTTTGTCACGATTCTATCAAGAACTACGTCTTGCTATCCCAGTCCTTCTAGGTCACAAAACCAACAAGCACCCCTTGCATCTGGAGTTGGTATGGCGTAATCTTGTGTGACAAATCGATTTTGAACACCACCACCCCCGAAGCGAATCCATGGTGTTGATGTTGACTTTTTAGAATTGGATCATCACGATTCTCTGTGATTCAATTCTAAAAATCAGCCTCAACACGCTTCGGAAATAGGAAGCGGTGAAAATTCTATTTGTCACACACGATTACGATATATACCGAACGGAAGATCGAATCTTCGCGTGATACAAGCATGATGGAACATCATACAAAACTAGCCAAAGAGTGCTTATTGAATTCAACATGTTGCGTCTGGAGTTGGTAACGAAACCCTAGCACCAAGTGATTTATGTTCGAATCGACCATGACTGTGGCTTTGGAATCTTGAATATGTTTGTTTTTATGGAGGTGCACGTATCATCACCAATCGTGATGCGTGTGCCTCCAAAAACAAACTTTCCTCTAAATTCCAGGGGAGATTTTCGGAGCCCTGCCGGTATAAATTGCTTGGTGGTACGTTGAGTTTACCATTGCGGAAGATCAAATCTTCTATGCAATACAGCATGGTGGAACACCACACAGAAAAAGCCAACATGTTTTTTTGCGATGCAAAAGAACTACGATTTTGAAACTGAATGTCGTCTCAATCTCAAAACCAACACAACAAAAACGTATTGATCATGGAAATCGGACGTAAAATATCAAAACTTCAGAGGAAAAAATCAATGCCCACTCCATTATCCATCTTAAAGACAGTCATGAATCGCCCCATGGACGAGTTGTTCTGGATACTCGACAGGACAAAATTTACAGCAGATCAAAGCAATGGAATCAGCGTCGTGTCCAATCCCGAGAATCTTCTACTCCCTGAATTGCAGATTCTATTGGCTCATATGCGACTGAAGAAACTTTCGGATATTGGTGCAATCCCCTTTGAACCTATCTATCATTGCATCACAGCACTCCATGACAAATGGTTGGGGTCACTCAAAGATACATTTTTTGATCCTCGACAACATTGGACCACTTTCGACGTACAAAATGAAATTGCTATCCAAGTCTTTCAACAACATGAAAAATCTTTTCACCTTGATGCAATCCGATTTGATAGAAAAACCAACTCTCCATTTCACTCAAACAAAGAGTTCTCAAAAATTGGGATTCGACCGTCCGACAATCTGGTTTTGGTCCCCAAGGTCGACCACCTATTCTTTAGTGGAGACCAAGCACGATCTTGGAAAGAAAAGATGGTGCTGGAACAAAATCCGGGCTCTGTTGAATGGTTGCGCAACATTGAGACGATCTCTCTGATCAATGCCCATTCAATTCCTGCTCCAATACGACCCCGCATCCTAGATTTTGTTGGTTCAATCTCACTGAAAGAAACAGGTGTTGATCTTGAGCGCGTCGAAGAACTTTCATTCGTCGATACCCAGATTGAGCAAGAAACCCTCCAGTATATCCTAACCAACGCGCCAAGTCTAAAGCGGTTGACCTTTGTTGTAGAACCAAACCTACATCATCTACCAGACTGGTTGAAAGATCAAAACATTTCAATCCGGTGTTTTCATTGTCCTGTTGCCACCCCGATAGATCAACACGATCAAAAAATTGCCAGCATGATCTTTTCTCCGAAAAAAGATCAAGTGTCGGTTGGACTCGAGCTCCTCCGAGCTCTTAGAGAGACCCCCATCAACATACAATTGGAATCTCAAACATGGGTGGGCGAACCACTCATCCATGGTGTTCAAAAGCTTCAAAACATGGAGAATCTACGAATTATACTCGACGAAAAGAATTACGGGCACTGTTCCATTATTCCAACAACCACACAATCCAATTGGTCTGTCGCTCAAGATGCCAAAGAGTTTCTTCGAAGGGTTGTCCTATAAATTATTCAATACCGTTCTTATAAAAAGTATTTGTACCCCCAACAAAGAGAGACATAATGACCACACAGAGCAGTGAAGATTTTTGGCGTTGGTTTCTATTGAGACTGTGCCACAAAGAGCACATCATTTTGCCAAACCTCGGTACCTTTTCCATGCGATATAAACAGATTTTTTTCATACAGTTTAAGCCCACTGGTGCGTTCAAAAAAGCATTGAAAAAGAGACCACAACAAGAGTCTATCAAAAAGAATTCTTTCACTGGTGATGAAAATCCGGTCAAGAGCGCACAGATATGGGGGCCCATCGTCGAAAAAAGTCAATCCATAGAGAACCTGTCTTTGAATCGGCAATTGATTTGGTTCTTCTCCAAAGACCAAGGCATTTCTGTCATCGAAAGCGCAACAATTGTCCGAGATGCCATACACAAATTAACACAGGACCTGCTCTGCGACGGTCAGACACAGCCAACCAACTTTTGGAAACTGTCGAGAATGAACAGATACAAGTATGGTCTCACCTCAGGGATGTATTCAAGCATCGACTCAGATATGCTTCTGAGAATCATGGGTCAATTGAACATTGAATAGCTGTGCGTTCTGCGCGAGTATGTACAGCCGTGAATACATTTGCATCTACTTAAGGCCGTCCCATCCATTCCTTTCCTACAAGTTCACGCTCGAAAGCATTGGATGCGAATAGCGAACATCACGTGGTACTAAATTATTGGGGTTCACCAACGCCCTCTTCATTGGGTGTGCGACATTCGATCATCATCGGTTCCGACATTTTGCCCAAACCATCTGCGACCCGTACGTACCATTCATAGGCTGTATCATAATCGGGCATCGAACCATTGAGGAACATCGTCACCGACAAATTGGCGTCGTACACACCACACTCTTCGTCATTCACCGCACCTTCGACTGGATTGAGTTCCACATCGTCATCGGCCTCTACACCATCCAATGTTCCATCAATATCAACGAACAACTGATAATACGTCAAATCCCCATCGTCATCCGTGACGGTGGCTTTAATCGTAAAGGTTGGCAATTCTCCATAGTCCGGATGATTCTGCATACCAGAGTTCTCACAGGACAGAGATTCAATCACGGGCGCTGTACCACCACATCCTGTTTCTGTATTGTCTCCGTTCACCAAGTCTGGAGCCGTATTTTCTTCTTCTTTGTCACCACAAGCCAACAGTGTACACACCGACAACATCATCCAAAATCGCATCTCATCTCCCTTGTTCGAACTTTTCAGTGTACACCATACTACAGTTCACACAAAATACCATCGCAGACAGTTCACTTTGTCAAAAAACAAATCAAAATCCACTGTCAAAGGAGACATCCAAAAGTACAAACTGGTCTAGCGTTCCAAGACACCTATCGTGCAAACGGACAACCATCTCTCCGTCCAAGCTTTATCCGGAAAAGCCAAAACAATAGAAGTTTCCTTGGCACAAACCGTTTCGCGGGTCACACCTTGAGCATTCACGATCTTGGCGATTGGGTCCCCTTCTCTGAGCAGTTCTCCCAGAGGTGCTACAGGAACAACCAACCCCTCTTCACGGGTAATTGGACCGTTGTCTCTCCTCCAAACACCACCATTCTCTGGAATTGGAGGATGGGTCCAATCGAGTTCTGAAATATCAGCGTCAGAAAACAGTTCATATTGAACAAACAACCGTCCCAAAGCGGACAAACCAATACGGACATCGTCCCACGATACGTGTCGTCGACGCCCAATCTCCATGGTCACACAGGGAATTTCCAAACTGTTGAGTACAGAGCCTGTCAAGGTGCGTTGAAGCTGGTAGCGACGATAATCTGGCATCAAATATTCGCGCATCGTAAACAGTCCCAGCGCTGAGGTCATGTCCAAGAGTTGATTGAAGATCTGCACGTTTGGTTTGAGTTGTCTATCCATCAATACATAAGGTACAGCCAAGCCAGAATCCGAATGAACATCCACCAGCATGTCTAGGTTGGATTCCTGCAATGCCCGCCAAACACTACGCAGTTCCGGATGAATGACTGAACTGGCATCCAGACAATTGGGAAATAATCTGTTGAGATCTTTGCCTGTTCTCGGATCTTCACGGCGTATTTCAGCGAGACCTTCTGGGTTGAGCGATGGAAAGATTCTCAGTCTTCCCTTTTGGAGACGATGCCCTTGCTCAAGAACTTGATTGAGCATGACCAGCCCTGTACTTTCATCTCCGTGGATGTTGGCCGTCAGCCCCAGTACGGGTCCCGGAACTCCAGAGTCCACAGTCCACACAACTCGATCGGCACCCAAGTGCTCTCTGGTGATTTTGGGTCGCGTCACGAAGCCTCCATCACCCAACACTTCAAGTATCGAGCTTCAGGAAAGTGCAAAGCCGCTGGAAAGTCTGTTCCAGGAACATAATTGAGAATCAAGCGTAGACGCCGTTTCTCTTTGCGGGCGGCGTCCAAAATCGCTTTGGAAAAGTCTCGCGGTGGCATTTTGCCATGGTTTGTCGCGATCACCAATGTTCCACCAGGTTTGAGCACCCTCAAGCAGGCCACCACCAAACGCTTTAAATCTTTTTGCACGGACCAAGTGCCGTGACTGGAATGAGAAAAGGAAGGTGGATCGGCAAGTACAGTATCAAACAGTTCTCCCTTGCGTCGAAATCGATTGAGGGCGACAAAAGTATCCGCCTCCACAAACTGATGGGGAGACAAATCGATCTGGTTCAATCGAAAGTTTTCTCTTGCGCGCTCCAAATACGCAGTTGAAAGGTCTACAGATACAGTATTTGCACCATGCTGAGCCGCTGAAACCGAAAAGGCACCCGTGTAACAAAAGAGATTCAAAAAACGCTTATCTTCCCACCCTTGTCTGGCTAGCCAAGCTCGTAAAGGACGCATGTCCAAGAACAATCCTGCATCTTTGCTCAACTGTGGATGCACCCAATAGTCCACGCCCAATTCCTGCACCCCAAACCGTTCTGGCAGTTCCCCCTTGAGAATGCCCAGATATTGTTGTTTTCCATGGGGTAAGCGAACATGTCCCACCGCGTTTTCAAAAGGATGAACCACATTGAGCGCTTCTACAAAGTCATCCAGCAACGACGTCAACGACGGACAAGACAAGGTGATGGAAACACTGTGCGCCCAACAATCCACCACGAAACCCGGCAAATCATCGTTTTCTGAATGCACCAGACGCCAAGCCGTTGTTTGTGGTTCAATACTTCGGCGTGACTGAGCAGCACGAATGCGCCCCACAAAGAAATTCACATCAATGGTCTCAATACGCTCAGATAGTCTCCGAACAGCAACCGATTGTTCTTCGGTTGTTCCGGCATATACCCCAACCCCCAAAGCCTGCCCCTGCGAATTACAGATTTCAACGAGGCTACCAGCGACGACATTTTTTCCTGTCGCCAATACTTCTTTGTTGTAGACCCAATCAAACTGCTGGCGCAACCATTGTTCTGAATATCCGTTGACCACCACTTGATTGGGCTTCGCAGCAATGACCTTTTGTTTTTTTTGTGAGCCACTTTGACGTTGGTTGCCCTTGTCGCCTCTCTGAGAAATTTTAGTGGAACGACCAAAATTCGAACTGTTCTTTTTACGTGACATGAATACATCCAAAAACAAAATGGATTTGGCAGTGCTACATAGAGCATTGCGAAAAGGACAAGAAACCCAAATAACGGGACAAGAAGACGTTCAATGCCCCTTTCTTATAGTGACGACAGACGATTAGACCACATTTACATGTGACAAAGCACTCAATTCTGACAACTGAGCATTGGTGGTCCGCAACTCTTGAAAAATCGAACGCAAAATCACAATTTGGAACCCAAGAGCCAGAGCCGATGAACCGTACATCAAATCTTGAAAATCCAGCATCGCAATACGTCCTACGACAACGTCCTCTGTTGCAATGCAGTTGGCTCCACGCTGCTTGCGGTCAATCGCAGCCAACGTACCAAATACACCACCAGCGTCCAAGGAGTCGAGAACGACAATCGCTCCTGCGGAGGTTTTCATCGTCACTTTTAAACTTCCACTCAATAGAATGTACACACCATTGCTCTGTGAACCTTGTCGAATGATCACATCATCTGTTGCGTATTCTTCAATTCGAACGATCGCGGACAGCGCACTCAATCCCCTATCATCCAACGCATTAAACAATGACAATCGTTTGAGAGCACCTTGCAAGTCTTCGCGGGTCATTTGCGTCACTTTCCACCTCCATCTTGTGCAAAGAGGGTATCCAATCGAGAGTCCAAATCTCTCAATCGATGGCAACTCTTTCGAATTGCCCATTGAAGAAGCCGATGAATGGCTGGATGTCCTTGTTTGACCATCATGGTAAAACTTGTTCCCGGAATTCGAAGAATCACCGAATCTTCGGCTGTAATGGTGGTGGCCGAACGAGGCTGTGCTTCGAGTACGCCCATTTCACCGAACACATCCCCTTTGGAAATGCTACCAACCAAATGCTCTTCTCCCGCTATATCTCGGACCGACACGTTGAGTGTGCCCTTGAACAAAACAAAGATGCTTTGCGAGCGCTCTCCTTGTTCGAACACAGGGCGACCTTGTGGAAGAACCAAGATGTCGCAATGACTTGCCAGTTCCTCGGCTTCTGTTTTCGACAATCCGACAAATACGGGATTGTCGAGGATACTTTCTGCAATTGTGCTTACACCAATCATACCATTCCTCAGGCTGAAAGTTGGTCGATGCCAAACCATCAAAGAAATTTACTTACCATAGAGTATCACATTTATTGAAAATTGAACAGAGCACAGTGGGAAGATGTCTTGCTTTTCACGTGTCTGTGTGCTAGTTAATCGAACGCATTTTTCGTCTGTGGATGGTCTTGCTCAGCAATTGGGTATGTTTCGATAATCCCCACACTACCTACAATCCCCCACACTATCTCTCGAGGTATTCATGTATACACTTCTCTTGACCGCTCTTTTGCCAACCGCAGAAGCCGTTGAAGTCTTTTGGGATGGACATTATCGGACGCAGGGACACCATTACAACTCACTCTCTCTGTCGAGCGACAACGACAATGCAATGGACCGATTTCAAACGGTCCACCACTGGGGAAGCATCAAGCCTTCTTGGATTTTGAGCCCAAATGTGAGACTGCACAGTCAGTTGGACATGCTCTATTTCCAACCCTTTGGAACAGAGGCTTTCTCCTATCAAGATCCGGCTTGGTCCAACAGCAATTTGGAGTTTGCCGATTCTTTACGCCCTTCTCAAAATGGCTCAACAGGACTGAGTAATTTAATGGTTTCTAGACTCTATGGAGAAGTGGTCAGTGATATTGGAACCATTCGATTTGGAAGAATGCCCGTTCATTGGGGTGCTGGAATGATATTTAATTCTGGTGATTTGCCAACGCAATTTGTGGGCGACACTGCCGATCGGATTCAATACAGCAACCAAATCGACTCTGTATTTTTGCTCGGTGCCATTGAGTACCGCGATGAAGGGTTTTCCAGTGTCCTCGATGAATCCGTGGCTGGAACATTCAGTATTTATTATGCTGATGAGCGCGTACAAGGCGGTCTATACAACGTGTTGGCGAACCAACGGTCTGCCGAAACCAGTTTCAACCAATTTACCATCGATGGATTTTTGGGTGCCGACATGGGGGCGTTGAAAACCGAACTTGAGTTGGGCGTCCAGTTCGGTTCTGGAGACCTAGAGGGTGGATTGGATGACGTCAAGCAACTTGCCTTCGGTGGGGTGCTCGATGCGGGACTCAAGATGGAAGACATCACCGTTGGGGTCAACCTAGGATATGCCAGTGGCGATTCTGATGTAGACGACAAAGAATTCAAGCAGTTCACGTTTGATCGCAATTATGACATTTCGTTGATGCTCTTCGATCAAATCATGCCAACCCTATCCCCCACAGTTGCCAGTACAGCAAATGGTGGATTGGAGTACGGTGCAGCCAGAGTCGGCAATGGCATTTCCAATGCGCTCTATGCCCAACCCAGAGTCGGATACCGTGTGAGCGACACCTTCACCCCTGAACTTCGAGTCCTGTTTGCCCGTACTGCACAACTTCCCGAAACCGAAGCCGGAAACACCAATTACGGTGTTGAGGTCAACGCCAACCTCAATTACACCCCATTGGAAAAATTTCATCTCCGCGCTCAACTTGGCTACCTATTTTTGGGAAGCTATCTGACCAATTACACAAATGAGGAATTGGGTGGAGGATTTGACGAAAACCCGTATGGCGCTGAAATCAACGCCATTGTCAAGTTTTAGTCACCAAGTTTCAAGCCACTCGAAACTCACCTTTATTATGGAGTGTATATGTCTTGTTCTCTTTCACTGCACGGTGTTTGCACTGCGTTGGTAACCCCTTTCAAGGGAGCGAAAGAAGAGTATGCCGTAGACTTTGACCAATTTCGAAGTCTCTGCGAACGTCAAATCTCGTCGGGTGTGCATGGCTTGGTTCCCTGTGGAACGACTGGTGAAACACCGACCCTGACACGAGAAGAATGGGAAGAACTCATCCGAATCGCAGTCGATGTATCCAATGGTCGCGTCCCCATCATCGCAGGGTGTGGTACAAACAGTACGCACACAACAGTGGAAAACGTGCAGCGTGCAAAGGAACTTGGGGCTGATGCCGCGCTGGTTGTTTTTCCCTATTACAACAAACCCAATCCTGCTGGCCATATGGCACATGTCAAAGCAGTTTGCAATGTCGGATTGCCCGTTGTGTTGTATCACGTACCGGGCAGAACAGGACAGCGACTATCCGCCAAACTTCTAGAAGAACTGTGTCGGATCAAGGGCGTCGTTGGACTGAAAGAAGCAACGGGAGATGTCGCACTGGGACTAGACTTGTGCAATCGCTTGGCAGACACCGACGTGTCCCTTCTATCTGGCGATGATTTCACGTTTGCCACATTGGTCACGCACGGTTTTCATGGAGTCATCAGCGTCGTATCCAATCCAGCTCCAACACAAACTGTAGCGTGGTACAGAGATGCCACCCAGAAAATAGAGTCCTTGAACGATCATCGAGCACAATTACTCCCCGTCGTGGATTTTCTTTTTGTCCACAGCAACCCATTGCCTTGCAAGGCGCTGATGCACCATCAAGGATTGCTGGAGAACAATGCTCGCTTGCCGTTGGTTGCGTTGACAGATTCTGAGTATCGTCTACCCAGCAACTGGGAAACATTGCTATGAGTGCTGTGATTGCGGTCCATGGACACAAGGGAAAACTCGGCTCCCTGATTTTGGCTCAAGCTGAAAGCATTGGAATTCCACGAAATCAACCCGTACCCGATTGCGATGTGGTGATTGATGTGAGCAGTGCAGATGGATTGAGAACCTTAATACCCAAACTTTCGGGACAGGCTCTGCTCATTGGCACCACGGGAGATCTTCCTTGGGCAGACATTGAGGCTTATGCACAGCAAGCCCCCGTTGCAGTGGTTGCAAACTTTAGCGTTGGCATTCCTGTACTGTTGGGACTCATCGACAAAGCCCTAAAAATGTTGCCAGAAGGATGGGATATTGAAGTCATCGAAGCACACCACAACCAGAAAAAAGATGCCCCAAGCGGAACAGCCAAAAGACTGGTCAAAGCCATTCAAGAACATGGATATGAACACGTACCCGCTCATGCATTGAGGGTTGGAGACACCTTTGGTGAACACAGCATTTGGATGTGTGGTCCTGGTGAACGCATTGAACTCAAACACGTTGCAACAAAGCGCGAAGTCTTTGCAATTGGGGCGCATCGATGGGCACACTGGTTGCACCAACAGACAACGGGCTTGATTCGAGCCTAATTGTACACAACGAGTAGTACGGTCAATAAATTGTCAACATCCAAAGCAGTTTCTGTCGCACTAAAAGAAATCAATTACAGTATTGTGTCTACTTTTCTGTGCACATGAGAGTCAAAATGACTAAGAACTGTCCCCAATGCTTCAACGACGTCCCGGATTACGCGAAAACGTGTCGGCACTGTTTCCACGATTTCACGCCACCACCAGCCCGTAAATTTCCGTTGGGGTTTGCGATCGGTGTGTTTATTGTGAGTCTTTTGGCAATGTTTGGAACAGAACACATGGCTTCATCACAAGTCATCAAACGGTACAACCTCTTTCCAGAATCACAATCGTTGCTCATTGTATCTTCTAGCAAGGACGGTGTTACCAGCGATCGAATTCCCTTTTCACAAATTGAACACCTCGAACACGTTCAAGGTGGAGAACTTCACACCTTTGAAATCGTTGCGGTATTCAAGAATGGTGAACGCATTCTGTTGCAAGGCAGCGACAAGTCCTTACAACGTCAGATACAGGACATGGCTGACAAGACCGATCTCATTGTGAAGAAAGTGAACAACCAAAAGGGAATCTAAGACGCATGTTTGAGCAGGCTTGGCGCCTTTTTAGAACCGACATCACGCTGGATATTGGCTCTGCCAGAACTCGGATATCCACCCAGGACCAAGGTCTGTTGTTTGATGAACCCACTTTGGTGGTGACAAAAACTCTGTCCAAAGGGAAACCAAAGTCATCGGCACAGATTGTCGCGATGGGCAACTCCGCAAAGCAATACATCGGTCGCACAGCACCCAACATGACAATTCATCACCCTGTTGTACAGGGCGTTTGTGTCAATCCTTCACTATTGGAAACCTTCCTAAAGGCAGCCATTCAACAAACCTGTGGCTCTACTTTTTTGCGCCCGAAAATCTTGATGGTGATGCCCCACGGGTTGACGTCGCAGGAACGCAAAACCTTTATTGACATTCTATACCGCTTGGGCAATCGTGAATCGGTCTTTGTAGATACCCTATTGTGTGCGGGATTGGGCTGTCGATTGCCAATCAACGAACCCATCGGCTCATTGCTGTTGCACATTGGACACGGGTGTTCTCAGGTGGGCGTGATCACACTTTCTGGTTTGGCGACATCTACGAGAAGTACGATTGCTGGAGAAAGCATCAATAGCGCGATCGTCGAGTGGGTTCGCGATCAACACAATCTTGAAATTGGATATCCAGCCGCCGTAGACCTCAAAGCGTCAATCGGCAACGCAGACTCCGATGGAGAAATTCGCTCCTACCCTTGTACCGTTAAAGACATCAATACCGGTCAATTCAAGCAAGTAGAATTTGACTCCAATGATATCGCTCTGGGTATTCAAAAACCTTTGCGAAAGTTGATAACGGTTGTCCGAGAAACGGTCGCCACACTGTCTCCAGAAATGTGTGCAGACATCATTCAAAATGGATTGATGATCACCGGTGGCAGTGCACAGTTGACTGGAATTGATGACTTCTTTTCATCGGAACTTCGACTTCCAGTGTTCATTGCCGATCAACCACACCTCTCCGCCATCAAAGGAGCGGGAGAACTGTTAAACAATGCCGATCTGTTGGATTGGCTCGGAGAAGAACATGGATAGCACCATGCCATTGGCCCATCGACTGCGTCCAAAGAATCTAGATGAAGTCGTCGGACAAGAACACATTTTGGCTCCCCATACACCATTTAGAAAATCCATCGAAGCCGGCACTGCCTTGAGCGTCATCTTTTGGGGACCACCTGGATGTGGGAAAACAACGCTTGCCAACTTATTGGCCAAGGCCTACAATCGACAATTTTTACAACTGTCAGCGGTCAACGACGGGTTGCCCAAGTTGCGAAACTGCATTCGAGCGGCCGAAACCTATCAAGACAATGGAAACGACGGAGCTGTTCTGTTTGTGGATGAGATTCATCGATGGAACACCGCTCAACAAGATGCGCTGCTCCCCCACGTAGAATCGGGACTCATTTGTCTGGTTGGAGCCACCACGGAAAACCCCTATCGCTCCATCAACAACGCGTTGCGTTCACGTTGCTGGCCACTTGAACTCAAACCGCTGACCAGTGAACACTTGTGCGTACTGTTGCAAAAGGGAGCCACAGACCTCGGTTTACGTCTCAGTGACGATGCGGCTTTTCAAATCGCCCACATCAGCAGTGGCGATGCACGAAGAGCACTGTCCACCCTCGAACGCCTCTCAGGATTGCAAGAAGGTGGCGAACTGAGTCTGTTAACCGTTCAAGAACAACTTGGTGACCCTGACCTTCTCCACGATCCTACGGGAGACAGTCACTATGACATCACGTCAGCCTTCATTAAGTGCATGCGTGACAGTGATCCCGACTCAGCACTCTATTGGCTTGCACGGCTAATTGTTGGTGGAGAAGATCCAATGTTCATTGCCCGTCGGATGGTCATTTTTGCTTCAGAAGACATCGGAAATGCTGATCTCAGAGCGCTCCCCGTCGCAATGGCCTGTCTACAAACCATACAGTCCATTGGCATGCCAGAGGGACAGTTGACCTTGGGACAAACCTGTGCATACTTGGCAACGGCCCCCAAATCAGATGCTGCGACAAGGGCCATATTGTCCGCCATCGAGTGTGCCAAACGCAACGGTCCCTTGCCTGTGCCAATCAACATTTCCAACCGCAAAGTGGGATACAAAAACCCCCATAAATTTCCGAACTCATTGGTAGAACAACCACGATGGCCAGAAGGTCTGCCACCACAGCGCTTCTACAAGCCCAAAAGTATCGGGGACGAAGACACCATTCACAAGCGCATGCAGTGGTGGTCCCAACGAAGACCCTCCTCCTAACGACAACCCAACAATACCGTCAGAGAGGATCCGACACACACCGAAAACCGATGGATCCATCAAAGGTCGGAATGTGACCAATCCAAAGGTCTTGCAAGGTCATTTGGGCACCAGAATAGAATGACCCGCCCACCTTAGCCCCCACTGGCTCTCCATCGCGATCACTGTCCCAGACAACCCGAGAACCCTCCAAACGTACGGGCAACAAACTGCCTGGTTCTGGGAGACTCTGACTTCGATGATTTTGTTGACCAAGGTTGGCCCACAAATACCCGAGTCCACCGCTTTCACAATCGGGAGAAATTGGATTGGTCAACCGAACGTGCAACTGACCTTCAACGACGCTCAACCCTTCCATCTCAACACAAATGGTTTGCAACCGAAGCCTTGGCAACACTCTGTCATCGACAGAGATTCCGTCATCCTGAATCTGGACTGTATAGTTCTGCTCTAATTGTTGAAGCCAATCGCGTTTGTTTGCGGTTTGCTTCAAATCCACCCATTCCCAAGCATTGCCAATTTGATCGTATACGCCATATACACTGACACACTCTTTCATAGAACCCGTCGGTTGAACGGATGTCCAGCGGTGTGGGTTGGTTGGGGTATCCAACACACATCGACTGTCATCTTTATCGCCCCAAGGAAAAGGCACACCGGCTTCTCCACTTGCCGCTCTTAGCCACTGTTGATGACTGACCAACCGCAACGGTTTGTTGTTCAATACCGTATTTTTACAGGCTTCGAAAGCGTCATACAAGGAGGCGTTGACGGTCGGAAGAACGCCTTTTTCTGAGATGGCCGTACCATTTTTGACAATCTTTGCCTCAAAGGGCTGAATGCAAAAGGTTGGCTTTGATGATGGAATCGGTACCAATCCAGACGGGCAATGGGCACGACCACCATTCGAGATCTCACCTTTACAGCCAATACTATGAAACAATAACCAATGCATAGCCCACTCTATCAAAGGCTATAGAAAAGTATGCCAAAAAGCATTTTTGTCATCAACATGTAGTGATGATACGATCATTTCAGTCCATACAAAAGGAGCCCCAAATGTTGATGATGTTGAGCCTACTTTCTTTCGCCTTCGCTGAAGACGATGCACAATCTGAAGAAGAGTCGATCCCCACCATTGCTGAAGAAATAGAAGGATGGACACACTTTACGGGGCTGTTTGATTTGTATTTGGATCCTGAAACAGGATCGGTGAACATGGTACTGGATGTAGACGATTTGGACAAGGAATACATCCACTTTGCGCAAACGCGAGACGGAGTTTTGGAATCCGGTCATTTCCGCGGAAGTTATCGTGGAGAAAGCGTCTTTCGAATCCAAAAATCCTATGATCGAATAGAGTTCATTCAAGAGAACACCAACTTTTATTTTGATCCCACAAGCCCGATTGCCAAAGCCAAAGATGCCAACATCAGTCCTTCAGTACTGGCCGCAATCGAAATCTCGGTCACAGACAAGGATGATGAAGACAATGACACGCGCTATTTGATCGATGCAGGAGAACTGTTTCTCAGCGAAGTGTTCGCGCAAATCAAGCCTTCTTCCAGAAGTGGTGGTGGCGATTACTTCTCACTGGGCTCTTTGTCGAGCGACAAGACAAAGTTTGTCGATGTGCACAATTACGATTCCAACAGTGACTTCGTGGTTGATTATGTGTATGAAAAGGGTCAGCCGACCAATTACGGCAGTGAGGCCGTTACGAACGCGCGCAACGTCACGGTCCAGATGCACCACTCTCTCATTGCAATGCCCGACAACGATTACGAGCCACGCATTGACGATTTTCGAATTGGCTATTTCAACAACCGCGTCACCGATCAAACATCTGCCGAACCAGCACCGTATAGAGACTTGATCAATCGCTGGCACCTCGTAAAGAAAGACCCATCTGCCGAAGTCTCAGACCCTGTTGAACCGATTGTATGGTGGATGGAAAACACCACACCTGTTCAATTTCGAGAATCCATCAAAGAAGGTGTTGAGGCTTGGAACTCCGCTTTTGAAGCGGCTGGCTTCTCCAATGCCGTCGTGGTCAAAATGCAACCAGATGATGCTGACTGGGATGCTGGAGACATCCACCACAACGTTTTGCGATGGACAGCCTCACCAATCCCACCTTTCGGAGGCTATGGACCGTCCTTTCCGAACCCACGGACAGGACAACTGTTGGGTGCCGACATCATGTTGGAATGGATTTATGTGAACAACCGATACAAATATCAAGACATCTACCTTCCAGAACAGTCCAGTGATGGTCACGCTTTTGGACAACATCCACACAACTGCGACTTTCCAGTATTCTTGGCAGACAACCTCAGTCTTGGAATCAGTACCCTAGAAGCTCGGGGTGTCGGGAACGTAGAGGTCAATGAACTCATTCAACAATCCATCAAGCACTTGGTGCTCCACGAAGTTGGACACACATTGGGGCTCAACCACAACATGAAGGCATCTCAAACGGTGTCTATGGAGAATCTGCACAACACAAAGTGGACTGATGAACATGGACTGGTCGGCTCTGTCATGGACTATACACCCATCAATTTGGCCCCCAAAGGAAGTACCCAAGGCAAGTACTTTGCGGACTCTCCCGGAGACTATGACGTTTGGGCCATTCAGTTTGGCTATGACCCTGATATGACTGGGGAGAAACGCGATGCACACTTAAAGCGCTCTCTTGAGCCCTTGCTCACTTTTGGAAACGATGCCGATGACATGCGCTCTCCAGGAAAAGCCATCGACCCCCGCGTCAATGTTGGCGACTTGTCTGGTGACACGCTTGAGTGGGGAGAGCAACGCCTCGAACTGATCGAAGAAACCCTGAAGAATTTGGAGGCTGTCAGCCTACGCGAAGGCGAGTCCTTTCAGCGTTTGGTCAACAACTTCCGTACGTTGTTTAGACAAAAAGCCTCTGTTGGTGGAATTCTCTCTCGCTACATTGGCGGTGTCTATGTTGAACGCGGCACAACAGAGCAATTTGTTGATATTCAACCGTATACACCAGCACCATTGGCGACACAAAAAGAGGCTATGGAACTGATCAACAATCACTTTTTTGCACCTGAGGCTTTTGATGCAGAGTTGACGCTGTTGCCCTACCTCCAGCCTGAGCGACGTGGATATGACTTCTTCTATGGAACAGAAGACCCCAAAATCCTACAGTCGATTGAGATGGCGCAGTATCGCATTCTTGCCCATATTCTGCACCCAACTGTGCTGACGCGCATGGAAAATTCAGCACTCTATGGAAACGAGTACAGCATCACTGCAATGATGAACGACCTCAGCAAAAACATCTTTTTTGGAGACATGCGTGGCGACATCAACCCTCATCGACAACGCCTACAGTCTCTCTACATACAAGAACTCACTTCCATAGTAGACAACAGTGAGTACATGTACTCAAGCACTTCGCAAGCCGTCGCACACGCCAATCTCCGATCGATTCAAGGCTGGCTGGCTTTGAGCGGTGGCGGAGACACAGCGTCTCGCGTCCATCGACAATACCTTCGAGAAACCCTGACCGAAATATTGGACAAGTAATTGGATAAGTAATTGGACAAGCAACAGAATTGCTTTCCGAAAGTCCATGGTGGATCGTTGTAGATGTACCCCTTGTCTTTAAGAACCAATGTCCAGACTTTCACACACCCAACTGCAAGAGAAAATTGCTCAACGATTCCAACCAGTGTGCTTGCGCTATTGGGACCGTCAGTTTGTCTCACTTAAATTCTGGTCCCATTGGGTTCACCTCAAAAATAGCGTGCACAAATATCTGCCCCTCATTCGTACCGAAGCACACTGTTCTCATCAAGAAGCAATGGTCTTTGCATGGCGTACGTACTTGGATGTCACAAATGGTGACGAAGACAATCCTTTTGTGGATGATTATCTGAAGCTGGTGCGCGCTATTCAACCGTCTGAGTTGCCTCTGTACCTTTGTCACACGTCTATTGGAAGCGACATGCTGGATGGACACAGTGAGTCAGAAGCCCGTCAACTGTATCAAGACTGGTTGACAGAAGACCCTGACAACCCCATTTTTGACGACTGGGCATTGAGTTCCGATCTACGAGTGATGCCAACCAGCGAATTTTTGCGCCTTCGAAAAGAGTAAATATCTAAAACACTCTTTAAAATTAAGACTGCAATGAAATTTTTGGATCTACCAATCGAGCACACACTTCTTGGGGCAGTACAAACCAACGCAATCCTTCAAATCGCTCTGAAATCTTGACTTTTTGTACCTGAGACGAGTCAACGCACTGAATTTCGCTCAGCAAACGCTTTGCTTCTTCTATATACTCTGGCAATACCCATTCAGGTGCCGTCATGTGTCGTGCTGGATAGGACAAATGTCCTCCACGATACCGAAGATTGTGTAGACGCATTCGGACTTTCTTTTGTGAATGTCGATGTTTCCACTGCCCCGTCATCGGATCAAACGAGTACTGTGGCAAGAGTTTCCACCCTTCCGATGCAACAATTTCAACCGCTTGACACAAGAATTCAAAGGTTTCTTCAGAGATGAAGTAATTGAAGTTCAATCTAGCCCACCCAGGCTTGATGCCCTCGCACCCCTTGAGCACCTCTTGCTCAAACGCGTGAGACGTTGTCAAATCAATCCCCAGCAAACGATGACCATAAGGCCCCGCACATGAACAGCCTCCACGGGCTTGAATTCCAAACAAGTCATTGAGCAAGGCCACCACGAAGTTGTGGTGCAAATACCGTTCTCCATCGCGGATCATGAAGGATACAATCGACAGCCGCCACGAATTTGGATTGCCCAATATCTGGATATTGGGGTGATTGGACCACCGATCAATGGCACGACGAATATAGGACTCTTCGGCAGCACGAATTGCCTGATGCCCCACACTGTCTTTCAATTGAAAGATGAGACCAGCACGAATCGCCCCCACAATATCAGGGGTCCCCCCTTCCTCTCTGTGAATGGGACAGTCCAAATAGCGATGCTCCTCGGCGTTGACATAGGAAACCGTACCACCACCGGGCATTGCTGGTACCCGATTCCCAAAGAGGTGTTTCTTGGCCACCAGAATTCCAGGGGTTCCCGGACCGCCAATAAACTTGTGCGGTGAAAGGAAAATAGCGTCTTTGTAGGCAAGTTCACCATCTTCGCACGCGTCCACCATGTTCATTTCAATTTCAACATAGGGACCTGCTGCGGCAAAGTCCCAAAAGGACAATGCACCGTACTTGTGCAACAAGCAAGCGATCTGACCAGTTTTAGAACCAATACCCGTAACATTGGATGCCGCTGAAAAGGACCCAATCTTAAGGGGGCGAGCAGCATAATGTTGTAATTCACGCTCCAAGTGGGCCAAATCTATCTGTCCATCCGAGTTTTCGTCGATTGTAACCACATCGGCAATGCTCTCACGCCAAGGCAGTTCATTGGAATGGTGTTCGTATGGACCAATGAACACCACTGGTCTCTCTGCTTGAGGTATCTGACTCAGAAAATCGTACCGATCGTTCAATCCGGCTGGAAGTCGAATGTTCAGCACGTCCACCAATTTATTGATGGCCGACGTCGCGCCTGAGCCACAAAAAATCACTACATCGTCTTCACCAGCCCCAACAGCATCGTGAATGATTTGTCGAGCATCTTCTCGAAACCGAGTTGTCTGCAATCCTGTTCCAGAACTTTCAGTGTGGGTGTTGGCATACATCGGCATCACTTCATCTTGGATAAATTGTTCGATGAACGTCAACGCGCGCCCCGAAGCCGTATAGTCAGCATATGTGACTCGTCGCTCTCCATATGGTGACTCAATGACCGTGTCATCACCCACGATGGATGCGCGAATTGTTTCAATGAGTTTGTCACTCTCAGTTCTGCCGTCGTCTTTCATACACCCTCTACTCGGTTAGATGCTAGACAATGGATGTGTCACCACTTGACTTAAAAGGTGGGACGTTTGACAAACAAACTAGACAACCCCTTGTCCATAGAGTCTATTGTATCACGCAAGCGAGCATTTTCGCTCTCTTTCTCTTCAAGTTTTCTCATCCATTCGTCTTGCTTAGCCAGCACTTCTTTGCGCATTCGCTCTGCTTGCTGAGCCAACTGTCGTGCTGCTGATTGCGCAATGCCAATTTCCAACGCATTCATTTCCAATTCTGTGAGTGCATCATCGCGCTCTTGTTGGACCCTCAACAAAACATCGTCCGCTGGACCTTCGAGTTCTTGAATTCGCGCGTCGCTTTTCTCTTGCGTTCTTGTGAGACCATCGATCATATCTAGCAACTCGCTGCGTTGTTGCTGAATCTTTGACAGTTCACGTTCAAGTGTCTGTACGTGCGCATCGTCCACAGCAGTTTGTGCCGCTTCGTGTTCTTGTTCAATGAGGGTGCGCTCCAGATCCCAACTCGCTGCTGCATCTGACCATTCAGTACGTACAGTTTCGAGTTCGCGTTCCAAAAGTTTGCGTTCGGCGTTGACCTGAGTGAGTTGCTCTTCGAGTCCCCGAAGTTGATCATTTTCAATTTCTAGACTCTCCAAACGGCCTTCTAAGTCGGTAACTTTATCTCGACCTTCTTTAAGTTGCTGCTCTAGGGACGCTCGTTGCTCTTTCAAACCATCTATTTCCAACTGCAAACTGACGATGCGCTGGTTCTCATCCAAGAGAGCACGCTCTTTTTGCTGGTCACGCTCAAGAACCAACTGATCTATACGAGACTGCCATTCCGTTTTCTGATTTTGATGTTTCTCGGACAGTTCTTGCATCTGAGCCTGATGCTCTGTTGTCAACGTCTCTCTCTGTTCATTCAAAGAGGTTTCTCTGGCGGCTTGTTCTGTCTGCTGGATATCGACAATTGACTCTTGCAATGCGGCTTGAGCCATCTGGCTGTCTTCCAGAGCCTTTTGACTGCTGTGTAAGTCCGACTGCAAACGCTCTATCTCTGTCTTCTGTCCGGCCAATAAGTCCTGCAAGCGAGCGACTTCTGCACTTTGACTCTCCAGTTCACTGTTGAGCATGGACCGTTCGTCCAACACCGCACGTTTTTCTTCTGCGAGAATCGCGATTTGATCGGTCAGTTCTGTTGTTTCCGCTTGAGCCAACTCCAATTGCTCTACCGTAAGGGCGTGCTTTTCAGACAATGCGTCGACCTCAGTCAACAACTCTTGCCTCTGCTCGCTCAATGCTTTGTTTTCGGCTTCCAAAGCCTCCAAAGTCTGCTGAACCTCAAGTCCCTCTTGCGCTTGTATTTGCAACTCTTCGACCTGTGCATCCAATTCTTCAAGTCGTGTGGTTTTGGCTTTGAGTGTTTGCTGAGTATTGTGCAACTCTTGCTCGATAAGTGACAGGGAGTTGGTCAACGTCTCAATCTGTTCTTGACTTTTTGCTTGGGCAGCATCCTGCGCCTGTTTAAGGTCTGCCAACTTGGTTTCCAACTCTTTCTCACGCTCTTGCAGAGGCTCTACTTGAGCCCAAAACTCATCGCGCTCACTGATCACCAAAGCGGTTTGTGTCTCCAACTCTTGATAGGCATCCATGCGTTCACGCAAAGACGACTCCAACTCCTGAACCTGTCGACCTTGTGCCTCCAATTCAATATCCGTGGCTTCTTCAACGGCATCCGCCATTGCCTGAGAGTCTTCCAAGGCAATTTGCAAACGGACTCGTTCTGTTTCAAGTACTTGGACCGTTCTACGAGCTTCACTGAGTTCATCCTCCAACTGCACCCGTTGAATGTCCAATTCTTCAATCGATTGACTCAGCCTTTGTACACTCTCTGCTTCAGTCATGTCTGTTGAGCCCAATGCTTGAGCGCGTCTATCAAATTGTAGATGCTCAAGTTCCACAGCGTGTTGCCGTTTCAACAGTTCCATTTCCTGTGCTAATTTCGCTGTCTCACCTTCCAATCGTTCATTTTCTAGACGCAAAGTTTCCACAGTAGCATCGCTTTGTGCAGAAGTCTGCGCGCCTTGCCCAACCGATTCAAGTTGCTGTTCCAGTTCATCTTGTCGAGCCAAACTGTCCTCAAGGGCTTTCAGCGTACTGTCAAGCACTTGTTGTTGACGCTTCCACTGCGCAGAATCCACACCCCCAGATTGGTTGGTTCGCTCGGAAATCTGCTGTTTCAACTGTATATTTTGGTCTTCAACCTCTGATAGTTTTGCTTGAGCATGTGCCAACGCTTGCTGTAATGATTCTTGACGTTGTTCGAGAGACTGAATGAGGGCTGACTCAACACCCTCGTCGCCTCCGTCATCTCCCATCAACTGAACCTGCAAAGCAGCCGTGAGACCATCGATCTCTTTGAGCAATTCAGCCTCTTTTTCTGTCGACGCAAACAGCTCTTCAGATTTTCTAAGCCAATTGGTCTGTTCTGCTTGGTGCAACCGTTCCATCTCTTGTAAGCGATTGGTCACTTGCCCAATTTGTTGTGACAACTGTCGCTCTCGATGCTGGGCGATTTCTAAATTGCGCGTACCATTGGACACTTGACGTTGCAAGGTCACAAACTCCCGTTGCATTTCTTGCTCACGCAACTGTCCAAGGTTCTGCACCTCTGTCAACCGCGCTTCTGCTTTCTCAGTCCGACGTTGAAGTGTCTCAACAGCCTGTCGAGTCAGTTGCAACTCACCGTGAAGTGCGTTGATTTGCTCGACCTTTTCATCTCGAACCGACCTGAGAATCGTGATCTCTCTCAATAAATCCTGTGGAGAGAGTGTCTCAACCGCCTGCAAACCTACATCTACATGTTGCTTTTGGTTTTGCTCAATCGTCTCTTCGGCAATCCGCAATCGCTCATACAAACGATTGACTTCTTGACGCAATCGAACGTCGTTGCTGCCATTGCTCAACACACCTTGTAGACGTGTACACTCCGCTTGCAACATCGAGTTCTGTGCTGTCGTTTCCTGCAGTTGCAAACGCGCTTTGAGCAAAGAGCGATTTGTTGTCGTCAATTTTTCGGATTGTTCAAACAATTCCAATTCCAAACGGGACAATCGTTCGTCGGATGTGGATTCGGGAACCCTTTTGGTTGACGGTACGGACTGGCTCAGCGCTGGAATCAGTTCAATCTCCGCTTCTACCTCCACCATAGCTTGCGTCGATGATTCATCAACAGATGAAATTGTCGAAGCGTTCGAGTTCAGTTGTTTGTGCAACCAAACATCTACAATTCCATCTTCCAAAGGCAACTTTCCATAGACATCTGCTGAAAAATCTCCGAACATGTGATCCGTCAATGCCTGAGCACTGGCGCCAGTGGACAATGCAACAACCCGGACCGTTTCCAACAGTTCATCTTCGCGAATTTGCGCACACAATTTTTCACCAATCTCGGTCTCGATGTTCAGTACAACGCCCCACGGGTTGTCTCGTACAACCAATGAAAAGGCTCTGTTCAATGGTTCAACAACAACACATTCAATGTTGGTTTCCGTGAGCCACTGACGAAACTGAGCCACAACAGCATCCGGCTGATCGATAAAGAACAATGCCTCTTTTGAACCGGTCATTGTGGCGCACCCATCAAGAAACGAGACAAGGGCAACACACAGAACCCCCAAGCTGAAGCTTCAGCCCAAGTGATGCGGTATACGTCAAAACCTTTCTCTTGAGTTTGGGTGTTTTCTGTGTATCCACATCCCGTAAAGCCATACCGAGAATACCTTGATGCAGGTTTGGACGCTCGTTGCTCACACACTCCCAACCCTTCAACAACCGATGTTGATGGCTCTCCCTCACCCACACCCAAGTCTATCGGACGGCACAATGTACTGGATTCCACGTCAAAGATGGTCACTTTATAATCATTTGGATCAATGTACTTTTTTGAACGTTTTGACAGCATCCCCATTTGATGAAGCAGCGCTTTGGCATCCGAAGAAGCGTTTACATCTGAAATTGTTTGTCCATCGCCGCCAACATCTTCGTCCACCATCCACTGTTGCAAAGCCTGTAAATGAACCACTTCTATTTGCTTCCCAGAGCGTACAGTATCTGATTTTGGGGATATCCATGCAACCTGAACCGCTTCCGGCAACGGATCAACCTGTGCACACTCTGTGGGTGCAGCCTGCACAATTGAAGACAATAGAAACATCATAGCGTATAGTTTAGTAAAATAGGTCTTGACATGCAAACAGTAAAATGATTTTCTTCCAACATTTACATCCGTTATCCCATTTTCATCTCAAAACCATGACACAGTCTCTTCCAAGTATCCGTGTCCTTCTTTGGTAAGGGTACTTGGGCATACTGGTTGCGAATCTTGGTCAGCTTCTCTAAGCGCTCCATTGACACCGTCGCCAATCGTTCATGTTCAGGGTTTTGCTCTTGCAATCGGACCAAACTCTCAACGCATTGCGCCTGCAATTCTGCCTGCGAACAGACCAAAAACGCATCGACACCAGCCCGAACGGCTCTATCCATTTGCTCTTCTACTGGGAAACGCCCTCTGACCGCTTTCATCTCCATATCATCGGAAACAATCACACCTTTGTAGCCAAATTGCTTACGCAAGAGACCGTCCAAGATTATTTTGGACATGGTGGCTGGAACTTCCTCATCGAGTTCTGGAAACATCACGTGAGCCGTCATGATGACTTCGACCCCAGTTTGAATGGCCCGCTTAAACGGATGCCACTCACATACTTCAAGCTCTTTTTTGCTCTTTCGAACCCACGGCAAATCCAAATGGGAATCTACATCGGTGTCCCCATGCCCCGGAAAGTGCTTGATACATGGCAAGATGCCCACTTCTCTCATCGCCTCCATCGAAGCGATGACTTGCACCGCACACTGTTCAGGGTCCCTAGAGAATGAACGGTCTCCAATGACTGGATTGTCAGGGTTCGAATCGACATCGGCACATGGAGCCCAGTTTCCAGTAAAGCCCCAATGCCTGACTTCTGCATTCAAGGCTCGAATCAACTCTTTGGTTTTCGATACATCTTCCAGCCCACCAACCTTTCTCATTGAAGGCCACGCGTGCTCTTTAATGCGACGCACTCGCCCTCCTTCTTGATCCAAACTGATCCACGGGCTCTCACTGTTCGACCACAACTCACGTATCTGCTGATTGCAGGCTATGGTTTGGGCTTCTGATTCAATGTTCCGAGCAAACAAAATGACACCCGCCGGAGTATGCCCACTCAGCACGTCCAACATTTCTTGGCTGGGCTCCAATCCATCGAAGCCCACAATCAAACGACCGATGGCACGGCGCTTCCGCTCAGCAAGTTTTGTAGCATCTGATACAATCATGACTCTCCTTTGAGTATACCTTCATTCTGTCTGCTGCCACTCTCAAGAGGGCAACAAGTACTGGCACTACCCTACTTGTGTTTCACTTTTCAATGGTCACTGCTCAATGATCAATGGGCAATGGTCAATTTTGAATATTCTAATGGGATTCCACCAATTCAATGAGAACCCCGCCCGTAGATTTGGGGTGAATAAAAATGACACGTGAATCATGAGCACCAATTTGCGGTGTCTCAGTGATGAAACGGTACCCCTTTTCTTTTAGACGCGCCACATCTTCATCCAGTGAGTCACTCTCAAAGCAAATGTGATGCAATCCACCACCTCTCTTGTCTAAGAACTTCTGTACGGGACTTTCTTCTGTCAACGGATGAATCAATTCAATTTGAGTACCGGTTATGGGAAAGAAAGCAGTCTTTGTTTTCGCAGCCACAACATCTTCCGTCCCTTTAAAGTTCAGTCCAAAATCCAATAGAAATCGCTCGATTGCGGCCTCAAAATCTGGTACGGCAATCGCAATGTGGTTCAATCCAACAATCATTTTTCACTCCTTCATCACTTTTGGGACAACTGTAATATTCGTGGGCGTTCTCCCACTAAGAAATAGCCAGGTGGCACGTTTCGCCAAGTGGTTCGTGTTCGATAAACATGCTCAAAATACCGGTTGAACTGATGCTCAAGGTACAAAGAAGATGGAAAGTACTGCGCGTGGGAATACACCAACGTCAACATCTTTCCTGTAGGTCCCAACACAGTGTGAATGGCCTCTAAGCCCTCAACAACTGCTTCTTTTGGAAATATTGACCACGGCAATGATGACACCACCACATCGACGTCATTCCACCCCAATTCTTCAACAATCTTCGGCAACTGTTGAACATACTCTTCTCGATGATGCGCTCGGGGAAAGTCATCTTTCAATGCCGACAGCATCTCAGGATTGGGTTCCACAACGCAAAAGTGCTCTGGATTCACCTGACCGATGATGTGTCTTGTAATGGGACCTGTGCCCGCGCCGACCTCTATGACGTGTTGGCTCGGATTTATGTTGGCGGCTGCCACCACACATTTTGCAAGGTATGGACTTGAAGGAGCGACAGTGCCAAGTTCCATTGGATTTTTTAGAATCTGCTTCCACAACAAGAATAGGTTATTCATAGGGCTCCACCAAATCACGTATCCTTGTGTAATCGATTTGCGACAAGCGTGCGACCCCTTTCACAAAGAGCATTATGTCCAAAACCAAATCCATTTACGTTGTGACTTGCAGTCACGGTTTCGAACCTTTCCTACAAAAAGAACTCAGTCGACTGAACATACAAAAGCTCAAGTCTGGAAAAGGCTTTGTTCAGTTTACGGGCACCCTCAACGATGCCTACAACGCGATGCTTTGGACTCGATTGGGCAGCCGCGTGCTGATGGAAATCGGTCGATTTGAGGGCACCACCCAAGACGAACTCTACGATGGCGTTCATGAAATCCCGTGGGAAGAACACATGGATGTCGCTGGCACACTGTGGATTGATTTCACAGGATTTTCAAGAGATATTCGGCATACTCAGTTCGCGGCCCGCAAAGCCAAAGACGCCATTGTGGATCGATTTCGAGATCGCTACGGACGTCGCCCATCAGTCGATAAAGATGCGGACTTGAGAATACACATTCACTTACACCACGGACTGTTTACGGTTTCAATCGATTTGTGTGGGACTCCCCTTCATGTCAGAACACCAGACAAGCACATAACGGATGCCCCCCTCAAAGAAACCCTTGCGGCTGCGATGCTGTACGCCAGTGGATGGGACAAAGCCTACAAAAAAGGGACCCCTCTATTGGATCCAATGTGTGGTTCGGGTACCATCGTATTGGAAGCCATGGGCATGGCCTGTCAACGTGCGCCCGGATTAATTCGAAAGGACTGGAACCTGTTTCGTTGGAAGCAGTTTGAACGCTCGGGTTGGGATGCGGCCGTACAAGAAGCACAAAAGTCTGCTCTTCCCGCTCCCAAAGCCCCTATTTTAGGAATGGACATTGATGCGAGTGCCATTGAATGTGTTCGACACAATGCGCGTAAACAACAGGTGCCACTGCCAACGCTCATTGTACAACCATTAAACAGTCTCTCTCTTCCCAAAGCCCTCTCATCTAACCACGATGCTGGTTGTCTTGTGACAAACCCACCGTACGGTGAACGCATTGGCTCTCACGCCCACATTGAAGAGGTTTATCAAACGTTGGGCAGTCGACTGGTAGAATTGCCAAATTGGCGCACGTTCCTGCTGTGCCCACCCAATGATCTCTATCAAAAATCAGGCTATCATCGAACAGATACGCGTATCACGTTGTACAACGGTCCACTCAAATGTCGTTTCTTAGAACTCGACATGGAAAAACCGGTATAGACATTACACATTTCGGTTGGCTGGGTCTGCGGAAACAATATCTATTTGCTTCTGTATGCGACCGCACCAGTGAGCATCAACAATGTCTTATTCAACCCTCACTGACCTAAACCAACACTTCTACATCGTCTGACGCCGACTCTAGAAGAGGTACATATTTCAGGTCATCGATCGTAATGGCTGTAGCAATCTTTTCTTGGAGCGCCACAACGTGACTAATTAACCCAACTTGCACACCTTTGTTCTTCAACAACTCAAGTGTATCAACCGCCATTTCAACATAGTTTCGATCCAGCGCGCCAAAACCCTCATCAATCAACAAGGTTTCAACACTCATGTTGACCTTCCTCAAGTCGGCGAGTGCAAGTGCAAACGCTAGGGATACCAAGAAGATTTGCCCTCCAGACAACGTCGTCAGCGGTCTGGAACAACTGCTCTCCATCTTGACTTCAAAATCCAGTACTGGACGATCATCCACATCACGTCGAATTTCCAAGGTATAGTCTGTTTGCATGGCACTAAGGTGCTCGTTTGCACTGTGCACCAAGAGTTGAAGTTGTCGAATTTGAGCATAGGTCCTAAAGGTCATCCCTCGGCCTTTTCCGGGGTTTTCAACCAGATGTCGTTGAGAATTCAACAGGGTGTGCATGTCACGCCATTGCTCAACCAATCGCGTCAACTCTTTGATTCTTTTCATTCTCTCTAAATTGTCTTCGTACTGCTTGAGCCGCGCTTCAAAACCAGTGATCGCTTGATCACAATCCATCTTTTCGGTCATGATGTGTCGACGGGCATCCTTGAGGGCAGACCATTGATCCCCCCAATCCATATCCATATCAAACCACTGAACAGCCAATGTTTCCATGCTCGACAGACCAGATTGAAGTACTGTCTGTGCTTGCTCTACGTTTGTACGGTACTCTTGTTGAGTGGCTTTGAGTTCTTCCAATTCTCCTTCCAATCTCTCTTTGATTTGAATATTTTGTTCGAGTTTTGCTTTTAATGCCCCCTCTTTCAAAGACCAATTGTTGAGAAGTTCATTCCACCTCGTCCAAGTGCCTTGTAAGTGGTTTTGTAGAAAATTGACCTCAGTCGAGAGTTTTTCATGCACACTTGATTTGCTGTTGGTGGCTTCATTGACTTGCTGTTTGAGTGTCGATATCTCTTGCTGAATATTTTTGGCTTCTTCTTGAATGAGTGTATTCAAACCCTGTGTTTTCTGTGAATCTGAAGCCTGTGTCAGTTCTAGGGTTTGTCTTTTCGTTACGATTTCCTGATGCTGTGACTGAATCTGCAACAACTTACTCAACGAAGCCACCGCCTGATTCAATCTGGCACTCAACGCATCCAATTCATTGCAGGTTGAATCTAGACTTTGAACCAACAAAGCAGCATCTTCTGCAGTGAAGTTCGTTCCAGTTTTTCCCAACTCATTGATGATGTCCTCAGATTCATTTTGCTTGACCGTCAAATTCTTTTGCATGACTGTCAAATCATTGCCCAACTCTTTCAACTGATATTGAAAATGACGATTGTCCGCTTTATTTTTCGTCAATTCCGTGTTGAGAGACTCGATTTCACCTTCAATCTCGATTTTCTGGAACTCCAAACTCTTTTGGGCTGCCACGAATTTTTCGTGTTTTTCGGGGTCGACATGACTTTTGAAGGGATGCTCTTCACTACCGCACAATTCACATGCCGTTCCTTCTTTGAGTTCGAGACGCTTGTCGTGCCAATAGAAATAGACTTTGGCCTTTTCCAACCTTTGCCCCAAGGTCACGCGATCATTCTTCTTTGCTCGATGCTTAGCATCCAACGCTTCGATCTGCTTTTTGTTCTCAGCAATCTTCGTTTCCAATTTCACCATTTTCTCTTGGATGCGCTGAATGCTTTCTGTGAGTTTCTTCTGCGCCACATCATGCGCGATAAACGTGCGGCAGCGTTCTGAGTGTCTTCGGAAAACTCGCTGTTTACTAACAATTTTGCTTCCGTAATCAGACAGTGTCGCACCACCAACTCTTGAAGAAATTTCTTCCAAAGCTGTTTTTTGCTCGGCTTCAAGCGCACCAATATTTTCGGGATCAACCGCACCTTTGGCCTTCAACTTTTTGTTGAGTTGCTGAATCTCACGAGAACGCCTGTCCATTTGCTCGTTGAGTGCGTCCATTTCTTTTCGCTGACTGATCAAATCTCGCAATCGTTCACTCAAACCGGACAAAGCATTTTCCAACTTGACTTTGACGCCATCCAGGCTCTCCAAATCAGACTTGATTTGACTGCCCTCTTGTTGCAAACTGTCGATTGCCTTTTGCTGGCTTTTCACACTTTCACGAATTTCTTCAATTTGTCTGGCTCGCTGTTTGTACAACCCCTCTCGGGCGTCAAGTTCTCTTTTGTGATGCTCCCACTCACGACCCAACTCAAAAACATGTTCAGCAGTCGCATACGCTTTCATCTTTTCTTTGCACTTTGCCAAACTTTTCCGAGCGGTTGAAACTTCTGTATCGCTCATCACACCGATCAACTTTGACTTTTCTTCAGACAGTTCATCTCTGTATTGCTGACGCTTTAAGTTCGCATTCAGACACAGTTCCGCCAAATGTCCAGTACCGGTAATTCGCTCTAAAAGTTTCACTCTATCGTCGTTGTTGGCCTGGATAAACTGACTGAACCCATTTTGTGGAAGCAGAATGGTTTGTTGAAAGTCAGCGTAGGACATACCGTGTAAGGCCTTATCAAAGGCTTCTTTGGCCTCTCTTCCAACTGTAGAATCGACCATGATCTCTAGCAAATTCCCATCCTTGTCAACACGATTCAGTTTTCTTCTCACTGGCTGGATAGCCCCTGTAGACTTTCGGCCCGCACGGTGCATCTCCCATCGAGCGTGGTAATATTCACGGCTACCCTGTGGATCAAGCACAGAAAATATCAACTCGGTCCAGCATTCTCCGGACAGTTCATTCATGATCCAGCCGACCGCATTGATATTGTCTCCTTGAGCTCCCCCCTGCAGTTGGGGTGTCTTCCCAAACAACGACAACGCTACCGCATCGAAAACGGCTGTTTTGCCAACGCCAGTTGGGCCATGAATGAGAAACAGTTCAGAGGCTCCAAAACGCTCTTCCAAATCGAGAATGTGTGTGCCAACCAAGGATTTTATGTTGTGTATGCGAACGGTATGCAGTTTCATAAAGTTGTCTCGCTAAATGTACAATTTTCGTGTGATAAGTTTGTTTGTCAATGAAGGGGACAATGCCCAATGTCTACGCTTGTTTACACTTCACTCTTTTTGGAAACCAATTCGGTAAAGAGAGCCACTTGAGAATCTGTCGCTTCCACACCTTCTTTGAACTGTACAAACTCTTTGAACAGTTCCACTGGTTTGAGAAGGGCATCGGGATTCCCCATGTCATAATCCACATCCTCTTCCATGGCTTTCTCAGTGAGGCGCCCTTCGATCTTGCCTTTCAAGGGAGGCTGAATCTTTTGCTCTCTCAAAGTTTTGACCACATCGTTAAACCGCTGTGTGACGCGGGCAGTACTGGTGGTCTCCACTTCCATATACAAAAATGGTGGCAATTGTTCCATTGGCCAAGTGAGGTCTTGAATGTACTTTTCCATTTCAGACTCTCGTCCGTGCCACCGAATCATCTGACGCCAAACAGGTGCCAAAGCAGCTCTTGGGTTGGGACGTTCAGCAGGATCCCCAGACAGTTCAACAATCCAAACACCACGCTCAGAACCATCTTCGGCTTCGGCAATGCTGCAGGGCATCGGTGAACCACAATACCAAGCGTTCGCTTCTCCACGCACCTTGTATTTTCGATGAATGTGCCCCAAAGCTACGTAGGCATATTCTTCACCAAAGATTTCTCCGTCCAATCCTTTGTCGATGATCCTATGAATGGACCGCGGCATTTCACCCAAGTTGTACTGTTCATCCATCGCCGTCAAATGCCCCATTCCGATGAGTGGGACATTTCCATGTCGCTGTTTTGCAAGTTCAGCCATTTCACTGTACACCGATTTCAAAGCCTTTCGGATCGTTGCATGAGACTTTCCCACTTTATCGGACGTCCAACGAATGCCAAGACGGAATTCGCTGATGTAGGGAATGGCATTGACAACCGCACACACCTCTCCGTCAATCTCAAGAGGAATGATCCAGTCGTTCCAGGACTCCGAGCGATTCTCAACGCCTCCCAAAATGTGTATCCCCAAACGACGAGTCACCGGGCACAACGCATTCAGTTGTCCTGCAGAGTCATGATTGCCTGCGGTAATGACAACATGTGAAAGCGTTGGAATGTCGACAAGTTGCTCCAAGAAGTTGAAGAACATTGTTCTAGCAAAAGTCGGTGGATTGGCCACATCAAAGACATCACCAGCAATCAACAAGACATCAACGGTCTCTTCTCTGGTGACCGAGACCAGCCAATCCAGCATTTTCTGTTGCTCTTCCTCTCTGGAAGTTTGACGCAAAGACAAACCAAGATGTAAGTCACCAGTGTGTAAGACGCTGAGGGAACGGGGCATAAAAACTCCAAAAATGCTAAAACCCAAATTGTATACAGTACAAAATGGTGAAAGTGGGAGAAAATGGAAAAAATATAAGGGTCGGAAAAAGGGAAATGAAACAGCATTGTATTCATCGAATACTGACCAAAAAGAGTGTGTCAAAGTTTCGAACTATTGAAAAGGCAAGTCGAATGGGAGCCTCAAACACAAACCAAATGTCGTACTGTAGTATTGCATAAAATCAAAGAGTGCCAAGAACATCGGACATCTTTTGACCCCACATACCATACGTAATTTCAACCAACATTCGGACAGAAAATCACACTACTGACTTGCTTTTCCATCGACAAAGGTTCTTCCTTTCCATGCCACCGAGACTTTTGTGGTGGATCGCAACAATATCCAAATCAACAATGTATTTGCCAAGGGATGCGCCAATGCAAAATGCCCGCTTCGCCCATCTCGCTTTTCTTGTCTATACCGAAAGAGTGTTTGCAATCCAACAACAAGCCAGAGCCAAAGCAGTTGGGTGGCGGACAACAAGCCCCAATCTAAAAATGTGTACCCAAAGCCACCAATGACCGCCAACAAAAATGGCAACAAAGCACACACAAACAAAAATAGCGCTGCACCAAAGCCAGCAATTGGACTGCGCCCCAAGCCCTCATACAGATTTTTGGTGTATCCGTTGATGATTTCACCGAGCGAACGATATAGGCGAACTCGAAAAGCCCAGGGAGCAGGACGGACCTGTACCGACATTCCATTGCGCTTGACCACTTCCGCAAACCGAACGTCTTCAAGCACCTGGGCCCGAACCGACTTGTGCCCCTCCACGCCAAAATATGCGGCGCGGTGAATCGCGATGCACTGTCCATTGGCAAAGGCCTCTGGCTGAGAGATGTCGTTCACTTTGTCTAAGTCGACCGCTCCTCGAATCAACCACCCAACAGCCGGAATGAGCGTTTTTTCCCAAAACCCTTCCACTATCCAAGTCCCAAACAAACTGAGCATCGACAGTTCATGCACCTGTACGGTCTCCACAATCGCTTGAATGGATTTCGGATGTAAGCGCACATCGGCATCCACAAAAACCAGCCAAGCTCCCCTGCTTTCCTTCGCGGCTCGGTAGCAGGCCCACGGTTTTCCAGCCCAGCCGGAAGGTGGTTCAACGCCTTCTACAATTCGCAAACGAGGATCTCCACCAGCAGCCTGTTCAGCAACTTCACGGGTTCTATCTTCCGATCGGTCGTCCACCACGAGGACTTCTAACTCAGGCCAATCGACGGCCAAAGCCGACTGAACAGATTCTCCAATGTTCAGTTCTTCATTTCTGGCGGGTATACAAATGGATACTGCTACGGCTGATTCGGTTGACAAGGAGTCTGTGGTCTTATCCTCTGGACACTGCACTTGCCACTTCTCACCCCACTTGGAAACAGCCAGCACCATCAGTGACCACACCAGCGTCAAGAAGCCCAAATAGCCTATGCTGAGAACTTGACCAAACCAAGGTTCACTGAGCATCCACCCTCCTCAAAGAACCTTCAACAACGGCATAGACACCTCTATCTTCTTCCGAATCAGTAACCTTCGTTCGCAACAACATATTTTGAGGGTTCATAATTGTTTTGGTCTTTGTCGGTAACCACCGTCCCGCGGCGATCGCAACGCCCAAACCGACGACAGCGTGTTCTCCCACACCACAGCCAATGAGTCCCAACGGGGCCGTATGTGCTTTATCGTTGTACAACACTTGAACCGCACCAGAAAAGTTGACATCCATCAAGTACGCCCCTCGTTTGACGCTGGACTGCACACCCATCAAACTCAACTGAACCACACCAGCTGCTGCCGCACTTTCGTCCAACACTGCATACTTTACCATAGCCTGTCTCTGCACCAATGCTCCTGCTGACAACACCGAGCCTTCGACCAAAGCCAAATCTTCTACCTGTACTCCGTCTCTAAGAATAGACCCTCGCACAACCGCATTGGCGCCAATTCTGACATTGTCACCCAAAATACAAGCCTCTACAACGGCTGTTGGGTGAATAAAACAGTTCTTGCCCTTGCGCACAAAACCCCGAATCAACTTTTTGGGATTGGTGCTTAGCGAGAACAGTGCCGCACTCCCCAATCGAAAAAACATCGAGAAAATATTTTCACCAACCAACTCTCTCCAGAGGTAGGGACCCAAAGACAAGAGGTTCCCCCACAAGGTTTGCGACCAATGGCCAAGAGGTATAACAACAGCATCGGTCAACGGTAAACTGACAAGTTGCACTCCCATCTCTTGTTGAGGTGCCGGTATGGCAATGGGATGGGTTTTCACATCAACAGTCAACACTTCTGCCTGTGTAAATCGATCTATGTTTTCTTCACATGGATTCGAACACCAAACCATCATGGGTACACTATCCGAAAAAGCGATCTCTTCTACAAAGTTTCCAGCCGCGCCTTCTGCTCTCCACTGAAAATCTCCTTCTTTGCCAACCACCGCCGCAAGAAACAATTCAATCGCTTGATGACTGACGTGAACATCTTCTCGAATCCACAATTGAGCGCTCGAATCACTCCACTCTCCCTTGTTCAGTTTGACCGCCCAATCTTGCATCTCGGCAAGAGTCTTTCCCATAATTGGCAACTCGCCTGCAGTCGCACACAGACGTTCAGTCGGCAGGGTACTGGAAAATCGATTGGCAGTAAACATTGGGGCCTCTTGAAACATTCACCAAATCTGTACAATGGTCACTTTTGACCACACGCGTTGACATTCAGATGACTGGATGGAGAATTCTTTCTCTGTCAACACCGGAAATACCTTGCTGCTACGCTCAACACCTTTGTAAAAAGCGTCGGGCATCAGTTCAGGATCACTTCCAATTATCAAATAACGCACTCCACGCTTTTTGGCGATGGTTTGTACCCGCTCGATAAACTCATCTTTGGGTGTGGCTTCATTTTTTCGCATGGTCTCCAACACCGAAAGGCTGGCTCCATTTGCAGGGAAGTTCAGTGTTCCGACAACCGGTTTTTCATGTATCATTTGACCCAACAAACCTGGTCGTCCCCCCGCCAATGGATACGTAGCTACAGCCCCACTTGGGGCATCTTTGAGTACTGTAAGTTCGGATACAAAGTCTGTCTGTACACAGGCGGGCAATTGACGTACTGGAGAGACATACAAAGATTCACCAACAGCCAATAGAACTATGCATCCGAAGGTAAGTCTGGAAACAGCACGTCCAAGAGTGTGCATGGATAGAGCAATCAAACACACAATCGGCACCCAACTCAAACGGTACAGCAGTGACAGGTGTTCAAACAATGGCAAGGATTCCAATAGACTGTAAGGCAATGGTATTCCGAATTGCCCACCAAATACCACGGGCTCACTGTTCCATACAAGTACAGGGCCCAAAGACAAAACAGCACCAATACACGCCGCCCACAAAAGCCATCGCTGCTCAATGTGCTTCCGAAACAAAAGCAGAGATGCCAACACCACCCAACCAATGTAAGAAGAGTGTACAAACTGCTCTCCAAAACGTGACACCTCAGAAAAGTCTGGCGAATCATATTGCCACGGCGCGATGTAGGTCAAGGGATCCGCCGAACCAATTGTACGACGAACGCTATCCATTTCGGCACTGCCTTTGATGCGCACGATATTTCCAGCCCCCTTCGTTTGTTGGAGAACCCACCATCCGTAAGCAAACCACAACACACAAGTTGACAGCCCTGGAATCATCAAACTTCGAGGACTCGAAGGTCTGCGTACAACTGTCATCATCGTCGCCAACAACGCAAAGCCAGTGAATCCGTACCAAGATGTCAATACAACAGGAAGGACTGCAAACCAGCCCCACCGACGACCTTTTAATACATAAGACCACCCATACAGGGCAATCAACACCCAACCCAAAGACAATACTTCGGTGGATCCATTGTGCAAACCTGTTGTGACAATCGTACTTACTTGCAACAATACAGCACTGCACACTGCCGTTTTCGAAGTCTGATTGTGTTCTTGTTCGAACCACACTTTACACAGCAGGTACATACCCAACCCGGTCATGATGACTTGGCAATACAAGGCGCTATTGAGCAAAAGACTGCCCGTCAGAAATGTGGACAACGGAAGCATCCAAATCAACGTTGTCCAATCAGCCGGGACAATACACCCACCAGAAGGAAAGTTGATCTCAGGACTGCACAACGCGGAATTGCTCTTCAAAAATTCCAAACCATGTAACAGGCTCCACCAACCGTTCCAAAGGTCAGAAACAGGAGCCCCAATGATGGCCCCTTCCACATTCAGTACAGAAATGAAATGAACAAGTGGCACAATAATTAGCATGAGACATTCATCTCGATTGGGCAAATCAGAAAACATCGACTACAAGATACTACGATTCAACCATTTTGACAGGAGTCTCATATGTCCTACCTTATTTTCCTGACCACCCTACAAGTCTCTGAAGCAAAAAAGTCCAAAGGCACTGAGGAAGTATCTGCAAAAGTGACTGAACAAGCAAAACCAAACAAAAAGAAAGCCAACATACAAAATGTCCCAAAAGACAAAGTCAGTGAGGCTTATGCCACTGCGTTGATTGAGACCACAGGTCGTGGCTTTTCTCCGAATGCAATGGGCTTGACTTATCAAACAATCACCTTTGCCGCAGACAACAGTTGGTCAGCGGAAGGACTGGTCTCCGTCATGGATGAAGAAATGGATTGTGTTGAAAAGGGCACATGGATGATGGACCCCGCTCAATCTGAGACGTCTGCCAATATGACTTGGACCGTTACCAGCACGGACTGCCCTTCTCGAGTGGCCCCAATTGAAATGCGACTTCAACTGATCCTGACAGGTACAGAAGCTGGAATCAACGCCAATTTTCGCTAAGTTTGCCAAGACGAAACAATCTTCTATGACGTTGCACTCTTTTTTAAATACGGCTTCATCTGCCATTCTGCTGCTCTAAATCCCTCAAGTGCGGCAGAGGCTATTCCCCCTGCGTACCCTGCACCCTCTCCAATGGGCATCATGCCAGGCAACCCAGTGGATTCCATATTTTCTCCTCGAAGAAATCGCAGTGGCGCCGTCGTTCTGGTTTCTGGAGCGATCAAAACCCCCTGTTCTCCAGCAAACCCACTGATTTTGCGATCAAAGAACAAAATGGCTTCTTTGAGACCTTCTGCGATGGGTCGAGGAAAAAGTTCCCACAGATTGCTCGGGGTTACACCTTGAGTGAACGAGGTCCGTGGCAAATCTTCAGACGGGCGCTCTTGTAGAAAATCGGTCACACGTTGGGCTGGCGCATTGAACTCACCTCCACCCAGTTCAAAGGCCTTCTGTTCAATCTGGTCTTGAAATTCCACTCCTGCGAGTGGATCGTCTGATCCAAAATCTTCTTTGGTCACCTCTACGATGACTGCGGAATTGGCCCAATAGGCTTTGCGACCAGAGTAGCTCATTCCATTGACCACAACGCGCCCCTCTTGACTGGTGGCACCAACCACTGTGCCTCCTGGACACATACAAAAGGTGTGTGCGCCGCGCTTTTCAGAATCTTTCGGTGGTCGAGACACAAGACGATAAGAGGCAGCCGGCAACTCGCCACGTTCACTGCCATACTGGGCCTGATCAATCAATTTTTGAGGGTGTTCGACCCTTGCCCCAATTCGAATGGAGCGTTGCTCTGCTTCAGCACCCGCATCCAACATCATTTTCCAAGAGTCTCGGGCCGAGTGTCCCGTTGCCATAACAACAACATCGGCTCTATGTACATCTCCATTGGTCGTGCGTACACCAACACAACGACCATTCTCCACCACCAGATCAATGACCGTTGTTCCAAACTGGACCTCTCCACCCAAGTCGATGACTCGCTGTCTTAGATTGGGCAATATCTCTCGAATCTTGTCGGTTCCCAAATGAGCCCAGCCTTCTTCAAGAATCTCCGGGTCTGCACCAAAATCTACAAGGCGTCGAAACACCCAGCCAAGTTCACCATCTCGTTTTCGAGTGTAAATCTTACCATCCGAGAACGCACCTGCGCCCCCTTCGCCGTAGACAACATTGCTTTCGGGGTTGAGTTTACGATGACGCCAAAAGTCTCTCACGTGATAGTGACGGTCTTCTACGGCACCTCCACGCTCAAGAAGCAACACTTTAGAGCCACCTTCGGCAAACCTCAATGCACCAAACATACCTGCTGGTCCTGCTCCAATCACTATGGTCTTGTGACCATCTGGAAATACATCTTGGTCGAGATCAAGTTGAATCTGCTGATAGCGTTTGGCATCCCTGTTCGTATATTCCCTGATACCATGACGTTTGCGCTTAAGCACACTCTCTTCGTTGATCAACACAACGCGGTAATTTGCCTGCCACACTGGGGGACGACGTCGGGCATCCACACTCCGTTTTAGAAGTTCGTATTCTATCACGTCATAAGACTCAATCTCTAGGTGCTTGGAGAGGATATCAAGAGAATCGCCATCTTTGACCCAAGGAACATTACTAACCAACAATGCCATCTTTCTTTTTTCCTTAAAATGGGTTATATACGGGCACGAACTTTGTGTTTATAAACAAAGACTAGATGAATCAGTTGCCTACAAAACAACAACGAGGAGTTAAAGATGCCCATACGTGTAGCAATTAATGGATTTGGACGAATTGGTCGATGTGTATTTCGTGCGGGTTTCAATGACCCAGAAATTGAGTTTGTACACATCAACGACTTAACAGATGACAAAACTTTGGCGCACCTGTTGAAATATGATTCCGTGCATGGAAAGTTTGGGGATGTACAAGCGGTAGACGGTGGACTACAAATCGGCGACACCTTTGTGTCTACTTCTGAGACGCGAGACCCATCAGAGTTGCCTTGGTCTGAAAAACAAATCGATGTTGTGCTGGAGTGTACCGGTTTCTTTCGCACTCGAGAAGGCGCACAAAAACATATTGATGCTGGTGCAAAGAAAGTCATCATCTCTGCGCCCGCAAAGTCGAATGATGTCCGCACAATCGTTGTTGGGGTAAACGACGGTGAACTCGACAGCACTGACACAATCGTTTCCAATGCTTCATGTACAACCAATTGCTTGGCCCCAGTTGCCAAAGTTCTCGATGAGGCTTTTGGTATTGAAAATGGTCTAATGACAACTGTCCACGCCTACACCGGTGATCAAAAACTGGTTGACGCTCCTCACTCAGATCTTCGACGTGGTCGTGCCGCGGCTGTGAGTATGGTTCCAACATCCACAGGAGCTGCTAAGGCGGTAGCCCTCGTTCTTCCACAGTTAAAAGGCAAGCTGAACGGTATGGCGATTCGCGTTCCAACCCCAAATGTTTCATTGATTGACTTGGCGTTCAATACCCGTGAACCGATCACAAAAGAAGCGATCAACACTGCTTTAATTGAAGCCGCCAATGGACCACTCAAAGGCATATTGGGCATTTCTGATGAACCGTTGGTCAGCATTGACTTGTGCGGGAATCCCCATTCCTCCATCGTTGATGTTGCACTCACAGAGGTACAAGGAGAACGTTTTGGGAAGATTTTAAGTTGGTACGACAATGAATGGGGTTTTTCCAATCGAATGTTGACCTTGACCAAAATGTTGTCAAACAAATAAACAACCAAAAGTATAGGTACATGAGGCATCCACCTCTTCAACCTCTTTACCATGGAATGATTGTATGAATCTCAAAACGCTTCAACACTTCGAACAAAAGCATCGCCCTACTGAATATGAATCGGTAGAGATTGAAGGACATGAAGAAGGTGAGTCCGAAGAAGAAACTTCATTGGGCAATCGATGGCTACAAAACAAAACGGTTCTTCTCCGTGTCGACTTCAATGTCCCACTGAACAAAGACCTTGAAGTCACTGACGATACCAGAATCCGAGGTGCCCTACCCACAATTCAATGGCTTCAGGAGCGCGGCGCCATCATTGTATTGTTGGCTCACTTGGGTCGTCCCAAGGGCACAAAGAACCCTAGAATGTCCTTGATGCCCGTGGCGGAATCGTTGACCACACTCTTGGAGCAAGAAATACGTCTCTGTGATGTGATGGATGAACCCGAAACGTTGACCAGAGACCTCAACGCTGGTGACATTGTTCTGCTCGAAAATCTTCGTTTCCACCCAAATGAAAAGAACAACGACATCAATTTTGCAAAGAAGATCGCCATGGCTGGAGACTTTTATGTCAATGACGCATTTGGATTGGTTCATCGCGAACATGCATCTGTACACGCTCTTGCAAAAATCTTTGCAGAACAAGGGAAAGCCTTTGCTGGTCTCTTAATTGAGAAGGAATGCCGTGCGTTGGATGAATTGTTGAACATGAAAAGTCGTGGTACAACGGTCGCCGTTCTGGGTGGCGCAAAAGTGTCCGACAAAATTGTCCTGATTGAAAACTTGGCTCGTAGAGCAAGAAACATCTTGATCGGTGGGGCGATGGGGTATACCTTCATGAAAGCCCAAAACACAAAAGTCGGCTCTTCCAAAGTGGAAAGCGATAAGTTTTCTGTCGCACGACAGTTGCTTGAGTTGTGTGAAAAACATCGAGTAAAAGTGCACCTGCCACAAGACCACGTTTGTGCAGACAGTTTCTCTGAAGACGCAGAATTCACCGTGGTGGACTCATCCGACATACCCGACGGATTGATGGGACTTGATATCGGTCCCAAAACACGAGCCCATTTTGAACAGGTTATATCTGGTGCAAGTGCCGTCTTTTGGAATGGTCCGATGGGTGTCTTTGAATGGCAAGATACCGCAGAAGGGACACTGAGCATCGCCAAGGCATTGAATGCTTGCACAGAAAAAGGTGGGTACACGATTGTTGGTGGTGGTGACTCTGCGGCGGCTGTACAGCAAATGGGATTGGCTTCGGGCATTTCTCACATATCCACCGGTGGTGGAGCATCCCTCGCCTATCTAGAAGAGCGAACCTTGCCAGGTCTTCAATTTCTTGAAGACAACACAAAGATTTGAGGAGAGAACATGACTTCGTCAAAAAGGCTCTTTATAGCGGGCAATTGGAAAATGAACTTGACTGTTGAAGAAGCGGTGAAGTTGGCAGAAGCCATTGCGAGTATGACAGTGGAACAACGCCATGTTGATATAGCCTTGGCGCCAAATATGTTGTGTTTGGACGCAGTCATCAAAACGCTACAAGATTCAGGCATCCATGTTGCCTCACAAAACCATCATCCACAACCATCGGGTGCATTTACAGGTGAGGTTTCACCATCTATGTTGAAAGGATTGGGATGTGCATATGCCATTGTCGGGCACTCTGAACGAAGAACACACTTTGGAGATACATTGTCTTTCGTAGCGCAAAAGGTCGAAGCGGCCTTCAGCGCTGGGTTGTTGCCCATTTTGTGCATTGGAGAAACGTTGGAAGAACGTGAATCTGGCAATGCCGAAAGTATCGTAAAAGAGCAATTGACCACTGCCATCGCCAATTTGAGCGCGGATCAAGTTGCGAGTATCACGATTGCTTATGAGCCTGTTTGGGCCATTGGAACGGGCAAAACAGCCACTCCAGAACAAGCACAATCGATGCATGCTTTCATTCGAGGCACACTTCGCGACACCTACCCTGGTTTTGTCGCAGACTCTGTGCGCATTCAATACGGTGGTTCCGTAAAACCCCACAACGCAAAAGAGCTGTTGTCACAACCAGACATTGATGGTGCATTGGTTGGAGGCGCAAGCCTAAAAGCAGACGCCTTTCTTGGAATACTCACCGCTGTTCAATAAGGATACATTATGTTGGAATTCATTCAGCTTTTACACGTTTTTCTATGTTTCTTTCTCATTCTCATCATTCTATTGCAACCTGGCAAGGACTCGGGTGCAGTGTTTGGTGGACAATCGGGCAATTCAACCTACACCGCGAGAAGCAATGCGAATCCACTTGGACGCGCTACAACCATCGTGGCGGTTGTCTTTATGATGACCAGTATTACATTGGCATTTTATTCCACACCAGACGCCAAAGAAGGCTCTAATGTAACGGACAGAACACAAGAACTTGCCAAGAAAATTGCGAAGGATGACTTAGAATTTACGGTGCCTAAACTTCCCAACCTTCAACCCACATCGTTGATGAAACCCGTTATCGCGCCTCCCATCATCGAAGAACCTGTTGACAACAATGATGAAACAGACGCTACTGAACCGACAGAACAGTAACATTGAAGAAGTCGATGATTCACTTGACGCAATATTGTGATCATGTTAAATGTTACATATAGTTCTGCGAGAGTGGCGGAATTGGTAGACGCGCAAGACTAAGGATCTTGTGGCTTAGGCTGTGAGGGTTCGATTCCCTCCTTTCGCACTATACATGCAAAGCTCTGTCTTTAAGACAGGGCTTTCTTTGTTTTAGACTATGGGGTTTTAGACTATGGGGTTTTAGACTATGGGGTTTTAGACTATGGGGTTTTAAATTCTGGTTTTAAATTGTAGAAAACTTTATGTTTTCGCCGTACGGCCTTGGCAAGCTTCTGTATCAATACAATAGCCATAGAGTTCCATTTTGTGTGTGGTGATGCGAATGCCAAATTTCTGGGCCACTTCATGCTGGCGACGTTCAATTAGCTCGTCTTCAAACTCAATGATCTGACCACAGGATAAGCAAATCAAATGGTCGTGGTGCTCACCTTCTTCTGAAATCTCATAGCGGGTTATGCCATCGTCAAAGCGATGTTCCTCAACAATATTGGCATCCACAAACAATTTCATGGTTCGATACATGGTGGCCTGTCCAACACGAGTACCGTTGTTCTCAACAGCTTGGAGCAACTCATCTAAAGTCATATGATACGGAATATCTTCCATGGTTTCCAAAATGATTTTGCGTTGCGCTGTCATCTTTAATCCATGTTGACTCAAGTACTGTTCTAATTTTTGTATGGATTCCAAACTCTAACTCCTGTGCACTCAATTACTAATGACTCCACTCCAAACGCGCAAAGAAAAAGGGAGGACACTGTCCCCCCTTACTCACACATCAGTGTAGAATCACTTATGCATTGTCTTCCACATTGACCACAACAGATTCTTTTACCAAAGAAATGTAAGCCATCGGTGCATTGTCACCATCACGATTGCCAGCTTTGACAACGCGTGTGTATCCACCATTGCGGTTGACGAACAACTCCGCAATCTCACCGAACAACAACTCTATTACCGCTTTTTCGGTGATCATTGAGTTGGCTTGTCCGATTGCCTGTTGGCGTGCCATCTGTGCTGTACGAACCTTATGCAACGTTTGAAGTTGAGTTTCAACACCTTCAACACCTTTGCAGGACTTGATCAAAGCACCCAAACCAGATGGGAATCGACCAGATACTTTCGCATTGCTTTCAACCACTACCGCCAACGCTTTCTGTGCGTCTTCTGATGCACCTGAAAACAATCCTTCCAACTCTGACAATGTAGAGGTCAATTCAGCAGCCAAGCCTTCATACTTTGACCATGCATGCTTTTTACCCAACGTAATGACAGGTTCTGCGTGCATTCTCAGTTCTTTGGCTTTGGCCAAGGTTGTTTTAATTTGACCGTGCTTCAACAATGCAGTTGTTTGATTGCGAAACAATGACTTTCTTTGTGCGCTATTTCGGCCGAACTTACGACCCACTTTACGATGACGCATGCCACCTCCTTAATGACTTATCGAGCTTTGTGCTCGGGAAAATTGTTCAGTTTCATGCCCAATGACAACTCACGCTCAGACAAGATGTCTTTGATCTCGTTCAATGACTTGCGGCCAAAGTTTTTGGTCTTCAACATCTCTTGCTCTGTACGTTGAACGAGTTGATGAATGTACTCGATGCCAGCATTTTGTAGACAGTTGGCAGAACGTACGGACAACTCAAGATCTTCAACTCTTGCAAACAAATGCTCATTCCACTGCTCTTCTTCTTCCACAACCTCTTCAATCACAGGTTCTTCTTGTTCTTGGAAGTTGATGAACACTTGCATTTGCTCTTTCATGATTTTGGCAGCAAAGGCCAATGCATCTTCTGGATCGACAGAACCATCTGTCCAGATTTCCAATGAAAGTTTGTCATAATCTGTATTTTGACCAACACGAGCGTTTGTCACATTGTACTTCACCTTCTGAACAGGTGAAAACAAAGCATCCACAGCGATTGTTCCCAAAGGCTTTTCTTTCTGTTCAAGCGTCGCATATGTACCTGCTACGTAGCGAGAGCCGATTTCAACCTCCAAATCGATTGAAAAGTTGGCACCTTCAGTCAACGAAGCAATGTGGTGTTCAGGATTGAGCACGACAGCGTCGCCAGCCAACTGGATATCACCAGCGGTTACATCAACAATCTCACCCTTTTTACCTTCGACACGAATTTTACCTTGGATGGGAGCAGTCGAGTTCATTCGAATTCTTACGCCTTTGAAGTTCAAAACGATTTCAGTGACGTCTTCCACAACATTGGGCATGGCAGAGAACTCGTGCAAAACACCGTCAACATAAATTGAGGTGATCGCAGCACCCGTCAAACTTGACAATAGGACTCGACGCAATGAATTTCCAATGGTGATTCCGTACCCACGCTCCAATGGAGAAATGGTAAATTTACCGTATTGCCCAGTGGACAAAGGTGATTTGACGATGCTTCTTGGACGAACGAGGTTGCGCCAGTTCGTCGCAATGCGTTCTTCATTTGTTACATTAGACATTGTTACTCCAGAAGCTTCTGCTGACTCGGCTAGACCAACTCTACGCTTCAAAAGATGTGATTGTTAAACCGATCTTAAACCGTTCAAAGGTCCGCTTCTCAAGAACAGTGAAGCAGACCCTTGTTTGAATCTTAAAATTAAACTCGACGTTGCTTTGGTGGACGACAACCATTGTGTGGAATGGGTGTTACGTCACGAATCTCAGTGATTCTCAATCCATTTGCAGAAACAGCACGCAATGCGGATTCACGACCAGTTCCTGGACCTTTAACCATCACAGATACTGATGTTAAACCGAATGGCTTACACTTGTCCAATGCATTCTTAGCGACAACTTGAGCAGCATATGGTGTAGACTTACGAGACCCCTTGAATTTCAAGTGACCAGAACTAGACCATGCAAGAACGTTTCCAGCTTTGTCAGTCACAGACACAATAGTGTTGTTGAATGTGGATTGAATGTAAACAATCCCTTCACTCACATGCTTTTTTACTTTGCGATTTGTTTTTTTCTTAGCGGTGGCCATGAGACACCCTCCATGTAAACTCTAAAATTATTTCTTCTTAACAACTGAACGCTTCTTACCTTTTCGAGTACGAGCATTCGTTTTGGAACGTTGACCACGAGCAGGCAAGCCCATACGATGACGAGAACCACGGTAGCACTTAATATCGATTAGACGCTTGATGTTCTCTGCTGTTTCGCGACGGAGATCCCCTTCTACTTTGTGGTGGTCAGGGTTTTCGCTACCATCTTCCAAATAGGCTTCGCGCCAGTTTTGCAACACGTTGCGAATCTTGGAAATGTCAGAATCAGTCAAACGGAATGCGCGAGCTGCATACATTTCATCAGCATCATCTCCGAATGCGGCTGCAATCAACTCTTTGGCTTTGACGCGACCAATTCCATAAATGGCAGTCAACGCGATGTCTAAACGTTTATTGTGTGGGAGGTCCACCCCTTCGATACGAGCCATAGTATTACCTTATCCTTGTCTTTGTTTATGCTTTGGGTTCTCGCAAATTACACGAACGATTCTGTTACGTCGAATAACTTTGCACTTTTCACACATTTTCTTTACAGATGCACGAACTTTCATTGTAAATCCTCATTGTATTTTTGGTTTGTTGGTTTGTTTTCAGATACGAACCAATGGCAGTGCATTGCTACATATCGAATTTTCGAGAAAAAGTCAAGTTGATTTAACCGATAAGCCTTCGAGAAGTCGACGATTCGGATCCTGATTCGGATTCAGATTCAAAGGTACAGTTCATTTCAACTCAATCACTTGCTTCTAGAAGTCTTTTGTTGAAACGTTCCTCTGCGCCCCTTAGATTGCTTCTTTTCAGGTCCTGAGAGGCCATCGTATCGTTGGGTCAGCATAAAGCCTTCAATCTGAGCGACAGTTTGCATGCAAACCCCAACAATGATGAGCAATCCCGTTCCACCAAAATAGAATGGAACATTGTAGAAATTGGCCAACACTTCAGGAAGAATGCACACTGCTGACAAATACACAGCGCCACCAGCAGTGAGCCTCAAGAGGATTCGATCCAACTCTTCTTGGGTTTGTTTACCAGGTCGAACACCGGGAATGTAGCCACCTTGACGACGTAGATTGTCAGCGACATCTTGTGGGTTGAAAGAGATCGCCGTGTAGAAGAAAGTAAAGACCACAATCAACACAACATACGTTACCATGTAGGTATAACTACCTGGTACGAAAGCCGCAGCGATCCCTGCAAAGAAATCGTTCGGGAACAATTGACCGATCGTGGCAGGAAAGAACATCAAAGACGAAGCAAAGATGGGTGGCAAAACACCTGAAACATTGACCTTGAGTGGCAAGTGTGTAGATTGACCACCATATACCTGGTTGCCAATCACTTTTTTAGGATACTGAATGGGCACACGATACTGGCCCTTTTCAATGTAGACAATGATACCTACAACAACCATCATAAAAGCAAGCAAGAGAGTAATCTCAAGCAAGTTTATTTGTCCAAGATTCATAGATTGGAAAAGGTTTCGTGCACCAGATGGTATACCTGCGATGATACCAGCCGTAATGATCAACGAAGCACCTTGACCAATACCACGCTCAGTGATCTGCTCGCCAAGCCACATCACAAAGCAAGAACCTGCTGTCATTGTGATAACGGTCATCAAGCGAAATCCCCAACCTGGCTCAATAACAACCAGCTGGTTCGACATGGTCGTCATTTGTTCCAAACCAATGCTGATGCTAAAAGACTGGACGATGGCAATCCCAATGGTAAGGTAACGCGTGTATTGATTGATCTTCTTTGTTCCCGCTTGACCCTGAGCCTTCAATCTCTCAATAAACGGAAACATGATTTGGCCAATCTGCATGATGATACTTGCAGAAATGTAGGGCATGATTCCCAACACAAATACAGAGAAACGTTGAAGGGCTCCACCACTGAAAAGATTGTAGAGACTCAAAAGAGTACCTTGAGAGTCTTCAAAAAAATCAGCCAAGGCGATTCTATCGACACCGGGGGAAGGTATAAATATTCCCAGTCGATAAACCGCCAAAAGAGCTAAAGTAAGCAGGATTCGATTTCTCAAATCCTGCATCTTAAAAATGTTCATCAATGATTCAAACACGAAGCCACCTAAGCCTTGAGTAATATCACAGTGAAAAAGTCACGCGTACTCATTCACCTTTGGTGCTGTCAGTTTCCGCTCCAACTACAGTCGCTGTTCCGCCTGCAGCTGTGATTTTTGCCTCTGCAGACTTGGTAAACTTGTCAGCGATCACAGTGAGTTTTTTGGTAATCTCACCATTGCCCAAGATTTTCAAGTTTGCATGCTTGAGAAGACGTCCACCTTTGTCGATTTTTTCAGAAATCAAACCGACTTCTTTAATCGCACGAATATCTACGATAGCACCATCTTCAAATTTACCATTGAGTTTCTCAACACTAATTTCAAAATAATGCTTTGCATGAATATTTTTGAACCCACGCTTCGGTAAACGACGATGCAAAGGCATTTGACCACCTTCGAACCCGATGGGCACTGTACCACGAGCGCGCTGCCCTTTACTACCGCGACCAGCAGTTTTACCTTTTCCGGAACCTTCACCGCGACCAACACGCATTGCATTCTTGCGAGAACCGGCTTTCGGTTTTAAATTGCTCAATTCATTTGCCATAACAACCTCTTATTAATGTGGAAGTATGGAAGGTTTTACCCTTCCACCTCTTCAACTTCCACCAAGTGAATAACTTTCTTGATCATGCCACGAATGGCCGGCGTATTCTTCAGAACCTTGCTGCTGCGAATCTTACGCAGACCAAGACCACGAACTGTAGCACGCTGTGATTCTGTAGAACCAATGACGCTTTTAGTCAATGTAACTTTCAGCTTAATCATCATAGTCTCCTAATTACTGACGTGTATTCCAAACATGAGAACCAACAGTGTAATTCTCCATGACTTCATCCAAAGATTTACCCAACCGTACAGCGTATGCTTCTGGAGCCTCGAGTCGTTCCAATGCATTCAAGGTTGCCTTCACAACATTGTGCGCGTTGTTCGAACCAATCACCTTAGTCAACACGTTGGTGTATCCGGCCGCATCCAAGATGGAGCGAACAGTCGATGAAGCAATAACACCAGTACCCGGACTTGCAGGACGCAAAAGCACTTTTGTTGCACCAAATTTACCGGTCACAATGTGTGGTACGGTACCTTCAACAACTGGGGTTGACACCATACTAACACGAGCTTTCTCAGATGCTTTTCGGATTGCTTCTGGTACTTGACTTGCTTTACCAAAACCAACACCAACTTTGTTGTTTTCAGCGTCGCCTGTCACAACCATCGCAGTAAAGTTGAATCGACGACCACCTTTTACTACTTTGGAAACACGATTGATGTAAATCGTTTTGTCATTTGACTGCTCTTTATTATTTTTATTTTCTCTAGCCACGATTACCTCTCAGTAGATTATTTCAATAAACCGGCTTCACGAATGGCTTCTGCAAGAGCCTTTACGCGACCATGATACAAGAACCCGTTGCGATCAAACACAACATTTTCAATGCCTTTAGACTTTGCAAGCTCGGCCAACTTTTGACCTACCTTGGTAGCCGCTTCACAGTTCCCACCATTTTTGAGATGAAGCTCTTTATCCAAAGAACTTACAGACCCCAAAGTGATTGAACCGACTTTCATATCTTCGCCAGAGTTACCTTCATCTAAGTTGAGCTGATCAAAATCATCATTGATCAGTTGAGCGTAGATGTGCTTTGCAGAGCGAAATACTGTGACTCGAGGACGAGCTGCTGTACCAAATACTCTCTTACGAACTTTGTACTGACGACGTTTTCGGGCCAGTGTTTTTTTACTAGTTTTTGCCATGACAAGATTCTCCTACTTACTCTTACCAGCTTTCAAACGTACAACTTCGCCTTTGTAACGAATACCTTTACCTTTGTAAGAGTCAGGTGTACGATGTTTACGAACTTCTGAAGCCACTTTACCAACAAGTTCTTTGTCAATACTGAACAATTTCAATGTTGGAACTTTTGCGCCTTTAACAACTTCAGCCTTAACGCCATCAGGCAAAGGATGAATGCGGGGGTTGCTGTATCCAACATTCAAGTGCATTTCTTTGCCACGTACATCGACTTTGTAACCAATACCGATGAATTCAAGTTCTTTAACGAACCCAACTGAAACACCCGTTACCATATTGTTCAACAAAGCGCGCATCAGTCCGTGACGAGCCTTTACCTTACCTTTCTTAAGACGCAGTTGACTCTTTTCTGGAACGCTGACAACTTTGGCGAAGCCATCGTCAATAGAAATCTCAGTCGTATCGACCAATGGAGTCTTTAACTCTCCTAATTTCCCTTTAACAACGACAGTTCCTTCTGTGACATTAATGGTAACGCCTTGTGGAATCTTGATAGCCTTATTCCCAATACGAGACATATTATCCCTCCTTGATTACCAGATGTAGCAAAGGACTTCACCACCGACACTGGCATCGCGTGCCTCTTTGTCAGTCAACAAACCTTTGCTTGTGGTTAAAATTGCAATTCCAAGACCATTGCGAACACGTGGAATTTCACCAGCGCCCACGTAGAAACGACGACTTGGCTTAGAAACACGCTTCAAACCGCGCAAGATTGATTGATGATCTTCATCATATCGAAGAGACACCTCAATTGATTTGAGAACTGTTCCCTTGCGCTTCCCACCTGTTTCTACCTCTTCCCAAGAAGAGATAAACCCTTCACGTTGAAGAATGTTTACAATACCCTTCTTTACTTTACTTGACGGACAAACCATCTTGTTATGTCCTGCCATAGCTGAATTTCGAATTCGAGTCAGCATATCTGCAATCGGATCCATAATTAACTCCTAAATATATAATTACTTTAAACTTACCAAGAAGCCTTACGCACGCCTGGAATCACCCCTTGAAGGGCCAACTCACGAAAGCAAATACGACACATATCGAACTCACGCATGTAAGAACGGGGACGACCGCAAATGTTACAACGATTTTTTTGTTGTACTGAAAACTTTGCAGTTCGCTTTGACTTGGCAATTTTTGATTTTTTAGCCATGAAAAACTCCTAAACTTTGATTATTTGCTTTCTTTGAACGGCATGCCCAAAGCCTTGAGAAGAGCACGCCCTTCAGCATCGGTTTTGGCAGACGTTACAAATGTGATGTTCATTCCATTGACCTTCTTGATGTCATCGAACTTGAGTTCAGGAAAGATCAACTGCTCGAGAATCCCCATAGAAAAGTTGCCTCTTCCATCGAACCCTTTTGGACTAATCCCACGAAAGTCACGAATACGAGGAATCGCAATCGAAGTCAAACGATCGAAGAATTCCCACATATTGTCACGACGCAAGGTTACTTTCGCCCCCAGCGGCATGCCTTCACGCAACTTGAAGTTCGAAACAGATTTACGGGCTTTTGTGATCACCGCTTTTTGACCGGAAATCAAGGTGATTTCTTTGGCAGCAGCATGTAACAACTTTACATTCTGGATTGCATCAGACATACATGTATTGATGACAATCTTTTCCAACTTGGGTACTTCCATGACGTTGGAATAATTAAACTCTTTCATCATTTGATCAACGACTGTACCCTTGTACTCTTTAAATTTTCGCGCTTGCATTACAGCTCCTTAATCAATCTTTTGATTGGTGCTTTTGTTAAACCGAACAGAACGTCGCTTTCCATTTTCGGACTCTTCAACGCGAAAGCCAACTTTTACAATGCTGTTGCTTTCAGCATCGTAAAGTGCAACGTTTGAAATGTGCAATGGGGCTTCAGTTCTGAATTTTCTTCCAGGTGCTTCTTGAGTGCGCTTTACATGTTTTGTCACCATGTTCACACCTTCAACGATAACCTTGTTGCTGTCTCTAAGTACAGAACGAACTTTACCAGTTTGCCCTTTGTTCTTTCCAGCAATGACTTTTACAGTATCATTTCGCTTAATTTTGTATTTCATTTTCAATCCTAATTTACAATCTTTACTTAGTAAACTTCACTACCGGCCATAGACACAATCTTGTGAAAGTCTTTGTCTTTCAACTCACGAGCAACAGGACCAAACACACGAGAACCGATAGGCTCTTTGTCTTTGTTGATCAAAACTGCAGCATTTGTATCGAAACGCACATAACTACCATCAGAGCGTCTCATCTCTTTGGCCGTACGTACAACAACAGCGCGAGCAACTTGACCCTTGCTAGCCTTTCCTTCCGGACTTGCTTCTTTGACACTGACAACGATTACGTCACCTACAGAGGCGTAACGACGATGACTACCACCGAGTACTTTGATACACATGACTCGCTTTGCACCTGAGTTGTCGGCTACATCTAGAACACTTTGATTCTGAATCATACCAAATCTCCTTGAATAATTGAATTAGTACTGAGAACCACGATTCTCAATTACAATCCAGCGTTTTGTTTTTGAAAGGGGACGTGATTCCTCAATCAGAACCTCATCGTTCACATTGCATTCGTTGTTTTCATCGTGTGCATGATACTTTGCACGACTTCTCACGAACTTTTTGTACTTGGGATGCAAAACACGACGTTCTACTTCCACAACAACAGTTTTTCCACCTGCAGGCTTGTTTGAAACGACTTTCCCCTGGAGGACACGCTTGCGACCTGTCGACTGCTCATTATTTGTCATCGCTCTCTCGTTCTATAAAGGTTGAATATTTGAGTGGTGCTGATTTGATCAAACCAATACCGAAATGTCACTGCGGTCTCCTAGTTTTCTAGGACTCAACAGCTGTCTTCTTTTCTTACCGTTTTCACAATTGAAAAGAGGCCTACCGAAGTAAGCCTCTATAACTAACTGGTTTAAAGTCTATCGTCAACTTTATTCAGCATCTTCTACCTGTTCATTCATGTCAGCCCCGAAAGTAGATCCTTCCGTAGAAACTTCGGAAGATGTCTTTACGTTGGCCTTAAAACTGGCACGATGAAGATCACGCAAACTGTTTTTTGCTGCATTGGCTTCCAACTCGCGACGGCGCTGCTCAGTTCTTATTCTCGCAATATTGCGACGAACTTCTTTGATCTGATTTACGTTGCGAAGCTGATCACGATTTTTCTTGAATCGAAGGTCAACCAGATCACGATCCAATTGCAACTCAGTATGCACCAAAGCTTCATCAGACAGAGCTTTCAATTCTTCATTTGAATAGTTCATAACAAAATCCTTACTTTAATACTGTGCGACGTTTGATGAATTTGGTACCGAAAGGCAACTTGTGACTTGCAAGGCGGAATGCTTCGCGGGCAATTTCTTCCGAAACACCGTCAATCTCATAGAGTACCCGACCTGGCTTGATAATAGCAACCCAATGATCTGGCCCAGATTTACCCTTACCCATACGAGTTTCGGCTGGTTTCTTAGAAATCGGTTTGTCAGGAAAGACACGAATCCAAACCTTACCTTGACGTTTTGTGTAACGGGTCATCGCAATACGAGCAGCTTCAATTTGTCGAGCAGTCATTCGACCACATCCAGTTGCCTGCAATGCAAACTCACCAAAAGAAACTTTTGAGCCACGGTAAGCCAAGCCTGTCATACGACCTTTCTGGACTTTACGATGCTTTACTCTTTTAGGTAATAACATGATATTTTCTCCTAATAATCTTGAGGCTTAGCCTTCTGTGTTTGCGAATTCACCTTTGTAAATCCAAACTTTTACACCGGTGATACCATATGTTGTCTTGGCTTCTGCAGTTCCATAATCAACATCCGCGCGAAGCGTATGCAATGGCACTCGGCCTTCACGGAACCACTCGCAGCGAGACATGTCCGCTCCACCCAAACGACCAGAACAAGAAACTTTGATTCCGATAGCGCCTGCACGCATTGCTTGCTGAATCGCCTTTTTCATGGCTCTACGGAAAGAGACACGCTTGACCAACTGCTGCGCAATGCCTTCGGCAACCAACTGCGCTTCCAAATCAGCTTTGCGAATTTGAATGATGAACAGTTTTGGCTTGGCTTTGATGAAGTTTTGAAGCTCATCGCGAAGAATCTCAAGACCCTTTGATTTACGGCCGTAAATGATTCCAGGTTTGGCAGCATGAATCTCAATTTCCACTTCACCATCGGCTTGAAAGCCTTTGCGGCGGATTTCAATCTTACTAATTTGAGCGTCTGCAGCTTTGTCTTTCAAAAACTTGCGAATCTCCAAATCTTCATGCAAAAACTTGGTGTACTCTTTCTTTTCTGCATACCAAACAGATTCCCAGTTACGAGTAATTCCAACACGAAAACCAACTGGATTAACCTTTTGTCCCATGATTATTCTCCTTGCTCTGAAGCTTCTGCTTCCATGTTAGTGTCAACACGCTCTTCCAACACGATGGTCATGTGACAGGTTTTCTTGGCAATGCGATAAGCCATACCGCGAGCTCTCGGTCGGAAACGACGAAGTGAAGGTCCCTGATCAACAAAGACTGTTTTCACAACCAAATTTTCCAAGTTAAGCTCTGGATTTTTTACTTGTGCATTGGCTACAGCAGAACGAAGCAACTTGTAAAAGATTCCGGCAGATTTCTTACGCGTGTACAATAGACGCTTCAACGCTTCATCCGCTTCCAAGCCACGAATCATATCCGCTACCAATCGAGCCTTCTGAGCTGACACTCGAGCCAGTCGCAATACTGCACGAGAAGCTTCAGTTGAGTTTGCTTTCGCTTCGAGCTTTAAAGCCTTACGTCTTTTAATATTTTTTCCCATGACAATCTCCTCAACGTTTCTTGGATTTCTTGTCAGCCGCATGACCACGATAAGTACGGGTTGGAGCGAACTCTCCCAACTTATGCAAAATCATATCTTCAGTAATGTACACAGGAATGTGTTTCTTTCCATTGTGTACCAAGAAGGTCAAGCCAACCATATCTGGTGTAATCGTGGAGCGTCGACTCCAAGTCTTGATCGGCGCAGGATTGTTGCTCTGCTTTGCCGCCATAACTTTCTTCATGACGTGATCGTCAATGAAAGGTCCTTTTTTTAATGAACGTGCCATAATTCTTTCCTATTATTTGCGTCGTTTAACGATAAACTTATTCGATGGATTCTTTTTAGAACGCGTCTTGTACCCTTTGGTTGGTTTACCCCAAGGAGTAACAGGATGGCGACCTTTAGAACGACCTTCACCACCACCATGAGGGTGATCAATCGGGTTCATAGCAGTACCGCGAACAGTTGGACGTACCCCCAACCAGCGTGTACGACCGGCTTTCCCAATCACGTGAGTATTGTGTTCTGAGTTGCTCACTTCACCAACTGTGGCCATGCAATTCTTGTGAATCTTGCGCATTTCACCACTGGGCAATCGAATTGTCACATATTGACCTTCTTTTGCCATCAAAGTAGCTGAAGAACCAGCCGATCGACACAACTGACCGCCACGACCTTGTTGCATTTCGATATTGTGAATTTTCACACCATCTGGGATTGAATGCAATGGTTTACAGTTGCCTGGGTTGATATCACAGGATTCTGAAGTGATGATGGTATCACCGACCTTCAAGTGTTTTGGAGCAAGGATGTACCGCTTTTCACCATCAGCAAAGTGAATCAATGCGATGAAAGCAGTGCGGTTTGGATCATACTGAATGGAATCAACTTTCCCTGGTACATTCAATTTGTTCCGTTTAAAGTCAATCACACGATACCGTTGCTTGTGTCCGCCACCTTTGTGACGTACAGTAATGCGACCATTGTTGTTACGACCACCGTTCTTAGACTGCTTTGTGATCAATGACTTTTCAACTTTTGCACCTTTGGTCAAGTCGGCAAAGTCATTTCCACTCATTGCGCGTCGAGATGGTGTCGTTGGACGAAATTTTCTAGTACCCATGACTATTCCTCCCCGTAAATATCAATGCTGTCACCAGCTGCTACACGAATGTAGGCTTTCTTCCAATTTGAACGTTTGCCCATAAATCGACCAAAACGTTTTTCTTTGCCACGAACAATCAAAGTACGTACAGTTTCGACACTAACACCATAGTACGCTTCGATAGCGGATTTGATGTCTGCTTTAGTTGATTTCATACCAACTTCAAACACATACGTGTTGTTTTCATCGTGTACTTCACTGGTCGACTTTTCTGTCACCAATGGTCTCACCAAAATGTTTCTCATTTCCATGATTTCACCCCAATCGTGCCATTACTGCATCCACAGCACCTTTGGTCAAGACCAAATTTTGGTGTTTCAGGATGTCGTACACATTCAAACCTTCAACAGGAAGGATAGTTACTGATTTAATGTTTTGTGCTGACTTGAACAAAGCATCTCCTTGAGAGTTGTCTTCTCCAGTAATCACAAGAACATCGCTCCATTCAAAGCGGCCCATCACGTTCAGGAATTCCTTTGTCTTGGGTGTTTCCATTCGGAAAGATTCCAAGATGGTCAATGAACCTTCTTCACAACGACGAGAAAGAGCAGCTATCAAAGCGGCACGTCGTGCTTTCTTGTTCATTTTGTGGGCGTGTGAACGAACCTGCGGTCCATGTACAACACCACCACCTCGCCAATGCACAGCACGAGTAGTACCTGCACGAGCGCGACCGGTTCCTTTCTGACGGAATGGTTTTTTACCACCACCAGAAACTTGTGAACGGCTTTTAACAGCATGAGTTCCAGCACGGCGTTTTGCCATCTGGTAACGAACTGCATCGTAGAACAACCATTCTCGAACATCAGCTCCGAAGACATCTGCAGACAGATCAATCTTTGAGATTTCTTCTTTGTTTGTATTAAATACGGGAAGCGTTGGCATGTTTTCCTCCAATTTGTCGCTTCGTTAAAAAATATGAGTGGCGTTTAGACAGATTTCAAACGAATGAAAATACCTGCAGGCAATGGAACCTCTTGCAACACCTTAATCTCACGTTGAGTAGGCTTGACGATATCGATCAAACGATGATGAGTACGTCTTTCAAATTGCTCGCGAGACTTTTTATTGACGTGTGGCCCACGCAATACTGTCCAACGATTGATTGTGGTGGGAAGAGGAAAAGGTCCGGAAATACGGCTGTTATCTTCCTCATCCATTTTGATTTTGTTCATGATGTCTTGAGCAGCTTGATCCAACAACTGATGGTCATAGCTTTTCAAGCGAATACGAAGAACCTTCGACATTTTTGACTCCACTTAGTGAACTGTGAATTTTGAAAATGGATTGTCATTGGGCTCAAAAGGTCTACACAAAACACAACTGTATTTGTTGCTTGTGTAAACTCGTCTGACTTCGCGGAACCCCAACCGCACCCCAATGACGAGAACTCTGAAAGAGAGGGTAAAATAAAATCTAGCGATGTAGTTTAGGGCACACGCTACTGCACGATTTGCCCTTACACTCTCCCAATTACCATCGGAAATGAGAAAATGCTTTGTTTGCTTCAGCCATCTTGTGAGTGTCCTCACGTTTTTTGAATGCATTGCCACGCTGATTTGCTGCTTCAATCAACTCCGCAGCCAGCTTTTCTCGCATGGTACGACCTGAGCGCTTGCGAGCGAATTGAATCAACCAACGCATTGACAAGGCCAATCTTCTTTCTTGACGTACTGGAACGGGAACCTGATAGTTTGCACCACCAACACGACGAGACTTGACTTCAGTGTCCGGCATACAGTTTTGAAGAGCACGCTCAAATACTTCCAAAGGCTTCTCACGTGTTTTTTCAGCAACCAGATCAAAGGCACCGTATACAATCTTCTCAGCGACAGACTTTTTTCCGTCCAACATCAATACGTTCATGAATCTTGTAACATCTGGTGATCTATACTTTGGATCTGGCAACCAGGTTCTCTTGGGTACTTCGCGACGTCTAGGCATAATACTTTCCTTTCAAATGTTTGTTTATTTTGGTTTCTTGGCACCGTACTTCGAACGACGTTGGCGACGTCCTTCAACAGCTTTGGTATCCAACTTGTTACGGATGATGTGATAACGAACACCAGGAAGGTCTTTTACACGACCACCACGAATCAACACTGAGTTGTGTTCTTGAAGATTGTGGCCTTCACCAGGAATGTAGGCTGTTACTTCAAGCTTGTTGGTCAAACGAACGCGGGCTACTTTACGAAGTGCAGAGTTCGGCTTCTTTGGCTTTGTTGTGTACACACGGGTACAAACACCACGCTTTTGTGGGTTCTTCTGAAGTGCCAAAGACTTTGTTGTGTTAGCAATCTTTTTTCGGCCTTTTCGGACCAATTGATTTATGGTTGGCATATTTCTTATCCTGTTTGTCAGTCAAATTTTGTTCTCTAAAGAAATAAAGACAGGTCAACATAACGGACCTGCCTATATTTGTCAAGCAAAAGCACAGGGATTCGATCCCATTGTGCCCCTACGTTGATTATTGTTCATCGCTCGATGATTGAATGCCCTTGTACTTCTGAAAACCTGTTCCTGCAGGAATCAGTCGACCAAGCAAAATATTCTCTTTGAGGCCTCGTAAGTGGTCTACCTTATTCTGGAGCGCTGCTTCAGTAAGGACTTTTGTGGTCTCTTGGAACGATGCAGCAGACAAGAAAGACTCTGTAGAGAGCGCCGCTTTTGAAATCCCTAAGAATACGTGTTCAGCTTTCACCTCGCGAAGAAGTGGCAACTCCTCTTCACCAGCCGCCAACCTCTGGCGATTCTCTTCAGCGATTTTCTGGTTTTCGTTGCGAATACGCTCATTCTCAGACTCATAAGCGTATCGTTCAACATTCTTATCGAGTAAGAAATGACTGTCACCAGGATCAACAATCTTCACTTTACGAAGCATTCGTCGTACGATGACTTCAATGTGCTTATCGTTGATTTTTACACCTTGAAGTCGATAGACCTCTTGAATCTCATTCAAAAGATATTCAGCCAAAGCGACTTGGCCTTTCACCTTCAAGATATCGTGTGGATCAATGTCTCCATCGATCAAGATCATTCCTTCTCGAATTTGATCACCATTTTGAACTGAAATTGTTCGAGTCTTTGGAATTGAGACCTTTTGCAAGGGCTCTCCACTCCAACCTTTTGCAGTCGCTGGAATTCCCCCAAGACCAATCGCCTCAGCATTTGCTTTCTCGAGTGCCTTGATTGAAATCACCTGCCCTGGACGAAGAGAAGCGCCATTTGACGCAATCACTTCAACATAGGAAGTCGCAAGTGCACCAATCTCTTTGGCATCAACGAAACAAGCTTCCAACATTGGATACACTTCAAGAATGCGATTGCGTTTGGTTTCTTTGCCCAAACGAACGTACCCACTTACCGTAGCCAAAACAGCAGCGCGCTTCGGCTTTCGAGCTTCAAACAAGGCTGCAACACGAGGAAGTCCCCCTGTAATGTCGCGGTTTTTCACCTGAACCTCTTGTGGAATCTTTGCAACGATGTCTCCCTCTAGAGTTTCAAGTTTTCTTGCGCGACGTTCGTCTTCGTTCAACACTAAGTATTTGTGGAAGTCTTCCGATGTCATGCCCAAGAAACCATCTGGATCAATTTGCGTTTCTGCTGGAAGATTGTATTTGTGACTGGTAGAGTCTGCCAAAATGATCTCAAGCATGATCTTGTGGTTTGTGTCTTTCTTAACCATGACACGGCCCAGACCTGTGTTTTCATTCTTGGTAATCTCTACACCATCAATGTTCCCGTGAATGACCAACTCACCACTTTGACGAACAATAATCGGACGGTTCATTGGGTCCCATCGTGCAATTTTCTTTTTGCTGGCAACCTTTTCTCCATCTTCAACCAGCACATACGCACCAACATTGATGGAATAACGTTCGCGCTCGCGGCCTCTTTCGTCGAGCAAGTAGATTTCACCATTCCGGTTTGTTGTAATCTTTTTGCCTGTACGGTCGACTACAAGAGCATCTTTCAAGTCTTGACTGAAGTGTACCACACCACTGTTGTTCACTTCTTGACTAGACTTTTGACCACCCCCCTGAGCAGCACCACCAATGTGGAAAGTACGCATTGTTAGCTGAGTTCCCGGTTCACCAATGGACTGTGCTGCAATCACACCAACAGCCTCACCGACATTGACCAAACGCCCTCGAGCCAAATCACGTCCGTAACACATTGCACAAACGCCATGCTTTTCAGCACAAGCCATCACCGAACGAATTTTGACTTTCTGCACACCAGCACTCACAATCTTGTCTGCGATTTCTTCGTCTACAAGTGTATTGCGTGGTACCAATATTTCATCAGAGTTTGGATCTTGAATATTTTCTGCGGTAACACGCCCCAATACTCGAGCACCAATGTCTTCAATGATTTTACCACCTTCATTTAATGCAGTAACATCCAAGCCATCAATCGTATCACAATCATGCTTGACCACAACAAAGTCTTGCACAACGTCAACCAATCGACGTGTCAAATAACCAGAGTTTGCTGTTTTAAGTGCAGTATCTGCAAGACCCTTACGAGCACCGTGAGTTGAGATAAAGTACTGATGCACAGACAACCCTTCGCGGAAGTTTGCTGTAATCGGTGTTTCAATAATCTCCCCATTCGGCTTCGACATCAATCCACGCATACCAGCCAACTGACGAATCTGCGTTTTTGATCCACGAGCACCAGAATCAATCATCATGTAAATAGAGTTGAAAGACGTTTGCGTTTTTTCTTCTCCATCCACCATGACAGATTCGGTACTAATGTCTTGAATGAGTTCTTTGGAGACTTTTTCAGTGACACGCGTCCAGAGATCAACAACCTGATTGTACTTTTCTTTGAACGTCAAAGTACCACCTTCGTAGCTCTGCTGAAGACTTTCAACTTCTTCTTCAGCCTTCTGAAGGTGCTTTGTTTTGGATGCTGGGATCTGCATGTCATCAATACAAATCGAAATCCCTGCTTTGGTAGACTGTTCAAAACCAAGGGCCAACATTTGGTCAGCGAAAATGACAGTCTTCTTTGGTCCAGCCAAACGATAGCTCTTGTCGATCAAGTCACCCAATTGTTTTTTACCAAGTGCTTGGTTGACCAAGTCAAATGGAACCTCTGGCGGAACAATGCCGTAAAACAACACTCGTCCAACAGTCGTATCTTCCATCGTACCCGTTAACAATGCTGGAACTTTACCTTCATAGCCAAATGTACCTGCAGGCCCCACAACCAGTGACAGATCTTCGCCGTACTTTTCACTCAACGCGTTTACCGCATCTACCATCAACCGAATACGCACTTGGGTATTGTACTGATAATTGACTTCTTTGGGCATAAACAAATCAATGGCAGCAATGTATCGAGCACTGCTGAAACCGTCATCGTTTACTGGTGGCAACTCGTAAGTTCTTGCTCTCCACTTTACTTCTGGTGCGGAGTTGTCCTTTCCATCATTTAGAATGTTGGCAATTCCACCGACTTGCACAGAACCAGTCAACACATGTTGAGGCAAAGCTTCACCAGCTGGATTGAAACAAGGCACTTCTTGGGTTCCATCTTCATCGTCGTAAATATGACCCGCGACCAATGTCCACTGATTTTCAACAGGCTCAACATCGTGTCCCAAGTGATTCATCCGAACATTGACCAAAGCATTTGGATTTGTGTAATTACCATCTGTTGAGATGCAAACCTCACCACCCAACGATGGCACCTCGGCAGTTGAAACCTCGCCAGTCATCGTTCTAAGCTTACCACGGTGAATATGAACTGCTTGACACCCTTCAGCCTGATCCATTCCAAAAATCAAGTGCGCGTCTTTAAGCCCGGAAAACTTACGGATCAAATGTCGTTGGAAGTTCACAATCGGAATACGAACACGAATACCCGCTTGAAGGTGAACATCATTTGTGTCAAATGCAGCTTGAACCTCATCCGGTGAAGCGAAAACCTTACCTGCTCCCTTTACGCCCAACCGTTCGCGGGTCATGTAATACGCACCCAAAACGATATCCTGTGAAGGATTGATGATTGGTCGGCCGCTTGCAGGACTCAAAATGTTGTTTGTCGACATCATCAGAACGCGTGCTTCAATTTGCGCCTCAATAGACAATGGAAGATGAACCGCCATTTGGTCACCGTCAAAGTCAGCGTTGAATGCTGCACACACCAACGGATGCAACCGGATTGCTTTCCCCTCAGTAAGAATTGGCTCAAAAGCTTGAATACCAAGTCTGTGCAGGGTCGGTGCACGGTTCAACAAAATTGGATGTTCCTTGATGACTTCTTCAAGAATATCCCACACTACCTCGTCACGTTGATCAACTTTTTTACGAGACGCCTTAATGGTGTTGGTGATTTGACGTTCTTGAAGTTTGTTGAAAATGAACGGCTTGAATAATTGCAGGGCCATTCTTTTTGGAATCCCACATTGGTGCAATCGAAGTTCAGGCCCCACAACAATTACGGAACGACCAGAGTAATCCACACGCTTTCCAAGAAGGTTTTGACGGAAACGTCCTGTCTTACCCTTCAAGAATTCACTCAATGAACGCAATGGCTTTTTGGTAGCATTTTGTGCGACCTTTCCGCGTCCACGTGAATTGTTGTCAAAGAGAGCGTCCACAGCTTCCTGCAGCATGCGCATTTCATTTCGCATGATGATGCCTGGTGCAGCCATATTCTTGAGTTTAGTCAGACGAGTATTTCTATTGATGACGCGTCTGTACAAATCATTGAGATCGGACGTTGCAAAACGACCGCCTTCCAAAGGCACCAACGGACGCAAATCTGGCGGCATGACTGGAACTCGCTGAAGCATCATCCACTCTGGCTTATTTTTGTTGCCGTCAATCAAAAATGCTTCAATAACTTTCAAACGCTTTGTGTTTTTACGGAGAGAAGCCAAACTTGGTCGCTTATAAGTTACAGACCCATCCGCTCCAACGATTTGCTTGGGTTTAATGGCTTGACGCAGACGCTCTCTTTCAGACTCAAGATCCAATGTACGCAAACGCTCGGCGATAACCTTACCACCAAAGTCTGCCTCGAACAATCCAAAATACCCATCTTCATTCTCATCACCTTCGATTCCATTGCCGTCCATGAGATAGTTGTACTCATTTTCGTCAATGACGTCGCCAATCTTCAGCATAGTTCCATCGGGACGAATGATCTTTTCCATTTCTCCATCATCATATTCTTCGATGGCTGTGACCATGTAAGACTCACAGTACAATACCGCTTCCAATTTTTTCAATGGAATATCTAGCAAATTGGCCATGCGACTTGGTAAAGACTTCAAAAACCAGATGTGCGCCACAGGTGTAGCCAGTTCAATGTGCCCCATGCGTTCACGTCGAACCTTTTTCTCCATGACCATAACACCACATTTGTCACAGGTAACATTGCGATTCTTGGGCTTCTTGTAACGACCACAAGAGCATTCCCAATCTTTTACAGGTCCGAAGATTTTTGCACAGAACAATCCATCCTTTTCTGGTCGAAATGTTCGATAATTGATGGTTTCAGGCTTCTTTACTTCACCCTTTGACCAGTTCAAAATATCATCTGGACTTGCAAGTCCAATTTGAACAGCAACAATGCTTGATGGATCAATTGATTTTTCTTGAGTCTTACGTGAGTCTCTCATCTGTTTACTCCAAATAATTTGGTTCTAATTCGATTTCTTATTGATTTTTTTGAATGGCTACAGAGCGCTTCAACAACTCCGTTTTATCAAGCAGATCCACATTCAGTGCGAGGGCGCGCAATTCTTGCATCAGCACCTTGAAGGACTCTGGAATTCCAGGCTCTAGGCGATGTTCACCTTTTACGATGGACTCGTACATTCGATTTCGACCTTGAATGTCATCCGACTTAACAGTAAGCATTTCTTGAAGTGAGTAGGCAGCACCATACGCCTCCAAGGCCCAAACTTCCATTTCCCCAAGTCGCTGACCACCTGACTGTGCTTTACCACCCAGAGGCTGCTGGGTAACCAAAGAGTACGGACCAGTTGAACGAGCATGCAATTTTTCATCAACCAAATGGTGAAGCTTAAGAACATACATCACACCAACGGTCACTTTGTTTGCAAAAGGTTCGCCTGTACGACCATCAAACAATACAGTTTGACCATCGTCGTCCAATCCGGCCAGTCGAAGATGTTCTTTGATCTCCGTCTCAGATGCACCATCAAATACCGGAGTTGCAAGTGTTACACCTTCTTTGTATTTACTGGCCAGCACTTTCAACTCATCATGCGTCGCATCTTTGAGCATCTCTGTCATCGCGTCAGAATTCTTGTAGATCTCCAACAAGAACTGACGAACCTCTTCCGCCTCGCGTCCCTCCTCAATCATCTTATTGAGTTTGACACCAAGCCCACGAGCCGCCCAACCAAGATGCGTTTCCAAGACCTGCCCCACATTCATACGTGAAGGTACACCGAGTGGGTTCAACACAACATCAACAGGTGTTCCATCTTCCAAATACGGCATGTTTTCAACTGGCATGACACGTGAGATAACCCCTTTGTTACCATGTCGACCGGCCATCTTGTCCCCTACTTGAAGCTTGCGCTTGATGGCGACATATACAATGACTTTTTTAATGATGCCTGGAGGCAAGTCGTCCCCTTTCGACAGACGCTCAATCTTGTCTGTGTGCTGGCGCGTCAATGAACGTGTTTTTTCAGCAGCATTGTCGACGATGTCATAGATATCTCCGTACACATCATTTGTGTAGGTCAACTCTTCAAACTCTTCGAGTTCCAACTGCTGAAGCACCTCAACCGTCAACGTTTCACCTTTGGAGACCAATTCTTCGTTGGCTTGATTCTTGTATGCCTTCTTGACCTTTTCGCCTTTGAGCATGTGAACAAGTTTGCGTTTGGCTGATTGTTGCAACACGCGCAACTTTTGTTCCAAATCTCTTTTGATTTGTTCTTCTTTCTCTCCAGCAATCTCTTTTGCACGATCGTCTTTCTGCTCAGAGTCACGATGGAAAACATCGGCATGAATGACAACACCTTCACACCCAGGCTTCGCCTTCAAAGAAGAATCCTTTCGTTCATCTGCCTTTTCACCGAATACATTTCGAACGAGACGTTCTTCACCGGTGAGTTGTCGTTCCCCTTCAGGGGTGATCTTACCAACCAAGATATCACCAGGTCTAACGTAGGCACCAACGCGAACAACCCCTGAATCATCAAGATTGCGGCGTTTTTCATCCCCAACACCTGGAATGTCGTTGGTGATCTTTTCTGGACCCAGTTTAGTATCTCGTGCAGCCACCTCAAATTCTTCAATGTGAATAGAAGTGTAGACATCTTCTTGTACCAATCGCTCTGAAATGAGAATCGAGTCCTCAAAGTTGTACCCTTGCCACGGCATGAAAGCAACTACCGGATTTTGCCCCAGAGCCAACTCACCATACTGAGTTGCAGGACCATCCGCGATGATGTCACCAGCCTGAACCTCATCTCCGATTCGTACCAGCGGTCGCTGATTGATACATGTAGATTGATTCGAACGGCGGAATTTGGTCAAGTTGTAGATTTCAATATCACCACCGATATCTCCATCCATCTCGGTTGCCTGCAATACAATTCGCTTGGCATCCACGTCTGTAATGATTCCGTTTCGTCTTGCTCGGGTCGTTACACCTGAGTCTCTCGCAACAATGCGCTCCATACTCGTTCCGACCAAAGGGGCACGAGTACGAATGAGAGGCACTGCTTGACGCTGCATGTTTGATCCCATCAATGCACGGTTTGCATCATCATTTTCTAGAAATGGGACCAAGGAAGCGGCAACCGATACCATTTGATTGGCACCAACATCCATTAGACTAATGTCATTTTTGTTGAACAAAAGAACATCACCATCTTTACGCGCAGTCACAAAATCACTTTGAAGATTTCCTTCTTTGTCAATTTTAGTTGCCGCTTCAACAATGCGCTCGCCTCGCTCATCCAAAGCCATATAATATTCTACTTCATTCGTGACCTTTCCATCCTTTACAGTACGGTATGGCGTTTCGATGAAACCATGTTGATTAACACGGGCAAAAGAAGCCAATGATGCAATCAAACCAACATTTGGACCTTCAGGGGTCTCAACTGGACACATACGACCATAGTGTGTTGGGTGCACATCACGCACTTCTGAACTGGCGCGATCACGTGTCAATCCACCAGGACCCAATGCACTCAAACGTCTTTTGTGTGTGACTTCTGAAAGTGGGTTTGTTTGATCCATAAACTGAGAAAGTTGTGAAGAACTGAAAAACTCTCTTACAGCCGCATTCACTGGTTTGGAGTTAATAATGTCCTGAACAGATCCTGCTTTTTCATTGAGTCCCATCTTCTCTTTAATGGTCTTTTCCATTCGCACAAGTCCCGTGCGAAACTGATTTTCCATCAGCTCACCCACTGCACGGACACGGCGATTTCCAAGGTGATCAATGTCATCCACTTCAACGTTTGGCTTGTTGTTCTTCAAGTCACAAATGTACTTTACAACTCGAAGCAAATCATCATTTTGCAGAACTGTCGTTTCTACGTCTGGAGCAGCATCCGCATCGCCTTGAGACTTATACAACTTGTGATTGAGTTTCATTCTTCCGACACGAGACAAATCGTAGCGTGTTTCATTCAACAATCGCTCAAAGTACTTCGCCGCATTTTCAGCCGTTGGTGGATCACTTGGTCGAAGATGCTTGTAAATCTGAATTTTGGCTTGCTCAACTGGACTGGCATCGCCTTCTTCGGGAAATTCATTGATTTTATCAACGGCCAATGTGTCTCGCAACGCTGGAGAAATCATTTTGTTGTCAATGCGAATGGTGAAAAACTCTGTCAAGCCAGCTTCCAACGCTTCGTTTACAACATCTTCTGTCAATCGTTGATTGGCTTGAAGCAGGTTCTTGGTATCTCTCTTCTCGTGAACCTGGAAATCATCATCCACAACTTGATATGTTTCACCTTCAGTAAGAATGGCGGTCGCGGAGTACATTCTTGGCCAAGCTTCTAAGTTTGCACCTTCCCCTTCTGCATTTGGGTACAAATATTGACGTGTACATTCCATATGTACAACTTCAACATCCTTTTCAACTCCCAAAATGGTCCGCTTAACAACGTCTGTCATTCCTGCAGAGATCTTACGCAAATGCTTTTTCTTCAGTTTCTCGCCGACGTTGAGTTCAAGCACTTCTTTCCCATCTTTATAGATGCTTCCAGTCGCGCGTTGAATCTTCAACATTTCAACAGGTGTTTCTTTGAACCACTTGACCGTGTTTCCAACCTTCTTCATGTACACGCGTTCAATATCGTAGAAGTAAGACAGAAGATCTTCAATTCCATAGCCCAAAGCACGCAACAAAATTGTAGCCGGCAACTTTCTTCTTCGATCAATCTGTACGTTCAGAATGTCTTTGGTGTCAAACTCAAAGTCAATCCAAGAACCACGATTGGGAATAATTCTTGCACTGAGAACCTCACGAATCCCAGCAGTACTTTTCAACTTCTTTCTTGAGAAAAACACACCTGGAGAACGATACAACTGTGAAATAATGACACGTTCGGTTCCGTTGATGATGAATGTTCCGTTTTCTGTCATCAAAGGAAGATCGCAAAAGAACACTTCTTCTTGAATTGATGCCGCAAACTCCAACTCGTCACTTTCAATGTTGTGGCTGTATGTGCTCAGATTTACAGTCACCTTCAACTGAGCGCTGTAGCTTTGGCCTTTCTCACGACATTCATCAACATCGTACTTGGGCTCATCCAACTCATACGAAATGTACTCTAGTTCCTTCTCACGTTTAAAGTCTTGAATCGGAAACACAGAGCGAAATACAGACTCCAAGCCAACTTTCTTATTGCGCTCGTATGAAGGAATATCCTTTTGTAAGAACTCTTCATAGCTTCGGAGTTGAATCGCTATCAAATTGTCAAAGTCAATCGCCGGTGGATTCTTGGCGAAGGAGCGACGGAAACGATAATTGTTGGACAGTAGTCTAGACATAAGGGCTCCTCAGTATGCAAATGGCACTATTATAGCAAAACACTCTGCGGATCATAAAAGTACGGGCGATCCAACAGAGATGACAAAAAGTAAAAAGAAAAAAACACAACAATGTGTGGAGAGACGAATCTCTCCACACGTAAAAGATGATTACTTGATGGTAACTTTACCGCCAACAGCCTCAACTTTCTCTTTGATTTCAGCAGCAGCTTCTTTGCTAACAGCTTCCTTGATGATGGCAGGCGCGCCTTCTACCAAAGCTTTGGCATCTTTAAGGCCCAAACCAGTAATACCACGGATTTCTTTGATAACCTTAACTTTTGCTTTTGCATCAGAAAGACCAGTCAATTCGACGTCGAATTCTGTTTTTTCTTCAGCAGCTTCTTCAGCAGCACCAGCAGCAGCACCACCAGCGAAAGCCATTACAGGAGCAGAAGCAGAAACACCCAACTCATCTTCAAGAGCTTCGATAAGGGCTTTTACTTCGCCAAGTTTCAAATTTTTGATGTATTCAATTACACTTGCTTGATCTACAGACATGATTGTTCTCCAATAGAGTCATTTTGAGTTTTGGTGAGAAATGTTTATTCCTCAGAAAGTTTATTTTCATAGTTTTTAATAAGATTAACCAGATCACGCGCAGGTCCTTGAATAACTCCAATAACTTGTCGTGGTCCTTCTTGTATCGTTCGCAACAATGTTGTCAACAGTTCTTCTTTGCTTGGAAGATCTGCTACTTTGTCCAAGGACTTTGCATCCAATACATCACCATCAAAGTATCCACCTTTAACAACAAAGGTTGATCCTTTAAATTCTTTGGTGACAGAACGAATGGTCTTTGCAGCATCGATTGCATCATCACCTGAAATGATGACCCCAACCATACCACCTAAGTGTTCATTCAGTCCTGCTTTGTCAGTGTCTTGAATAGCGAGGTTGATCAAAGTATTCTTTTCAACGCGGTATGTCAAACCTTTTGATTCGAGCGTGCGTCGTACAGAGTTTACTTGCTCAACTGTAATGGATTTGTAATCAACCAAAGCGACCAATGGTGCTTCAGCCAACTGACTGCGAAGGGAATCAATACGCGCTTGCTTTTCTGCTTTCGTTGCCATGTTATGCTCCCTCCTCTGCTAAACGGGTTGCTTCTGCAATATCCAGTTTCATACCGGGTCCCATCGTTGAGGATACAGTAATGGATTTCACGTACGCACCTTTTGCAGATGCAGGCTTCAGTCGAATCAACTCTTTCAAAAGCTCAAGGAAATTTTCTTCCAAGGCCTTTGCGTCCATTGATTTGCGACCAATACTGACATGAATAATACCAGCCTTTTCAACACGAAAGTCAATCTTTCCGCGTTTCAACGCTTGTACAGTGTCAGCCATTTTGTCAGCTTCAACAACCGTGCCGATTTTTGGGTTTGGCATTAAGCCTCTGGGTCCCAATACTCGACCGAGATGTCTAGCCAACAGCGGCATCATCTTACGTGTAGCAACTGCTTTGTCGAAATCCAACCAGTTTTCGTTCTTAATCTTTGCGATCAGGTCATCTGAACCAACGAAGTCAGCGCCGGCCTCAGTGGCGATGCTAGCAGCATCTCCCTCTGCGAACACAAGCACCTTAACGCCTTTACCAGTACCATGGGGCAAAGAACAAGCACCACGAACCATTTGATCAGCATGACGAGGGTTTACACCCAATCGCACAGCAACATCAACTGACTCGTCAAACTTGGCGCTCGCCATCTCTTTGACAGCTGCAAATGCTTCTGTCACCGAGTAGCGATGATTTCGATCAACTTTTGCTCTCAACGCAGACAATCGTTTGCTTTGTTTTGGCATAGTCTCACCGAACTCCAAGTGGAGTAGTTATGGAAAGATGGGGTATTCGAGTGCCAGTCACTCTCCCCCATTGCTTTTCCGTTAATA